>NZ_JBHXSO010000104.1:0-14577 GCF_042714775.1 Streptomyces sp. NPDC058691 | reverse complement strand
AATTTACCACCCCGCAACAAAAGCTTTTCCGCGCGGTTGGTACGGGTGGGGGTCCCGTGGGGGCGAGTCGCCCCCCCCCCAAAAATAATACACCCGGCCCCCGGCACTGCGGGCGGGGGCCACGGCTATTTGTTTGCCCAACACCCGTTGTTCATGTTCAGCTCAGCGGCTCCTCACCGGTCACGGTAATCCTGACGATGACGGGCAAGTGGAGGTGAGCCTGATGCAGCAGTTCCTGGAACAGGGTGCTGAAGTCGCGGCGCTGGAGGACGAGTTCTCCTCGGCGGTGGACGATCGCCATACCGTCGCGGTCGATTCCGCGACCTCCGCCCTTCACCTCGCGCTGCTGTCGCTGGGTATCAGTGCCGGCGAGGAAGTGATCCTCCCGTCCTTCGCCCCGGTGGAGACCGCGGACGCGGTGCGGCTGGTCGGCGCGGTACCGGTGTTCGCGGACATCGACCCGCTGACGTTCTGTCTGGACCCGGAAGCCGTCGCGGCGGCGATCACGCCGCTTACGGTGGCGATACTCCCGGTACACCTCTTCGGGCACCCCGCGGCCGTCGACCAGCTCGCGGACCTGGCGGCGCGGCACGGCCTGGCGATCGTCGAGGACGCCACCCAGGCGCAGGCCGCGACACTGGCGGGCCGCATGGTCGGCACGTACGGCGCGTTGAGCGTCTTCGCGCTGGCGGAGGGGGCCATGGTGACCACGGAGCACCCCGAACTGGCCGCCGGCGTCAAGCGCTTGAGGGACGGCGCCCATGCGGCGGCGCGGCTGGCCGAGAACAGGGCCGCCGGCGGGCGGGCGGCGCTGCGCAAGCTGGAGGGCTCGGTCGCCCGGCAG
Source organism: Streptomyces sp. NPDC058691 (assembly GCF_042714775.1). Lineage (NCBI taxonomy): Bacteria > Bacillati > Actinomycetota > Actinomycetes > Kitasatosporales > Streptomycetaceae > Streptomyces > Streptomyces sp. NPDC058691. The sequence goes on along the minus strand of NZ_JBHXSO010000104.1, from coordinate 13,733 downwards.
CGGGCACACTGCCGGTACCTGGACTCCGCCCTGACGGGCGTGCTCGTGCCGTACGTCGAGCCGGGCGCGCACCACGTGTACCACCGCTACACGGTGCGCATACCGGGCAACGGGCGCCCCGACCGGGACGCGTTCGCGATGGCGCTGGCGTCCCGCGGCGTGCGGGCGGACGTGAGCATCCCGACCCCGGTGCACCGGCTGCCGAAGTACCGGTCGCATTCCTTCCTGCCGCGGACCGAGGCGGCGTCCGGCGAGACGCTGTCGCTGCCGGTCCACCCGGGGCTCACGGAGAACGAGTTGAAGCGGATGGCCGAGGCCTGCAACACGCTCGGCGGACTGCTCTGAGCGTTCGCCGGACGGATTTCCGAACCCGGCGCCTCATGGGTTAAGATCCTGCACGTCGGCGCGCCCCAATAGCTCAGTCGGCAGAGCGTCTCCATGGTAAGGAGAAGGTCTACGGTTCGATTCCGTATTGGGGCTCAGAGAAAGAAGGCCCCCGCCATTCGGCGGGGGCCTTTTTCATATGCCCTCAACTGCGGGGGCGTGCTATGCGGGCAGCTCCGGAACGCGCATGGCGAGAATGGCCATGTCGTCGGAGGGCGCGTCGGAGGCGAAGCGCTCCACCGCGCGCTGGATGCGGGCGGCGACGGCGCCGGCGGTGAGACCGGTACAGGTGGCGAGGACGTCCGCGAGGCCGTCGTCACCGAGCATGCGGGTGCCCTCACGGCGCTCGGTGACCCCGTCGGTGACACAGAGCAGGACGTCCCCGGGCGCGAGGGTGACGTTCTGCTCGACGAGTTCGAGGTCCTCGATGACGCCGAGCAGGGGCTGCGGCTCCGCCGCGGGCTCGACCACGCCGGTCTGCCGCAGGCGCAGCGGCAGGGGGTGGCCGGCGCAGACGACCTTCAACTCGGCGCTGCCGTCGGCCTGGGGCCACAGCTCCCCGTACAGGAGGGTCAGGAAGCGGCTGCGGGAACCCTCGTCGAGGATGGCCGCGTTGAGGCGTTCCAGGACGGAGGGGCCGCTGAAGCCCTCGCGGGCGAGCAGGCGCAGCGCGTGCCGGGCGAGGCCGGTGACCGCCGCGGCCTCCGGGCCGGTGCCGCAGACGTCGCCGATGGCGAAGCCCCAGCAGCCGTCGCGGATCGGGAAGACGTCGTAGAAGTCGCCGCCGACCTCGTTGCCCTCGCCGGCGGCGCGGTAGACGACCTCGACCTCGACGCCGGGGATGTCGGGCAGCCCGGGTGGCAGCAGGCTGCGCTGGAGGGACTGGCTGATGGCGGTGCGCTCGCTGTAGAGGCGGGCGTTGTCCAGGGCGAGGGCGGCCCGGCGGGAGAGGTCCTCGGCGAGTTCCAGGATCTCCTGGCGGAAGCGCTCGTCGGCGGCCTTGCCGAGGGTCAGCATGCCGATGACGCGGTTGCGGGCCACCAGGGGCAGCACGACGGTCTCGCCGCCGACCGCAGCGGCGGTCGCCAGGGCCGTCCCGGGGCCGGTGGCGGGGCGTCCGGCCGAGCCGAGGCCGAGGCTGCGCAGGGAGGCGCGCAGGGCCGTGGAATGGGCGGCGTCGGCGGGTGCGGTCCAGACGCGGGCCCCGGGGGTCGGGTCGGGCTGGGGCGGGGCGACGCGGGAGAGCAGTGCCTTGATGCCGTCGATGCGGTCCTCGTCCTCGTGGAGGACGAAGGCGAGTTCGGGCTCGGAGGCCTGGTCGGCGATGGTGTAGACGGCGCACCAACTGGCCAGCGTGGGCACGGTCATCTGGGCCATGAGCGCGAGGGTCTGGTCGCGTTCCAGGGTGCCGGCCAGCAGGTCGGAGGCCTCGACGAGGAAGGACAGCGAGCCCCGGCGCAGGCGTTCCAGCTCGGTGAGACGGGCGCTTTCGACGGCGAGGGCGATGCGGTCCGCGGCGAACTGGAGCCGCAGTGCCTCCTCGTTGCTGTAGCGGCCGGGGGTCTCGGCGGCGACGCCGAGCGATCCGGTGAGGCGTCCCTCGACCTTGAGGGGCACGGTGATGACGGAGCGCATGCCGGTGCCGGCGAGCAGCGGGACGGCGCCGGGAACGGCCGTCAGGTCCTCGTGGACGGCCGGCATACGCGCGCTGCCGTAGCGGCCGGTGCCGGCCTCGACGGGGACGCGGGCGAAGCGCTGACGGGCCGAGGGGAGGCCGGTGGAGGCGCGTACCTCCAGCTCGGTCTCGTCGTCGGTGGCCAGGAGCAGGTAGGCGGCGTCGCCGTCGAGCATGTCGCGGGCGCGTTCCACGGTGCGCTGGAGCAGGCCGTCGAGGTCGTCGGGCGGGGGGGAGCCGATGAACGACTCGAAGGGGTCGGCGGCCTTGCCGCGGTCCATGCCGCCATCGGCGGACAGCACGGGGCGGCCGGGGTTCTGCAGCACGGCGCGGGCGTCCTCGCGCACCAGCAGGCAGACGGTCGAGGGCTCGCCGGAGGTGTCGCGGACGCGCAGGTGCGTGCCGTACACCGGCATGATGCGGCCGTCGGCGCCGCGGACGCCGTAACTGCCCTCCCAGCGGGAGAGCAGCAGCGCCTCGGCGATGCCGTGGCCGGTGCCGGGGGTCTGCGGCCAGGCGGCGAGATCGCCGAGCGGCTTGCCCACGATCTGCTCGTCGGGGTGGCCGAAGAGTTCGGCGGCGTCCTGGTTCCAGCGGGTGATGATGCCGCCGCGGTCGACCTGGACGACGGCGACGCGGACCTGCTCGTCGGCGAGCGGCAGCGCCGAGGCCGGGAGGGCCGGTCCGGCGGCGCGGGTGCCCGCGGGGCGCTGGGGCACGTCCAGGTGGAACCAGACGTGCTTGTTGGCGGGGGTGTACTCCACACCCCAGCGGGAGGCCAGGGCCGAGCACAGGAGCAGGCCGCGGCCGCCCTCGTGGTCGGGGTGGATCTGCTTCTTCGCGTCGTGCAGCGGAAGCTCGCGCTCGGGGTAGCGGTCGGCGACCTCGATGCGCACGGCGGATTCGTAGCGCAGGCATTGGACGTCGGCCGCGGTGCCCGCGTGCACCACGGCGTTGGTGACCAGCTCGCTGGTGAGGACGACGGCGTCGTCGACGACCTCGGCGAAGCCCCAGCCCTGGAGGGTGTCGCGGACGAATGCGCGTGCGGTGGCGACCGAGCGCCCCACCGGTTCGAAGGTGGCCGCTGCGCGCGCCGTGATCACAGATCTCCTTGTTTGTCCGGGGACGTCACCATTTGTCGTTCGCTGTACTGTCACCACCGGCCCCCACTTCGAGGTGTACGCCCGGCCCAAGGTGGGCAACCGCATGCCAGGTTACTTACCCCTGGCGACCACGCGTGTGCCGGTTGGGGGTGTTCCTGCCCCGATCGTGGCGACGGTCATATGCGATGCTGCCGAACTGTTATGGCCGGGTGCGGGCATGGTGAAACACTGGGCATGCCTGAACCAGGCACATGCAGTTCGGTCGACCCTCCGGGAGGGACACGGTGGAGTCTGGCGCATCGGCGCGAGGCGGCGCGGCACCCGCGGCGAAGCGGGGTGGTTCCGCACGGGTGAAGCAGGCGCGCTCGCGCGGCAACGGGACCGTCGAGGTGGATTCGGCCGCACTGCACAGATTGCTGTCGGCGCTGGAGTCGATGCGGGACGGCAACTTCCGCAAGCGGCTCACGGTCACGGGCGACAGCGTCATGGCGGAGATCGCCGCCGTGTTCAACGAGGTCGCCGACCGCAACCAGCACCTGACCGGTGAGCTCGCCCGGGTCCGCCGGGTGGTCGGCCGGGAGGGCAAGCTCGCGGAGCGCCTGGAGACGGGGGCGTGCGAGGGCTCGTGGGCGGCCGCCATCGACGCCTCCAACGCGCTGGTGGACGATCTCGTACGTCCCATGTCCGAGGTCGGCCGCGTGCTGTCGGCGGTCGCCGAGGGCGACCTGGAGCAGCGCATGGAACTGCGCTCGCAGGGGCCGGACGGCGCCGCGCACCCGCTGCGCGGCGAGTTCCTCAAGGTGGGCCGCACGGTCAACGGGCTGGTCGACCAGCTGTCCACGTTCACCGACGAGGTGACCCGGGTGGCCAGCGAGGTCGGCACCGAGGGCAAGCTCGGCGGGCAGGCCAGGGTGCGCGGCATGGCCGGCTCCTGGAAGGACCTCACCGACTCGGTCAACACCATGGCCTCCCGGCTGACGGCGCAGGTGCGCGACATCGCGCTGGTGACCACGGCGGTCGCCAAGGGCGATCTGTCGCGCAAGGTCACCGTCCATGTGGCCGGCGAGATGCTGGAGCTGAAGAACACCGTCAACACGATGGTGGACCAGCTGTCCTCCTTCGCGTCCGAGGTGACGCGTGTGGCCCGCGAGGTGGGCACCGAGGGCCAGCTGGGCGGCCAGGCCAAGGTGGCCGGCGTCGACGGCGTGTGGAAGGACCTGACCGACTCCGTCAACCTGATGGCCGGCAATCTGACGGCCCAGGTGCGCGACATCGCGCAGGTCACGACGGCGGTCGCCAACGGCGACCTGTCGCAGAAGATCACCATCGGCGCGCGCGGCGAGGTCGCGCAGCTCGCCGAGACCGTGAACGCGATGACCGAGACGCTGCGCACCTTCGCCGACGAGGTGACGCGTGTCGCCGGCGAGGTCGGCGCGCAGGGCCGGCTCGGCGGGCAGGCGCAGGTGCCGGGCGCCGCGGGCATCTGGAAGGACCTCACCGACTCGGTGAACATGGCCTTCCGCAACCTGACCGGTCAGGTGCGTGACATCGCGCAGGTGACCACGGCGGTCGCCAACGGCGACCTGTCGCAGAAGGTCACCGTGGTCGTCTCCGGCGAGATGCTGGAGCTGAAGAACACCGTCAACACCATGGTCGACCAGCTGTCGGCCTTCGGCGCCGAGGTGACCCGGGTGGCCCGGGAGGTCGGTGTCGAGGGTGAGCTGGGCGGGCAGGCGCAGGTGCCGGGCGCGGCGGGTCTGTGGAAGGACCTGACGGATTCGGTGAACACCGCGTTCCGCAACCTCACCGGCCAGGTGCGCAACATCGCCCAGGTGACCACCGCGGTCGCCAACGGCGACCTGTCGCAGAAGGTCACGGTGGACGTCTCCGGCGAGATGCTGGAGCTGAAGAACACCGTGAACCGGATGGTCGACCAGCTGTCCTCCTTCGCCAACCAGGTCACGCGCATGGCGCGCGACGTGGGCACCGAGGGCCGGCTCGGCGGCCAGGCGCGGGTCGACGGCGTGAGCGGCGTGTGGAAGGAGCTGACGGACTCCGTCAACTTCATGGCGGGCAACCTGACCTCTCAGGTCCGCCAGATCGCCCAGGTGACGACGGCCGTGGCCCGCGGTGACCTGTCGCAGAAGGTCGACGTGGACGCGCGCGGCGAGATCCTGGAGCTGAAGAACACCATCAACACGATGGTGGACCAGCTCTCGGCGTTCGCCGAGCAGGTGACCCGGGTGGCCCGCGAGGTGGGCACCGAGGGCCGGCTCGGCGGCCAGGCACAGGTGCCCGGCGTGGCCGGTGTGTGGCGCGACCTGACGGACTCGGTGAACGGCATGGCCGGCAACCTCACCGCCCAGGTGCGCAACATCGCCCAGGTCGCCACCGCGGTGGCCCGCGGTGACCTGTCGCAGAAGATCGACGTGGACGCGCGCGGCGAGATCCTGGAGCTCAAGAACGTCCTCAACACGATGGTCGACCAGCTCTCGGCGTTCGCCGAGCAGGTGACCCGGGTCGCCCGCGAGGTGGGCACCGACGGCATCCTGGGCGGCCAGGCCGAGGTCAAGGGCGTGTCGGGCACCTGGAAGGACCTGACGCAGTCCGTCAACTTCATGGCGAACAACCTGACCATGCAGGTGCGCAACATCGCCGAGGTCACCACGGCGGTCGCGCAGGGCGATCTGTCGAAGAAGATCACCGTCGACGCCAAGGGCGAGATCCTGGCCCTGGTGACGACCGTCAACACCATGGTCGACACGCTGTCCGCCTTCGCCGACGAGGTGACGCGTGTGGCCCGCGAGGTGGGCACCGACGGCATCCTCGGCGGTCAGGCCCGCGTGCGGGACGTCTCGGGCATCTGGAAGGACCTCACCGACAACGTCAACCTGATGGCCAACAACCTGACCGGTCAGGTGCGTTCGATCTCCTCCGTCGCGACGGCGGTCGCCAATGGCGACCTCACCAAGAAGATCACGGTCGAGGCGCGCGGCGAGGTCGCCCAGCTCGCCGAGACGATCAACACGATGGTCGACACGCTGTCGGCCTTCGGTGACGAGGTGACGCGTGTGGCCCGCGAGGTGGGCACCGACGGCATCCTCGGCGGTCAGGCCCGCGTGCCGGGAGTCTCCGGCTCGTGGAAGGACCTGACCGAGTCCGTGAACAACATGGCGTCCAACCTGACCGGCCAGGTCCGCAACATCGCCATGGTCACCACGGCGGTGGCCCGCGGCGACCTGTCCAAGAAGATCGACGTCGACGCGCACGGCGAGATCCTGGAGCTCAAGACCACCATCAACACGATGGTCGACCAGCTCTCCGCCTTCGGTGACGAGGTCACCCGCGTCGCCCGCGAGGTGGGTACCGAGGGCCGCCTCGGCGGCCAGGCGCGTGTGCCGGGCGTCTCGGGCATCTGGAAGGACCTCACCGAGTCCGTCAACCTGATGGCCAACAACCTCACCCGTCAGGTGCGCAACATCGCCCAGGTCGCGACCGCGGTGACCCGCGGCGACCTCAACATCCGCACGGACGTGGACGCGGCCGGCGAGATCCTGGAGCTCCAGGACTACATCAACACCATGATCGTCAGGCTCCGCGAGACCACCCTCGCCAACAAGGAGCAGGACTGGCTGAAGGGCAACCTCGCCCGCATCTCCGGTCTGATGCAGGGCCGCCGGGACCTCAACGACGTCGGCGGGCTCATCATGAGCGAGCTGACGCCGGTCGTCGCGGCCCAGCACGGCGCGTTCTTCCTCGCGGAGGAGCCGGCCACCGAGGACATCATCGAGGAGTACGAGCTGCGCCTGATCGGCAGCTACGGCTTCTCCCCGCGGACGATGCCCACCGTCTTCCTGCCCGGCGAGGGCCTGATCGGCACGGCCGCGGTGGAGAAGCGCAGCATCCTGGTGGAGAACGTGCCGCCGGGCTATCTGCGGATCTCCTCCGGGCTCGGCGAGGCACCGCCGGCGCATGTCATCGTGCTGCCGGTGCTGTTCGAGGACCGGGTGCTCGGGGTGATCGAGCTGGCCTCGTTCCAGCCGTTCACGCAGATCCAGAAGGACTTCCTCGGCCAGATCACCGACATGATCGCGGTGAGCGTCAACACCATCAGCGTCAACACCAAGACCGAGTACCTGCTCAAGCAGTCCCAGGAGCTGACCGAGCAGCTGCGGGAGCGCTCGGCGGAGCTGGAGAACCGGCAGAAGCAGCTGCAGATCTCCAACACCGAGCTGGAGGAGAAGGCCGAGCTGCTGGCCCGCCAGAACCGCGACATCGAGGTGAAGAACACCGAGATCGAGGACGCCCGCCAGGTGCTGGAGGAGCGCGCGGAACAGCTCGCGGTCTCCATGCGCTACAAGTCCGAGTTCCTCGCCAACATGTCGCACGAGTTGCGCACGCCGCTCAACTCGCTGCTCATCCTGGCCAAGCTGCTCGCGGACAACGCCGAGGGCAATCTGTCGCCGAAGCAGGTCGAGTTCGCCGAGACGATCCACGGCGCGGGCTCCGACCTGCTCCAGCTGATCAACGACATCCTCGATCTGTCCAAGGTCGAGGCGGGCAAGATGGACGTCAGCCCGACCCGGATCGCGCTCGTGCAGCTCGTGGACTACGTCGAGGCGACCTTCCGGCCGCTGACCGCCGAGAAGGGCCTGGACTTCTCCGTCCGGGTCTCCCCGGAGCTGCCCGCGACGCTGCACACCGACGAGCAGCGGCTGCTCCAGGTGCTGCGCAACCTGCTGTCCAACGCCGTGAAGTTCACCGACAGCGGCTCGGTGGAGCTGGTGATCCGCCCGGCCGGACCGGAGGCGCCGCAGGCGATCCGGGAGCAGTTGCTGGAGTCCGGTTCGCTGCGCGCCCCGGACGAGCCGCTGATCGCCTTCTCGGTCACCGACACCGGGATCGGCATCGCGGCCAGCAAGATGCGGGTCATCTTCGAGGCGTTCAAGCAGGCCGACGGCACCACCAGCCGCAAGTACGGCGGCACGGGCCTGGGACTGTCCATCAGCCGGGAGATCGCGCGGCTGCTCGGCGGCGAGATCCACGCCGACAGCCAGCCCGGCCGCGGCTCGACGTTCACCCTCTACCTGCCGCTGAACAGCGGTGAACTGCCGCCGCACGGCTACGCGCAACTGCCGCCGGGCGAGGCCTTCGCCGAGCCGGAGGGGTACGCCGAGCCGCTGCGCGGCACGGCCCCCGCGCACACCGGCGGGCGCCGCGGCGGGGCGGGCAGCAGCCTGGCGCGGCTGCGCCGCCGGTCGACCCTCTCCGAGCGGCCCATGGCGGCCACGGGGCAGCCGGACCGGCAGCTGCCGCCGGCCGAGTCGTGGGTCGACGGTGCGCACAGCGACGCGTACACCGGTTTCGCGGGTGGTTTCAGCGGCGAGAAGGTGCTCATCGTCGACGACGACATCCGCAATGTCTTCGCCCTCACCAGCGTGCTGGAGCAGCACGGGCTCACGGTGCTGTACGCCGAGAACGGCCGGGAGGGCATCGAGGTGCTGGAGCAGCACGACGACGTCGCGGTCGTCCTGATGGACATCATGATGCCGGAGATGGACGGCTACGCGACGACGGCGGCGATCCGCAGGATGCCGCAGTTCGCGGGGCTGCCGATCATCGCCCTCACGGCGAAGGCGATGAAGGGCGACCGGGAGAAGAGCATCGAGTCGGGTGCGTCCGACTATGTCGCCAAGCCGGTGGACACCGACCACCTTCTCGCGGTGATGGAGCAGTGGATGCACGCGCGGTGACGGAGTGTCGGGTGACGGAGCGCCGGACGACGGACGCGGTGGCCGCCTCGCGGCGGTCACCGCGGCGGGGCGACCGGCTCGGGTCATGACACGGAGTGCTCGCGGAGGTGTGAGGGTGCGGGAAACAGGGAACCTTCTGGTCCCCGCTTGCGTTTCTGCTACGTGCACAGTGACATGGCGGTGACAGGGTGTGGCGGACAGCGGGGTGCGGCTACCATGACCGGCACAAGGACGGACGGCGGTCAGGAGTCGTCCATGGGGGCGGCACCCGGTGCAGTGCCGGGACGAGGAGGGCGGGCCATGGTACAGAAGGCCAAGATCCTCCTGGTCGATGACCGGCCGGAGAATCTGCTGGCGCTGGAGGCCATCCTCTCCGCGCTCGATCAGACACTGGTACGGGCATCGTCCGGGGAGGAAGCGCTCAAGGCGCTGCTCACCGACGACTTCGCGGTGATCCTGCTCGATGTCCAGATGCCGGGCATGGACGGGTTCGAGACCGCGGCGCACATCAAGCGCCGGGAGCGCACACGGGACATCCCGATCATCTTCCTCACGGCGATCAACCACGGTCCGCACCACACCTTCCGCGGCTACGCGGCCGGCGCGGTCGACTACATCTCCAAGCCCTTCGACCCGTGGGTGCTGCGGGCCAAGGTCTCGGTCTTCGTCGAGCTCTACATGAAGAACTGCCAGCTGCGGGAGCAGGCCGCCCTGCTGCGCCTGCAACTGGAGCAGGGCGCCCGGCAGGGTGCCAACGGCGCCAAGGAGCCGGTGGGTCTGCTCGCCGAGCTGTCCGCGCGGCTGGCGGCGGTCGAGGAGCAGGCGGAAGCGCTCTCCAAGCAGCTGGACGAGTCGGCGGACGCGGCGGCGGTGGCGACCGCCGCCCATCTGGAGCGCAAACTGACCGGACTGCGCCGTGCGCTGGACGCGCTGGAGCCGGGCACCGGCTCCGGCGACAAAAAGATCCCCTCGCAAGAGTGACCACGGTTGGCTCTTTGACACCTCGTCACCCTTGGTGTGTCCGGGGCGCGACACGAACGGGCGTATCTGTGGCCACGGGTGTCGCGCCCGGGACGGAACGGTAACCTCGCACCATGGCCCCACGTACGTCCGGCACCGCGAAGAAGGCTGCCGCCAAACCTGCGGCCAAGCCCGCGGCGAAGAAGGCCGCCACCAGGCAGCCGGCGGCGAAGAAGGCACCCGCCAAGAAGGCCCCGGCCAAGAAGGCGGCTCCCGCCAAGCCCGCGCCCAAGCCCGCGCCTTCGCCGACCGGGGGCGTCTACCGGCTCACCCGGGCGCTGTGGCTCGGCCTCGCGCACACCGTCGGCGCGCTCTTCCGTGGCGTGGGCCGGGGCGCGCGCGGTCTCGACCCGGCGCACCGCAAGGACGGGCTGGCGCTGCTGCTGTTCGGCCTCGCCCTGGTCGTCGCCACCGGCACCTGGTCCGATCTGCGCGGCCCGGTGGGCGACCTGGTCGAGATACTGATCACCGGGCTGTTCGGCCGGCTGGACCTGCTGGTGCCCGTCCTCCTCGGGGCCGTCGTGTGGCGCCTGATGCGCCACCCTCAGCAGTCCGACGCCAACGGGCGGATCGTGATCGGGCTGTCCACGCTCGCCGTGGGGGTGCTCGGCCTGGTGCACATCGGCTGCGGCTCGCCCGGCCGGGGCCAGGGCGCCGACGCCATCCGGGACGCGGGAGGACTCATCGGCTGGGCGGCCTCCGCACCGCTGCGCTACACCGTGGGCGCCCCGCTGGCGGTCGCCCTGCTGGCGCTGCTGTCCTTCTTCGGGCTGCTGGTCACCACCGCGACCCCGGTCAACGCGATCCCGCGCCGCCTGCGGGAAGCCGGTATGCGGCTCGGCCTGGTCGAGGTGCAGCCGGAGGAGGAACCCGACGAGGACGCGGTCCCGTTCGGCGACCTGTTCGAGGACGAGCCCGGCGCCGGTTCCGGACCGGGGGAGCCCGCACCCAGGCGCCGCGGCCGTCGCCGGCCGGAGCAGCCGCCGCTGCCCGACCTGACGCCCGGCGGCCTCGGCACGGTCGACCTGGCCTACGGGGTTGCCGCGGACCTCGACGGCGCGCTGACCTACGGCGTCCCCGGCTCGTCGGTCGTGGCGGACCTGGTGCACCAGTCGGTGCCGCAGGCCCGGGACAACGGGGCTGCCGGGGCCGCCGAGGACACCTCAGGGCCCTCCGTGCCGGACCTCACCAAGAAGTCGGCGCCGGACGCCGGGCAGCCCCTGCCGCCGCGCGCCGAGCAGTTGCAGCTGGCCGGCGACATCACGTACTCCCTGCCCTCCCTGGACCTGCTGGAGCGCGGCGGCCCCGGCCGCACCCGCAGCGCCGCCAACGACGCCGTGGTGGACTCGCTGAAGAGCGTCTTCTCGCAGTTCAAGGTGGACGCGGCGGTCACCGGATTCACCCGCGGCCCGACGGTCACCCGCTACGAGGTCGAGCTCGGCCAGGCCGTCAAGGTCGAGCGGATCACCGCGCTCGCCAAGAACATCGCGTACGCCGTCGCCAGCCCCGACGTACGGATCATCAGCCCGATCCCCGGCAAGTCCGCGGTGGGCATCGAGATCCCCAACAGCGACCGCGAGATGGTCAATCTCGGTGACGTGCTGCGGTCGGCGGACGCCGCCGGCGAGGAGCACCCGATGACGGTCGCCCTCGGCAAGGACGTCGAGGGCGGCTATGTGATGGCCAACCTCGCGAAGATGCCGCACATCCTCGTCGCGGGCGCCACCGGCTCCGGCAAGTCCTCCTGCATCAACTGCCTCATCACCTCGGTGCTGGCCCGGTCCACCCCCGACGAGGTGCGCATGGTGCTGGTCGACCCCAAGCGCGTGGAGCTGACCGCGTACGAGGGCGTCCCGCACCTCATCACGCCGATCATCACCAACCCCAAACGGGCCGCCGAGGCCCTCCAGTGGGTCGTGCGCGAGATGGACCTGCGCTACGACGACCTGGCCGCCTACGGCTTCCGGCACATCGACGACTTCAACGCGGCGGTGCGCAGCGGCAAGGCGAAGCCGCCGGAGGGCAGCGAGCGCGAGCTGTCCCCGTACCCCTACCTGCTGGTGATCGTGGACGAGCTCGCCGACCTGATGATGGTCGCGCCGCGGGACGTGGAGGACGCGATCGTCCGCATCACGCAGCTCGCCCGCGCGGCCGGCATCCACCTCGTGCTCGCCACCCAGCGGCCCTCCGTCGACGTGGTGACGGGTCTCATCAAGGCCAACGTGCCCTCGCGGCTGGCGTTCGCGACCTCCTCGCTCGCCGACAGCCGGGTCATCCTGGACCAGGCCGGTGCCGAGAAACTCATCGGAAAGGGTGACGGGCTGTTCCTGCCGATGGGCGCGAACAAGCCGATCCGCATGCAGGGCGCCTTCGTCACCGAGGATGAGATCCACGCCGTCGTCGAGCACTGCAAGGCGCAGTTGACGCCCTCCTACCGGGAAGACGTCGTGGTCGGCGCGGGCCCGAAGAAGGAGATCGACGAGGAGATCGGCGACGACCTCGACCTGCTCTGCCAGGCCGCGGAGCTCGTGGTCTCAACCCAGTTCGGCTCGACGTCGATGCTCCAGCGCAAACTGCGTGTCGGCTTCGCGAAAGCGGGCAGGCTCATGGACCTGATGGAATCGCGCGGGATCGTCGGTCCCAGCGAGGGATCGAAGGCCCGTGACGTGCTGGTCAAACCGGACGAGATGGACGGGGTACTCGCGGTCCTGCGTGGCGAGACCGGGGCGTAGCCCGTTCGTAGCCCATCCGTAGCTCACTCGTAAGTGGGCGGGGAGCAACCGTTTCTCCTGCCCGTACGTCAAGTTAGTGCAAGGGGAAGGCGTATGGCCGACTGTCATCGGTGCCGGTCACGACGGCAATCCTGATGGCGGACAAACAACGCCCGCCCGCTTGCCCGACCTTTTGCAACCCCCCCTAGACTGAGTCTCCAGCAGGTGGCTACACGCTCGAAAGGCGCACCCGTGTCCATCGGCAACCCGCCCCCCGACGACCGTCCCTCGGTCGGTCGTGCCCTCGCCCGAGCCCGTCTCGACGCCGGGCTGACCGTCGACGAGGTCAGCTCCACCACCCGTGTGCGGCCGCCCATTGTCCATGCGATCGAACAGGACGACTTCTCACGCTGCGGCGGTGACGTCTACGCCCGCGGCCACATCCGGGCGCTGGCGCGCGCCGTGGGCCTCGATCCCGAGGTCCTGGTGGAGCAGTTCTCCGCCGAGCACGGCAGCACTCCGTCCCCCACCCCCGTAGCACCGCTGTACGAGGCGGAGCGGATGCGGCCCGAGCCGCGCCGCCCCAACTGGACCGCCGCCATGGTGGCGGCCATCGTCGCGGTCGTCGGCTTCGTCGGCTTCACCCTGTTCAACGGCGGCGACGACGGCGGCAAGCAGCCCGTCGCCGGCAAGCCGTCCGCGCAGGGCCCCACCGCCAAGCCGTCCGCGACCCAGAAGACCAGCCCCACGCCGGAGGCGACCGACAGCGCCATCGCCGCCGCCCCCGGTGACAAGGTCACGGTCAAGCTCACCGCCGACAACGGCAAGAGCTGGATCCAGGCCGTCGACAGCAGTGGCAAGCAGCTGTACCAGGGCAGCCTGGAGCAGGGCGACGCCAAGACCTTCACCGACAAGTCGAAGGTCAACCTCATCATCGGCAACGCCGGCGCCGTCGACCTCTTCGTCAACGGCAAGGACCTGGGCCCCGCGGGCGATCCCGGTCAGGTCCAGCGGCTGACCTTCACCCCCGGCGACCCGGAAGCCGGGTGACGTCCGCCACCACGGGCGCGCGAGCACACTGCGGCGC
>NZ_JBHXSO010000103.1:11831-14688 GCF_042714775.1 Streptomyces sp. NPDC058691 | reverse complement strand
GCCCGCCCGGGCCCCACTTCGGGGCCCGTCCGGGCGGCGGGGCACATCGAAAGGAAGCACCCCCATGGCAGACACCTCCGCGCGGATCGTGACCCTGCGCGCGGCCGGCACCGCGTTCGTCCTGGAGCTCACCGAACCGGTGCCCAGAGTCCTGCACTGGGGCAAGGACCTCGGCGACCTGGCCGCCGGCGACCTCGCCGCGCTCGCCCTGACGGCCGAACCCGCGGTGCTCAACAACGCCGTCGACATCCCGCGCCGGTACACCATCTGGCCCACCGAGGCGGACGGATGGGCCGGCACCCCCGCCCACCACGGGCACGTCGACGGCGGTGCCGCCGCCCCGCGGCTGACCACCACCGGCACATCGCTGCGCGAGAACGGCGAAGGGGGCGGGGAACTGGACGTCTCCCTCACCGACGCCGCCGCCGGGCTCGACATCACCGTCACCTACCGGCTGGACCCGTCCGGAGTGCTCGCCGTCCACGCCGAGATCACCCGGCACACCACCGCCGACCCGGCACCGTACGACCTCGCACAGGCCACCGTGTGGCTGCCGCTGCCCCGGCGGGCCGGCGAGATCCTCGACTTCACCGGCAAGTGGAGCCGCGAACGCTCCCCGCAGCGGCGCCCGGTCGGCTTCGGAACCCACGCCCGCGAGGTCCGCCGCGGCAAGCCCGGACTGGACTCCCCGTACCTCGTCGCCGTCGGAGTGCCCGGCTTCGGCTTCCGCGAGGGCGAGGTGTGGGGCCTGCACGTCGCGTGGAGCGGCGACCAGCGCTACCTCGTGGAGCGGCTGCCCGAGGGCGCCGGCACCCACACCGCGGTCCTCGGCGGAGGCGAACTGCTGCGCGCCGGCGAGATCCGGCTCGCCCCCGGCGAGAGCTACCAGACCCCCGTGTGCCACTACGCCTGGTCCGGCGCCGGCCTCGACGGCCTCGCCGACCGCTTCCACACCCTGCTGCGCGCCCGCCCCAGCCACCCCCGGCGCCCGCGCCCGGTCATCCTCAACAGCTGGGAGGCCGTGTACTTCGACCACGACCTCGACCACCTGCTGCGGCTCGTCGACCGCGCCGCCGAGGTCGGCGTGGAACGATTCGTGCTCGACGACGGCTGGTTCCGCGGCCGCCGCTCGGACCACGCGGGACTCGGCGACTGGACGGTCGACCCGAAGGTGTGGCCCGGCGGGCTCACCCCGCTCGTCGACCACGTGCGGTCCCTCGGCATGGAGTTCGGCCTCTGGTTCGAACCGGAGATGGTCAACCTCGACTCCGACCTGGCCCGCGAGCACCCCGAGTGGGTCCTCGGCCCGGCGGCCGGCCTCGGCCCCACGGCCCGGCACCAGTACGCCCTGGACCTGTCCCAGCCCGCGCTCGCCGCGTACCTGCTCGACTCGCTGGACTCGCTCATCACCACGTACGGCATCGCCTACCTGAAGTGGGACCACAACCGGGAGCTGTACGAGGCCGTCCACGGTCCCGGGGACCACCCGGCCACCCACGCCCAGGTCGTGGCGCTCTACCGGCTGCTGGACAGCCTCAAGGAACGCCACCCCGCGCTGGAGATCGAGAGCTGTGCCAGTGGTGGCGGCCGTGTCGACCTGGGCATCCTCGCCAGGACCGACCGCGTGTGGGCCTCGGACTGCAACGACCCCGTGGAGCGGCAGTCCATCCAGCGGTGGACCGGCCAGCTGCTGCCGCCCGAGCTCGTCGGCGCGCACGTGGGCGCCAATCCGAGCCACACCACCGCGCGCGTCAGCTCCGACACCTTCCGGATGACCACGGCCTTGTTCGGCCACGCCGGCATCGAGCAGGACATCACCCGCTGCACCCCGGAGGAAGTCGCCCGGCTCACCGCGTGGACGGCTCTCTACCGGGAACTGCGCCCCCTGCTCCACAGCGGCCGCACCGTGCGCGCCGACCTTCCGGACAACGCCACCCTCCTGCACGGCGTCGTCTCCCAGGACGGCACCGCCGCCCTCTACAGCTGGGCCCGCGTCGCGACCTCCCCCGAGGGCCAGTCCGGCCGCGTCCAGCTCCCCGGCCTCGACCCCGCCCACCGCTATGAGGTCCGCGTCCGCACCGACCTCGGTCTGCCCTCCTTCCACCAGACCAGCGGCCCCGCCTGGCTCCCCGCGGCCATCGACGGCTGGCTCCCCCTCCCGGGCGCGATCCTGGCCTCGGCGGGCCTCCCGATGCCGCAACTCAACCCGGAGCAGGCCCTCCTGATCGAGGTGCGGCGCGCCGGGTGAACCGTGTGAGGTGCCCCGGACCGGCGCGGCCCGGCCTGCCGAGGCAGGCTCCGGCGCTACGGTCCGGGGGATCGCACCGCGCCCCCGGTCGACGCCCCTCATCGACTTGTGACGCGACAAAGGCTGCGATTGCGGGATCGGTGAAGCAGTACCCCTGCCAGGTGTCCGGCCGCGTTCGCCGCCGGGACGGCACGGCGGTGCCGCCCATGATCCGCACACTTGACGTGTCCATTGTGAGGGTGTGAGGATGCCGATGATCCAGTCGTGCAACGAGTGCTTCCTGGAGGGGACATGAACAAGCGCAGAGGCGCCTCGGTCGCCGTGGCCGTGGCCGCGACGCTCACCGGGATGCTGGCGCTCGCCGCCCCGGCGAACGCGAGCGTGCCGTACAAGGTCTATGCGACGAGCGAGGCCTGCAAGACGGCCGGCAAGAAGTTCGTCGACTCCGGCCAGGCCTACCAGTACACGTGCACGTGGGACAGCCCGGGCTTCCTCCTGACACTCTGGCTCCCCTGACGTCGGCGGAACACCCGGGAACAGGCGGGCGGGGGGGGGGCCGCCCGGGACCGGAGCCGGCCCCGCCCCGCGGGGGGGGGCGGCGCCCGCGGC
>NZ_JBHXSO010000103.1:0-11821 GCF_042714775.1 Streptomyces sp. NPDC058691 | reverse complement strand
CCGGTCCCGGGGGCACCCCCGGGCCTACCCCCCAAACAAGGGCCCCCCTTCCGGCGGGGCAAACCCCGGGAACGCGGGGGGGGGGGGGCCCGGAACTGCACCCTGGCCGGCCCCCGCCGTCGTGTGCTCCGCGGCGGCACGGTCCCCGGTCGCCCGCACGGGAGAGGCCCGAGGGGCGGCTGTCACCTCCCCCGGCACCGTCCACCGCGGAGCCGTGCGGCGGCCCGCGCGACCTGGCGAACCCGGCGGGTGCCGCCGCCGGGCGCCTCGCCGGCTGCGAGGATGCCCGCATGGAGCGGAAACTGAGCCGGCAGGAAGCCTCCGACGCGGTCGGCGGCGACGGATGGCGGTACATACTGGGCACGTTGCAGACGTCGGTCCCCGTGGGGTCGATGGCCCGGGGGACCGGCGTGGCGGCGGACGCCGTCGCGGTGTGCGGCGACGACGCCGACCGCCACCTGCGGGTCGACGTCAGGCCCGGGCGGGTGCTGCTCGCCCTCCAGTCGACGGCCCACGCGGCGGTCACCACGCGGGACGTCGACCTCGCGTGCCGTATCTCCGCCGCGCTGGGCGCGGCCGGGTTCGTGACGGATCCCGAAGTCGGCGCGGGGGCGCCGAGATCGGTACAGCTCCTGGAGATCGCGATCGACGCGCTGGACATCGCAGCGATCCGGCCGTTCTGGAAGGCGGTGCTGGGCTACACCGACGAGGCGGGCGCCGACGGCCCCGTAGACGCCCTGGTCGACCCGGTCGGACAGGGTCCGGCGGTCTGGTTCCAGCAGATGGACCGGCCGCGCCCGCAGCGCAATCGCATCCACCTCGACATCAGCGTTCCCCACGACGAGGCACCCTGGCGGATCGAGGCGGCGCTCGCGGCCGGGGGCCGGCTCAAGTCCGCCGGCCACGCCCCTTCCTTCTGGGTGCTCGCCGACGCGGAGGGCAACGAGGCCTGCGTGACGACCTGGCAGGGCCGGGACGGGTGAGGCGTGCCGCGGATCCGGCACTCCGGCGGGCTCCGGCGCGTGTGATCGGCGCCGGAGCCCGGCGGGCGGGTCAGTAGGCGGCGACTCCGTGCACGTCGGTGCTGGTGAACAGCAGCCAGAACCGGGTGCCGTCGTTCACGTCGGTGGCGGCCAGTCCCCAGGTGTTGGCGTAGACCGTGCGCCAGCCGTTGCAGTAGTAGCCGCCGCTGGAGGGCGCGAAACACGTCTGCACGTCGAGGGTGCGGGTGATCTTGACGTTGATGTCACTGCAGTTGGACGTGGAGTACGTGGAACCGCCCGGAGGCCAGTGCCCGTTGTCGTCCGTGCCGTTGATGGTCTTGGCACTGCCGTAGCAGGACGTGGCCGCCGCGGACGCCGCCGGTGCCGGGGCGAGGAACAGCCCGGCCATGGCGGTCGTCGCCGCCGCGAGCGCGATCATCCTACGTCTCATCACATGGTCCTCCGCTGTCGGGCGCAGCAAGATCTGCGCGGTTGACGCCGGATCAGCATGGCGGAGCCGGTTGCGGCGGACAATGCGGTTCAAGCCAAGGTCGAGGCCGATAGATGACAGGCGCATGACATCGCAGCGCCCCCGGGACGGCAGGGCGATACGTCCCGGCGACGCTGGGGGAGGCACGGTCGCCGGGGCGGGGATCAGCGGCGGCCCACCGTGATGGTGCGCTGGGTGGTCACGCCGTTGACGGTGACGCGGAGCACCGCGGTGCCCGCGCGGAGCGCGGTGAGGTCGCCGGTGGCCGGGTCGTAGGAGACGACCGCGGAGCCGCCCTCCGTGTGGCCGGCGATCTCGACGCGTGAGCCGGCCCAGGAGGCGCTGACCGGCCAGGCCACCGGGACGACACGCGTGCCGTCCTGCGTGACCGTCGCCGACGCCTTGGCCCGGTCGCCGACCGTCAGCGTGTCCGGCGCGCTGAGGTCCACCGCGTCGGTACGGACGTGCACCTCGGCGCGCAGCCAGGCGTCGGAGTCACGGGTGGGGACGGCGAACGCGTCGGGGACCTTCCCCTTGGCCGGGTCGATGCCCAGCATCGTCCAGCCGGTGAAGCCGCCGTTGTCGGGCGTGCTGGCCGGGTTCTTGCCGGAGTTGCCGTTGACCAGGTAGGAGACGCCGTCGATCGAGGACGCCGAGAACGCGCCCACGTGACCGCCCACGAACGCGGCGGACTTGTGCCCGTCGGCCCGGAAGTCGGCGAGCCACTGCTCGACCAGGGCGGCCTCCTTGCGGTCGCCGAGCTGGCTGGCCTTGTCCGGCAGCGGGTCCTCGGTGGGGTGGTGCTCGAACACCACGACGCCGCTGACGGAGCTGTCCGTGGCCGCGTCCGCGAGCTGGTCGTGCAGCATCTGGAGCTGGGCGAAGCCACCGCCGCGCAGGGTGCCGCTGGAGGAGTCCAGGGTGATGAAGCGCGTGCCCTCGGAGTCGAAGACCGAGGTGGTGTCGCCGAACTCCGCCTTGAAGTTGACGGGCGTTCCGGGGCCCATGACCTCGTGGTTGCCGGGGACGTAGTGCCACGGGATCGTGCCGCCGGTGCGGGCGTCGAACTCGTCGAGGAGCGTGCGGGCCAGCTTGAAGTCGGCCGGCGAGCCCTCGTCGACGAAGTCGCCGTCGATGACCAGCATGTCGGGCTTGGCGTCGGCGATCTCGGCCAGCGTCCGGCGGGCCGCCTCCACCAGCGGGCTGTTGGGGTCACGGGCGACGAACTGGGCGTCGGACATGACGGCGACGCGCAGCGAGCGGCCGTCGACGGTGCCGTTGGTCACCACGACGGGGTCGGCCACCTTCGGCTGGACGGGCAGCTCCACGTCCGGGGCGACCTTGACCCGCAGGTCGCTGACGGTCACCTTGCCGGTGTAGGAACGGGCGGCGCTGGTCTCCAGCAGCCGCACCCGCTGGAAGGTGATCGGGTAGGGGGTGCCGACGGGCACCGGGAACTCGACCTTGCGCCAGCCGGTCCAGGTGATCAGCGGGCCGTCGAGGTTGGCGGTCACGCCCGCGCCCGTGCGGTACTGCAGCCGCGGCCACTCCCCGTTGCCGTCGCCGTTGATCCACATGGTGACGGCCTGCGGCTGGCCGGGCAGCTGGATCTGCTGCGGCGGCACGGCGTACTGGCCTCGCGTGGCGGTCGACTTGGTGAAGTCGTACGTGAGGGCCAGGCCGGGCGCGCCGTCGTGGCCCGCGGCCGGGGTGACCGAGCCGCCGGGGGCGCGGTCGTTGGCCGAGGTCCAGGCGGCCGCGTCCGACAGGTCCGCGAAGGACTTCTCGGCCAGGCCGACGGTGACGGCCACGTCGGTGGTCATCTTGCCGACCGTCAGGTGCAGGGTGGTCGAGGCGCCCTCGGCGAGGCCGCGCACGGTGAAGGTCGCGTCGTCCGCGGGCGTCAGCGAGACGACGTCCTCGCCGCCGGTGACCTTGACGTCGGAGGCCTCGATCGGGGCGGAGTCGCCGAGGGCGTCGTAGCCGGTGATCGTCAGGCGGGCGGAGTCGTCCAGGCCGTCGAGCGCCACCAGGCTGCTGCTCGGGGCGATCCGCACGGCGGGCGCGAGCACGGTCAGCTTCGCCGAGCCGCTCACCCCGTGGCTGGCGGTGGCCTCGATCTCGCTGGTGCCGGAGTGCTTGCCGGTCACCACGGCGGTGTTGCCGTCGCCGCCCTTGACCGCGGCGAGGGAGTCGTCCCGCCAGTGCACGCGCGGCGTGGGCGCGGGCGCGTACGTCTCGTCGTGGGCCAGGGCCTTGAGGGTGCGGTGCAGATCGGGGAAGACCTTGTCGGAACCGTCCGCCGTCAGGGCGGGCAGGACGCGGAAGCCGCGGGCCTCGCCGGAACCGGGGGCGGAGAACAGGCCGAGGCCGTTGGCGACCTGACGCTCCGAGCCGTCCGAGGGGCTGTTGATCAGGCCCGTCACGCTCTCGCCCGGCAGCCGGGCGGCCATGGTGGTGGAGCCGCCGCCGTCCATGTTGAGGGCGTTGACGGCGCCGAGGCCCTTCATGAAGGCGCCGAGCTCATTGAGGTCCATGCCGCGGCTGTTGGTCTGCTTGCCGTCGATCGCGACCAGGTACATGGTGCGGCCGTCGGCGGAGAAGCCCACGCTGGTGCGCGAGGTGGCGGTGACGGTGTCGCCGTCGGTGTAGTGCTTCACCACGCCGTCCGCGACCAGGACCTGGCCGCCGCCGACGGCGACCGCGACGTCGCCGAAGTCGGCGCGCGGGTGGTAGGCGACGTTCACGGAGTCACCGGGCACGAGGCCGGCCAGCGCGTCGGCGCCCGCCTCACGGCCGAGCAGCACGCTGGTGCCGGCCGGTATCGGGCCGCTGCTGACCGAGGAGTGCACCTCGGTGACCTTGCCGTCGCGCAGCCAGACCTCGGCGACACGGCTCGCGCCGCTCACGGGCTTGGTGCGCGGGGACGGACCCCACTGGTCGGTGAACAGGCCGATGCCGCCGGCCGCCAGGACCGGGGAGTTGACGCTGGACAGCTTCAGGTGCTGCGTACCGCCGACCGTGACCTCGCCCTCCAGGAACACCTGGGCGAGCCGGCCGAGGCCGTCGGCGCCGATGGCGACCGTCTGGCTGCGGCCCTCGGTGGGCGAGTTGATCAGGCCGCCGTCCCGCGACACGGCGCCGCCGACCGGGGCCTCGGTGTCGTTCATGTCGAAGTAGTCGCCGTTGATCGCGGCGACCGCGCCCGTGTGCTTGGCCTGCTCGGTCACCGGGGCCTTGCCGGTGACGGTGCCGGAGGAGATGTAGTCCACCTTGACCCGGTCGTCGGCGAGGTCCGCGACGAGCACCTGCCCGCGCACCCATCCGTCCGCCTCGAAGCGGTCGAAACGGGTGAGGTTCAGCCCGGGCGCGATCGGCGTGCGGTCCTCGCGCGTGACGATGGACTGGCCGGGGGTGCTCGGGATCAGCCCCTGGACGGAGCCGGCGGCCTTCGGCGCGTCGACGGTCGCCGACACCAGGTGCTCGGGCGTGAGCGCCTGGGCGGTCGTCATCATCCCGGCGCCGATGCTGAGCGCCGTGGCCAAGGCCAGGACGGCGGCACCGCGCCGGGCCGCGGCACGCGGCCGCGGGACGACGGAGTCAAGAGGGAGGGGCACTGGCTGACTTCTTTCGTGCTGACAGTCGGGGTCAGCGCCCAGTCGATGTGCCGTTGGTGTCGCCGCACCCAGAAATGGGTGATCATCAGGGATGTTTGCTGTGAACTTCCTGTGACGCCACCCGCTGTGAGCTGGGATGTTGGTGTAAAGCGCAACTCCGGTGCGGGGGCGGCGGTGGGCCGTCGTGGAGAGTCACGCGGTCGGCCGCGTTCGCGGAGATGGGCGAGGCTATTCCCGCCCGCCCTCCCTCCCCCAACCTTCGGCCGGGGGTGCCACCGCCGCCGCCCCCTCCGTAGTAGCAAGCGCCTGATCCCCAGTGGGGGGATGGAGGCGGACCGGGGTGACCCCGGTTGCCTGGATACCCCCACCGGCCGTCAAGGCGCGCAACCGGCTGGAGGGGGTGTGGCGGGGTGCCTCGCTGGGGGCACCTGTGGCCCGGACCGCCGGAGGGTCCGGGCCGGCGCGGGTGCGACGCCGTCAGACCGTGCCGGCGGCCGCCGGCTCACCGGTCGGCTGGGAGACGGGGTCCGCGGTGCGGCGCGCCCGCAGGGCCATGAGCACAAAGGTGGCGGCCAGCACGGCGTACATCAGGACGGCGTTGTACGAGCTGGGGGAGAAGTCCGCGAAGAGCGCCAGGAAACCCGCCGGGGCCAGCCAGACCGGGAGCGCACCGGCCCGCCACAGGCCGATCGTCAGCACCACCAGCCCGAGGTCGAAGGCCAGCAGCCGGGCCACCAGAATGACCATCGCCGCCACGCCGTTGGAGATGGCGTCGTTGGCCTGCGCCATCGCCGTCAGGTTCTCCGCCGTGGCCAGGTCCCGGATCGCCAGCAGGAGGAACGGGTGGGCGACCAGGGCCAGCGAGCCGGCGATCGCCATGGTCCCGCCGATCCGTACGGCCACCCGGCCCCGGCCGGAGACCGCCGGCACCAGCCGGACGAGGCCGACGACGAACAGTGCCGCTCCCACGATCGCGAGCAGGTCGGCGAGCAGGAAGGCACCGGCGTGGGCGGAGACGAAGCGCAGTTCGTCCGCCGGCGTGTTCGTCGTGTCGCGCGGGACGACGAGCTCGGACACCAGCCCGAACAGCGGTGCGGCGGCGAGGGCGGCGAAGGACAGCGCGGGGGCGCGCCAGGTGTGGTGAAGCATGATCCCCTCCATTGACTGCGGCCGGAACGCCCGGCACACCGAGAAGGTGTCAGCCGCGGCCGGCCCGCACCCGGCCCCGCGGTATCCGCACGCTCCCCCCGCGGGCGGAATCCCACCGGCGCGAACCGGTACCACAGGGGGAACCGGAGCCCACTTTGCCCGCCCTATACTCGCCACCGTGTTGGCCAGTCACAGACGGCTCGAACTCCTCATCGACATCGCTCCGGCGGTCCTGCTCTGCCTCCTGGGTGTGGTCGAGCTCGCGGACTCGCCGCTGAATCCAGAGGCCAGGCCGCAGCACCTGCTCGCGGTCGTGGTCACGACCTGCGCGCTCGCGGTGCGCAGGCGCCACCCGCTGACGGTGGCCCTCGGCATCGCCACGGCCATGGCCCTGACGGCGCTGGGCGCCGAACCGTCCGACGAAGTGGCGGTGCTGCTCGCGCTGATCGTCGCGGTGTACAGCGCCGCGGCCTATCTGCCGACGGTTCAGCTGGTGGCCGCGGCCGCGGCGAACTCCGCCTCCCTCGTCGTGGCGATCCTCAACGACCCCTCCGACTCCGACCCCGGCAACATCGTGCCGACGATCCTGTTGTTCGTGGTGCTTCCCGCCGCCGTGGGCGCCGCCTACCGGCGCCGGCGCACCGCGGTGCAGCACCTCACCGCCCAGGCGGAGGAACTGCAACGGACACGGGACGAGCAGGCACGCCGTGCGGTCACCGCCGAACGGCAGCGCATCGCCAGGGAACTGCACGACCTGGTGGCCCACGCGGTGAGCGTGATCGCGGTCCAGGCCGAAGCGGGCCGGGGGATGCTCGACACGGATCCGGCCACGGCGGGACGGGCCTTCGCGGCGATAGCCGACGCCTCGCGCGGTGCCCTGGTGGAACTGGCCCGGCTGCTCCGGCTGCTCCGCGACGACGACTCCGTGACCGCCGCCGCGCCCGCCGAGCCCGAACCGCTCGTGCCTCAACCGCACTTCGAGGACCTGGACCGCCTGGTGTCCACCATGGGCGCCGCCGGGCTCACGGTGCGCAGGGCCACGGAGGGCCGGCCGCGCCCGCTCGACCAAGGTGTCTCGCTGTGCGCCTACCGCGTCGTCCAGGAGTCGCTCACCAACGCGCTCAAGCACTCCGCCTCCGAGGTGGCCGAGTTGAGGCTGCGGTACGACGAGGACGTCCTGGAGATCGAGGTGCACACGGACACCGCGGTGGGTGACTCCGGCGGCGGCACCGGCAAGGGGCTCGTCGGCATGTGGGAGCGCGTCGTCGTCTGCGGCGGCAGCCTGACGCTCGACGTGTCCGCCGGCTTCACCGTCCGGGTGCGGCTGCCGCTCGCGGTGGCGGTCCCGGCATGATCCGCGTGGTGGTCGCCGACGACGAGATGCTGATCCGGCACGGGCTCGCCGCCATCCTCTCCGGCGAACCGGACATCGAGGTGGTGGCGGAGGCCGCGGACGGCGTGGAGGCGCTCGGCGAGGTGCGGCGCACGGACCCCGACGTCGTGCTGATGGACATCCGCATGCCCCTGCTCGACGGCATCGAGGCCACCCGCAGGCTCGCCCGCAGCGCACCGCGCAGCCGGGTCCTTGTGCTCACGACCTTCGATCTCGACCAGTACGTGTACCAGGCGATGCGGGCCGGGGCCTCGGGCTTCCTGCTCAAGAGTGCGCCCAGGCACCAACTCACCGCGGGCGTGCGGACCGTGGCGGCGGGCGACGCGCTGCTCGCCCCGATCCTGACCCGGCGGCTGCTGGAGGAGTTCCTCAGCGGCCCGCCACCGGGCGCGGCGGCCCAGCCGGCCCTCGACGACCTGACCCAGCGCGAGCTGGACGTGCTGCGCCTGGTGGGCCGGGGCATGTCCAACACCGAGATCGGCACGGTGCTCTGCCTGGCCGAGAGCACGATCAAGACCCATGTCGGCAATCTGCTCGGCAAGCGCGGGCTGCGGGACCGGGCCCAACTCGTGGTCCTCGCCTATGAGTCGGGACTGCTCCGCCCGGGACGCTGACCGGCCGGGCGCGCGGGGCAGGGGCGACGGGCTGACGCCCGGTCCGCACCATTGGACCGGCCCGTCGGGGGATAGACATCCGCATCATCGGGTAAGCACGGTCCGGGGCCCGCAGCCGCGGGGGCCCGTCGGCGCATTTCGGTGCGCCACCACATCGGCACATGAGGGATGGACAACGGTGGCATCTGGAGTCGTGAAGTGGTTCAACGCCGAAAAGGGCTTCGGCTTCATCGCACAGGACGGGGGGCCGGACGTGTTCGCCCACTACTCCAACATCGTCGGTAACGGCTACCGCGAGCTCCAGGAAGGCGAGCAGGTCACCTTCGAGGTGACGCAGGGCCAGAAGGGCCCGCAGGCGGAGAACATCGTCCGCGGCTGATCCGCCTGCGCTCGCAGAACGTGCCCCGTACGAGCGGGGCCGCCCTCCCCGGGGAGGACGGCCCCGCTCGTCGTGCTTCCGGCGGAGGGGGGCGCTCCGGTGCCCAAGGGGCGGCGGCGAAGCGAGTGTTACTTGAGACGCCCTTGACTGATGCGTGAACTTCCAATGGTATAGGCGTCCTTGTCGCATACCCATGTGAAGGAGAGTCGTGAGACCCAGAGTCTTAACGACCGTCGTCGCCGGCGCTCTCATACTCTGCAGTGCGGCCATCGCGCCCGTCGCCCAGGCCCGGAGCACGATCCCGGCGAGCGGTGACGCGGACGAGGTCAAGGTGTTCCGCGCGGAAGTCACCAAGCAGCAGATCCCGTTGCTGCTCGAAGCGGGGCAGGACGGCCACGAGCTGAGCGAGCAGGCGCCCGAGAGCGGCACGGCCACGGTCGAGGTCTACCTCACCGACCGGCAGGCCGGGCAGCTGGAGAAGAAGGGTGTGCAGCTCACCGAGCACACGATCGCCGCCAAGTCCGAGGCGCGCGTGCAGAGTGCCGCCGAAGGTGTGTACCGGCCGTACAGCGGCGCGGGCGGCATCAAGGAGGAGGTCCTGGCCGCCGGCCAGGCGAACCCCGGCCTGACCAAGGTCGTCTCCATCGGCAAGACGGTGAACGGGCAGGACATCCTCGCGCTGAAGCTCACCAAGGACGCGAAGACGTCCAAGGACGGCTCCAAGCCCTCCGTGCTGTACATGTCCAACCAGCACGCGCGGGAGTGGATCACGCCGGAGATGACCCGCCGGCTGATGCACTACTACCTCGACCACTATGCGACCGACCAGCGCATCAAGAAGATCGTCGACTCGACCGAGCTGTGGTTCGTCGTCTCGGCCAACCCGGACGGGTACGACTACACCTTCCAGGACCCCGGCAAGCGCCTGTGGCGCAAGAACCTCCGGGACGTCAACGGCGACGGCGTCATATCCGCCGGCGACGGCGTCGACCTCAACCGCAACTTCGCCTACAAGTGGGGCTACGACAACGAGGGTTCGTCCCCCAGCCCTGCCAGCGAGACCTACCGCGGCGCGAGCCCCGGCTCCGAGCCCGAGACGCGGGCGCTGGACGCCTTCGAGAAGCGCATCGACTTCACCTACGGCATCAACTACCACTCCGCCGCCGAACTGCTCCTGTACGGCGTCGGCTGGCAGGTGGCGACGGACACCCCCGACGACATCCTGTACAGGTCGCTGGCCGGCACACCGGACAACTCCGCGATCCCCGGCTACCACCCGCAGGTCTCCTCGGAGCTGTACACGACCAACGGCGAGGCCGACGGGCACGCGGCCAACGTCAACGGCATGGCGATGTTCACGCCCGAGATGTCGACCTGCCAGACCGCGTCCGACATCGACCCGGCCGACCAGTGGAGGGCGGGCGACTGCCAGTCGGTCTTCAACTTCCCCGACGACGAGAAGCTGATCCAGGAGGAGTTCGAGAAGAACGTCCCCTTCGCGCTCTCCGTCGCGGAGACCGCCGCGCACCCGGACACCCCGTCCTCCTCGGTGGGCCTGGACGCCGCCGACTTCACCCCGGCGACCTTCACCACGTCGTACTCCCGCGGCTCCGACCAGGAGGTCTCGGTGGTCGTCCGTGAGGCGGTGCGCGAAAAGAAGCTCAACTACCGCGTCAACGGCGGCCGTACGCAGGGCGAGGCGCTGCGCTCCTGGAACGGCGGCGAGACCTACGGCGGCGAGGACAACCTCTACTTCGACGAGTACCGCGCGAAGGTCAGGGACGGCGAGCCCGGCGACAACGTCGAGGTCTGGTACACCGGCGAGACCAAGAGCGGCAAGCCGGTCTCCAGCACGCACTTCACCTATACCGTGGCAGACCGGGCCAAGGGGGACGTGCTCGTCGTCGCCGAGGAGGGCGCCGCGGCCACGCAGACCCAGACCTACGTCGACGCGCTGAAGGCCAACGGCCACAAGGCGGCCGTCTGGGACGTCGCCACGCAGGGCGCGCCCGACGCGCTCGGTGTCCTCGGGCACTTCCGCACGGTGGTGCACTACACCGGCGCGGCCGCGCCCCGCAACGCCACCCAGCTGCAGCTGCGCGCCTACCTCAACGAGCGCGGCAAGGTGATCGAGGCCGGCGAGCAGGCCGGTGGGTCGGTCGACCTCGGCGGCGGCAACCTGTCCAACGACTTCAGCCAGTACTACCTGGGTGCCTACTCGCGCACGTCGACCGCCGGGGCCACCGCCTTCACCGGCTCCGGCCCGCTGGGCGGCTTCGCCGGTCCCCTCGGCGCCGCGCCCGGCAATCCGCTGGACCGGGCGGGCACGTACCGCGTCACCTCGGACAACCTCGCGCCCGAGGACTACCCGCAGTTCACGAGCGCGGGCGCGGGCCGGTTCGACGGGACCGCGCCTCCGAACGCGCCCTACGCGGGCGCCTTCATGGCGGCCGCCGTCCACGCCGACGACGCGTACAACCGGCTCACCCGCACCATCGACCTGAGGGGGGTGACCGCGGCCGACGCGCCCACGCTCCGTACCCGTCTGCTGTGGAACACCGAGCCGGGTTACGACAACGCGCTGCTGGAGATCCACACCGTCGGCGCGGACGACTGGACCACCCTCCCGGAGAAGGGCGGCGCCACCGGCACCGACGTGCCCGCGGAGTGCGAGGCCGGCTTCTACATCGACGAGCACCCCTGGCTGAAGCACTACCTCACCCCGGGGACCGACGGCTGCACCGCGACCGGCACCACGGGCGCCTGGAACAGCTTCACCGGCGCCTCCGCGGGCTGGCAGCCGGTGAACTTCGACCTCAGCGCCTACGCGGGCAAGTCGGTCGAGGTCTCGCTCAGCTACGTCACCGACCCGGGCTCCGGCGGCCAGGGCCTCCAGGCCGACGACGCCTCGCTCGTCATCGGCGGCGCGGTCACCGAGACCGAGGGCTTCGAGACCTCCTTCGGCCCGTGGACCGTCGCCGGGCCGCCTCCCGGCAGCCCGGCCCTCGTCCGGGACTGGGCGCGCACCGGTGCGCTGTTCCAGACGTACGGAGCGGTCACCACGCAGGACACGGTGCTGCTGGGCTTCGGCCTGGAGCACCTGGCCACGGCGGCCGACCGTGCGGCACTTCTCGGCAAGGCACTGGCCTCCCTGGGCCGGTGACACCCGGGCGGGCGGTCCGCATCCCTCCGAGGG
>NZ_JBHXSO010000102.1:0-15422 GCF_042714775.1 Streptomyces sp. NPDC058691 | reverse complement strand
TCTACCCCCCCCCTCATTCGCGGGTGTTTTCAGCCCCCCCCGCCCGCGGGGGGGCGGGCGGGGGGCGGGCGCGGGCGGGGCCTGCCTCCGGGGGGGGGGGGGGGGGGGCGGCGCCCCCCCCCCCCCCCGACGCGTCATCAGGAAGCGGGCTGCTCCACCTTCGTGGCCGGGTCGCCGTCCACCGCGGCCGCGAGCTGCGGGACGAGGCGGTCGAGGACGTAGGGGATGCTGAGCACGGTCGAGAGGGAGACGGCGTTTCCGAAGTCGCTCGACTCGTCGACGAAGACCTCGCGGCCCTCCTTGACGACCTTGAGGTCGGCGTAGAGCTTGTCCTGGTGCAGCTTGGTGACGGCCGTGCCGGTGTCGGGCAGGATCCAGACGGCGACGCTCTGGTCGAGCAGGTCGGTGCGCTCCTTGCTGATGTTCGCGCCGAACCGGTTGCCGATCGCCTTGTCCAGGCCGGTGGGGAGCTTCAGACCGAGGTCGGCCAGCAGCCGGGAGCGGGCGTCCTGGCTGCCGTAGACGAAGGTGCCCTCGTACGGGGTCGCCATCACCGCGGTGGCCTTGGCGAAGGCGGGGTTGGCCTTCGCGGCCGCGGCGAACTCCGCCTCGACGCCGTCGACGAGCTTCTTGGCCTCGTCGGGCTTGCCGAGCGCCTTGCCGATGGTCTCGGTCTGCTGCTGCCACGGAATGCCCCAGTCGTTGTACTCCTTGGGCTGGGCCACGACCGGGGCGAACTTCGACAGCGTGTCGTACTGGGCCTTGCTCAGCCCCGAGTACAGCGCGAGGATCAGGTCGGGCTTCAGGGCGGCGACCTTCTCGACCTGCGGCCCGGTGCCGGTGTCCTTCAGGACTGTCGGCACGGCGGCGGAGCCGAGATTGTCCTGGGCCCAGGGGCCGATGGCGCCCTTGTAGCCGCCGACCCACTCGGTGGTGCCGACGGGCACGGTGCCGAGCGCGAGGACGGCGTCCTGGTCGGTGAGGCCCACGGTGACCACGCGCTTGGGCTCGGCCTTGATCGTGGTGCTGCCGAACTTGTGGGCGATGGTGACGGGGAAGGCGGTGCTCTCCGACGCCTTGGCGGAGCCGGAGGGGCCCGACTTCGAGGAATCGGAGGCCGAGTCGGAGGAGCCGCAGGCGGCTACCGCGCCGACGAGCATCAGCACGGAGGCGAGCAGTCCGGCGATCCGGGTGGCTCTGGTGGCGCGGGGCATCACGTGATCCTTCTGTTCGTTCCGGTTCTGGACGGGATGGGTCTGTCACGGGTCGGTGGAAGCCCGCGGCCGGTCACGGCCGGGCGCTGCTGCGGTTCTCCGCCCACGCCCGCCACAGGGCGGCGTACGGCCCCCCGGCGGCGAGCAGTTCGTCATGGGTGCCGCTCTCGGCGATGCGGCCGTCCTCCATCACCACGACCCGGTCGGCCGAGGCGGCCTGGCTGAGCCGGTGCGCGACGACCAGGGCGGTGCGCCCCTCCAGGGCGCGTTCGGCGGCCTCCTCCAGCCGTCCGGCGCCGGCGCTGCCGGCCTCCGCGGTGGCCTCGTCGAGGACGGCCACCGGCGGGTCGGCCAGTACCAGCCGGGCGAGGGCGAGTTGCTGGGAGCGGTCCGCGGTCAGCCGGTGACCACCCTCGCCGACGACCGTGTCGAGCCCCTCGGGGAGCGCCTCGGCCCAGCCGAGCGCGCCGACCCGTTCCAGGGCCTCGCGCAGTTCCTCGTCGGTGGCGTCCGGCCGTGCCAGCCGCAGGTCCTCGGTGAGCGGGCCAGCGAAGACGTGCACCTCCTGCGTGACCAGGGCCACCGTGCGCCCGGTCTCCGCGGGTTCTCTGCCACCGACGTCGATCCGGCCGGACGACGGCCGGTGGATGCCGACGACGATCTTGGCGAGTGTGGTCTTGCCCGCGCCGCTGGCACCGACGAGGGCGACCTTCTCCTTGGGCCGCAGGACCAGGTCCACGTCGCTCAGCACCGGCCGGCCCGGGACGTAGGCGTGGCCGACGCCCTCCACCGTGACGGTGGGGACGCCTCCGAAGTCCGCGGGATCCGCGGGCGGTTCCGGCTCCGCGACCGCGGCCACCGGCTCGTCGACCACGCCGACCAGCCGGGCGAGGCCCGCACCGGCCGACTGGGCGTCGTCCAGCAGCACCAGGGCGGTGTTCACCGGACCGAAGAGACTGTGGAAGTACAGCGCCGCCGCCGTCGCCGTGCCGATCGACACGGAACCGGCGCGCACCAGCAGGAATCCGGTCACGAGCACGGCGGCGAGTCCGGTGTACTCGGCCACGTGCAGCCGGCTGTAGAAGCGCAGCACCAGCTGGACCCCGCGCAGCGTCAGATCGACGGCCGCGTTGGACCGTTCGGTGACATGTGCGGTGTGCCCGGCCTCGGCCCGGTAGGCGCGCACGGTGGCCGCGCCGCCGATCGTGTCGAGCAACTGCTGCTGCTGGGCGCCGGTGGCGATGCGCTCCTTGGCGTACAGCGGGCCGGCGCTGCGGACGTACCAGCGCGCGGTGTGCGCCTGTACGGGCACCGCGAGCAGCGCCGCCAGCAGGAACCGCCAGTCCAGCACCGCCAGCGCCGCCAGCGTCAGCACGATCGACAGGCCGGAGCGGACCAGTTCGGGCAGCGCGGTGCGGATCGCCTCGGCCACCCGCGACACGTCGCGCGTGACACGGGCGTTGAGGTCGCCGGAGCCGGCCCGCTCCAGGCGGTCCAGCGGCAGCGAAAGGGCGCGTTCCACGAAGCGTTCCCGCAGCTCGGCCAGGGCGGTCTCGCCGAGCCGCGACACCAGCGACATGCCGAGGGCGGTGGCCACGCCCTGGGCCACCGCGACGAGCACGAGCAGGACCACCGGCAGCGTCAGCGAGCCCGCCGGGCTCCGGTCCGTGACCAGGTCGACGATGTGCCCCAGCAGAGGCTGCGTCAGCAGCCCCACCGCCGTGGCCGCCACCATCACCGCGGCCCCGCACACGGCCAGTGCCCGGTGCGGGCGCAGCAGTTCGCGCACCGCCGCCCGGGTTCTGGCGGGCGTCGCCGTGGGCAGCAGTTCGCGTTCCGGCGATCCCGTCGCCGTCGTGGGTGCCGTCGTCATGCCAGTACCGCCGTCCGGTAGGTCGCGTCGTCGTGCACGAGATCGCCGTGTACGCCGTCGGCGGTCACCCGGCCCCCGTCGAGCAGCACGACGCGGTCGGTGACGGACAGCAGGGCGGGGCTGTTGGTGACCACGAGGGTCGTGCGTCCGCGGCGGTGCTCGCGCAGCCCGGCGGCGATGCGGGCCTCGGTGACGGCGTCGACGGCCGTGGTGGGGTCGTGCACGACGAGCACCGCCCGCTCCGTGGCGAGGGCGCGGGCGAGGACGACGCGCTGGCGCTGGCCGCCGGAGAGTGAACGGCCGCCCTCGGTGATCTCGGTGGCGGTGCCCAGCGGGAGGGCCCGGGCGACCTCGTCGGCGCAGGCGGCGGCCAGCGCGCGGTCGGTGTGGTGCCCGGTGCCGCCCAGGTTGTCGTCGAGGGTGCCCTCGAAGAGGTCCGCGTCGTGGGCCGCGACGAGGACCACCGTGCGCAGCCGGGCCGGGTCGAGGTCCGGCAGGGGCACGCCGTCCAGTTCGACGACGCCGGTTTCGGGGTCCGCGGTGCGGCCCAGGCAGTCGAGCAGTGCCTGGGCGGCGGCGGGGTCGGTGCTGGCGACGCCCAGCAGTTCGCCGGGGCTGACGTCGAGGTCGGCCTCGCGGAGCGCGCCGAGGCTGACGCCGCGCAGCCGCAGTCCGCCGCGCACGGGGTCGGGCAGGACGGCCGCGCCGGCCCGCACACCGGGCTCGGCGGCGAGCACGGCCGCGATGCGCGCCGCGGACGCCCGGCCCTGGGCGAACTCGGCGTTGGCCCAGGCGAACACCTCCAGCGGCCCGATCAGGAAGAGCGCCAGCCCGACCGCGGAGACGAGCTGGCCCAAAGTGATGTCGCCGGCCAGGGCGAGCCGTCCGCCGATCAGCGCGACCACGGCGATGAAGACGCCGGTGAGGGTGAGCACCACCCCGCTCTGCCACGCCTCCGCGCGCGCCGCCCGCACCGTGGCGCCCAGCGAGGCGCGGCTGGTGCGCCGGTACCGTTCGACGGCGGCGGCCTGGGCGCCGATGCCCTTGAGCACCCGCAGTCCCGTCACCAGGTCCGCGGCGACTCCGGAGGCGTGCGCGGCCTGTTCCTGCTCGGCCTCGCTGCGCCGCTCCAGCGGCTTGCTGAGCAGATGCCCGAGCCAGAGCAGCACCGGTGTGCCGAGGAGGACGACCAGGCCGAGCGGGAGGGAGATCCGCAGCAGGGCCACGGCGCTCACCAGGAGTCCGGTGAGCGCCGAAATGCCGGTCATCACGGCCATGTTGACGGCGCCGACGCGCTTGGCGTCCTCGGTCGCGATGTTCGCGAGCTCGCCGGGCAGTCGGCCCCGCTCCGCGCCGCCGCCGGGGTCCAGGACCCGCCGCACGAGGGCGATCCGGAGCTCGTGCGCGGCCTGTTCGGCGGCGCGTTCCCCGGCACGGGCGCCGAAGCGGAAGCTGAAGGAGAGTCCGACGTACACCACGGCCAGCACCGCGAGCCAGAGCAGCAGCGCGCCTGCGTCGCCCCCGGCGACGGCCCGGTCGATGACGAGGCCGATCAGGACGGGGACAAGTGCCTCCCCGAACTGGTGCCCGGCCCCGAGCACCGCGCCGGTGGCGACGTCCCGCCCGCGGCTCCTGACCGTCCGCAGCAGGACATCGCGCCCCGGCGGCACCTTCGTTCGCACTCCGCGCACCCCTCCGGAAAACCTGACCGGCCCTCGACCGGCCACCCACCCATCAACTTAGGTAAGGCTAGTCTAACTAGGAGGGTCCGGGTCAAGGCGGCAGGGGTCTTGAGCTTCCGCGCGGTGCCGGGACGAGCGCTGGGCCGTTACGGAACCCGCGCGGTCCACTCCGGCGTTCCGAACTTCGTCGCGGCGAGTTCCTCGGCACGCGCGAGTTCCTCCGCGGTGACCTGACCGGTGGTGAGGCCGTAGCGGGCGCGGAAGGAGTCGACCATCCGGTCGATGACGGTCTGCCGGGGAAGGCCGGTCTGCCGCCGCAGCGGGTCGACGCGCTTCTTCGCGCTGCCGGTGCCCTTGTCGGAGAGCTTCTCGCGGCCGATGCGCAGCACTTCGAGCATCTTGTCGGCGTC
This sequence comes from Streptomyces sp. NPDC058691, assembly GCF_042714775.1. NCBI lineage: Bacteria > Bacillati > Actinomycetota > Actinomycetes > Kitasatosporales > Streptomycetaceae > Streptomyces > Streptomyces sp. NPDC058691. Next base: position 10,243 of record NZ_JBHXSO010000102.1, on the reverse strand, counting down.
GATGTCGTAGGACATCGTCACGTGGTGCAGCACCGCGCCGGCGCCGCCGTCCGGTCCCACCACGCGCTTCTGCGCGGCACCGGCGATCTTGCCGGCGTCCGTGGCGATGTCGTTCAGCGGCTGGTACCACGCCTTGATGCCCATGTCGCCCAGCGCCTCCAGCACCCAGTCGTCCAGATAGGCGTAGGAGTCGGCGAAGGACAGCCCCGACACCAGCGACGCGGGCACCGACAGGGAGTACGTGATGGTGTTGCCGGGCTCCACGAACATGGCGCCGCCGCCGGAGATGCGCCGTACGACGGTGATGCCGTGGCGCTCCGCGCCCTGCGGGTCGACCTCGTTGCGCAGCGACTGGAAGCTGCCGATGATGACCGCCGGGGCTCCCCACTCCCACACGCGCAGGGTCGGCGGACGCCGGCCGGCGGCGACCTCCGCGGTGATGACCTCGTCCAGCGCCATGTGGAGCTCAGGCGACTGCGGGGCCTCCCGGATCAGCTGCCAGTCGTAGTCGGTCCAGTCCGTCGCCTGCGCGACCGCCCGGCGCACCGCGACGGCGATGCCCTCGGCCGTGAGCCCGTACATCACGGTGCCCTCGGGGAGCGCGGCCTCGACGCGCGCCGCGATCCCGGCGGCGTCGGTGCCCACGGGCGTCCCCTCCAGGGCCCGGTCGATGGCCAGGATCGCCTCGTCGGGCTCCAGGAAGAAGTCCCCCGCGACCCGGACGTTCCTCAGGACCCCGTCGTGCTCGTCGAGGTCGACCACCACCAGCTTGCCACCGGGCACCTTGTACTCGCCGTGCATGACGTTCCGCCTTGATCGTCCGTAGTCCGCTGTCACGGTACCGCCGAAGCGGCCCGCCCTCCTGCTGACCGGGAACGCTTCCGGCTCCGGACCGATTCCTGCCCCACCCGGTGCGGGTGGGGCACGGCGGCCGTGGAGGGGCTGCCGGTCGCGGCGAAGCGGACCCAGGCGGCACGCATGGGGTCCGCGAGCGACCGGAAGGTAACGCACCGGTGCGGCGTCTTCTGCTCCGGCTCGATCGCCATGGGAACCCTCCGTTGGAGGCCATACCTCCAGTGGAAGCCAGGCTTCCCTTAGGGGCAAGGTGTACAGTCATTACCATGGCTCGAGAAGAAGGACCGGCGATCAGCGCCCCACCGCGGCCGATGGACATCCTCGACGCGCTCTGCCCGAGCCGTGACGTGTTCGTGGACCTGGCGGACAAGTGGGTTCTGCTCATGCTGGTGAGCCTCCGGGAAGGCGGCGATCAGCGCTATTCCGAGCTGCAGCGTTCCCTGGGCGGCATCAGTCGCAAGATGCTGTCCCAGACCCTGCGGACCATGGAGCGTGACGGCCTCGTCCTGCGGAGCGTCAACCCCGACGCGTCTCCGCCGCTGGTCATGTACGGGCTGACCGAGCTCGGCAGTGAGATCGCCGAGGAGACGCGGGCCCTGTGCAAGTGGACCGAGAAGCGGGCCACGACCGTGAACGAGGCGCGCGCCGCCTACGACCTTCGCCACGCGGTCGCCCAAGAAGCGTGATCCCGCGGCGGACATCTCGTCCGCCCGGTGAAGACCCGACGATCCCGTACCGGACGCTCGCGTGACTCGGCCTCTTCCCCCCGGTCGTGATCGTCCCGCGAGCCGTGCCACCCGCGCTGGTGACGGAGAACTTCGTCGTCACGATTCCGTCCCCACCGCCCCGACGAACCGGCCCCGACCGCGGTGTCGGACTCGTTGACGATCTCCGACGTGACTCGAACGCCGTCTCGGTGCGCCTACGGGGCTGCCCTCACCCCGTGTCGTTCCGGCTCAGGCTGCTGGTCGCCGCCGGATAGGTGGTCTCGTACAGGAGTTGGTCGCCGGAGGGCGTGAGGCGGATGTCGACCGTGATGCAGTTCGAGTTCTCGGCCATCACTTCGCGCACCAGGATGCCGTCGACGGTCTTGTCCGCTGAGCGGGGCTCCTCGACGGGGCCGGCGCGGGGACGCTCCCGGCTCCGTCGTTCGCCGCGCGGGTAGCCGTGGGACTCCCGGTGACGCTTCCCGTCGCGGGGGCGCTTCGAGACGGTCCGGAGGAGTGCGACGCACCCGACTCACCGCCCAAGCCCCCCGCCCTGGGCCATACGGCAATCAGCACGATGCAGGCGATGGTGGCCGCGGTGACGAGCAGCCCCGTCCAGCGTCTGTTCTTCGCCGGCGGACCACCGATCGGCAGGCCCGCCGTCGCGGCCCACGGTGGTACGGGCGCCGCGGGATGCGGCCACGCCGAACCCCGGTGTTGGGACGTCGGCTGGGCGTATGGATACGGATGACCCGGTGCGGCCGGTCCGCGCGGTCCGTCGGTGGTCCCGGGGGCGTCGCACGCTGTGGAGGTGCCCCGTCGAGCTGGGTGCCCGGCGGCGACCCGAGATCGAGGAGCCGGGATGTGCGCTTCCCGATCTGCACGATCAACTCGGGCGGCAGCCAAGCGCCCAGGTGCCGTCCTGCCGTCTCCTTCGCCGCCGCGGAAGCGATGACCCCCGGCGAAGGACGCACGGCCGGATCCTTGCTCATGCACCTGCGGATCAACTCGGCCAGACCCTCGGGCACGCCCGTCAGATCGGGGTCGTCCTGGACGACTTTCAGCATGAGCGCGTAGCTGCCGACGGACGAGTCCCCGAAAGGCGCCCGGCCGGTGGCGGCGAAGGCGAGGACGGAGCCGAGGCTGAACACGTCGCTCGACGAGGCTGCATGGAGTCCTCGCACCTGCTCGGGGGACATGAAGCCCGGAGAGCCGATGACCGCCCCCGTGCGCGTGACGACGCTGGCGTCGACCACGCGAGCCACCCCGAAATCGATGACGCGGGGCCCGTCCAACGTGAGCATGACGTTGGAGGGTTTGAGGTCCCGGTGCACGAGTCCGTTGTCATGGATGTTCTGAAGTGCCGCCGCCAGTCCGGCGGCCAGCCACCAGACCGATGCGGCGGGCAGCGGCTCGCCGGACACGCCGGCCGCCTCCTCGAGGCTGAGTCCGGGCACGTACCCGGTGGCCAGCCAGGGAGCGGAGCCGTCGGTGTCGAAGTCGAGGACGGGCGCGGTGAACGCGCCGTCCACACGCTGTGCCGCTCGCACCTCCGCCCGGAAACGCCGCCTGAACTCGGGATCGTGCGCCAGCCGCGAATGGATCACCTTCACCGCCGCCGTCCGGCCCGCGGGCGACCGCCCCAGGTAGACCGTGCCCATACCTCCCGCGCCCAGCCGGGCCAGGAGCCGGTAGTGCCCGATCCACGAGGGGTCCTCGGGCGTGAGTGCTTCCACGGCGAAGTCCCCCGCATTCGCTACGTGGTGCCGGCGGCGTGCGCTCCGAAGAGCCACACCCATACGGTGCGTCATCATGCTGGCGACCGCTTGGGACAGGCGTGCCGTCCTTGCGCGCACGCTTCAGACCCGCGCCACCGCCTCGGCGGGACTCGGGCACTGGTCGAGCCAGCCGCGCTCCGCCGCCAGGAGGGCGATCTGGAAGCGGGTCCGGGCGCCGAGGGCGGTGCCGGCCTCACTGACGTGCTTCTGGACGGTGCGGCGGCTGACGCCGAGCACGCGGGCGATGGCGTCGTCCTTCATCCCGGTGGCCATGAGGTGCAGGATCTCGCGGGTGCGCTCGTCGATGTCCGCCTCACGCGCCTGACGCGGGACGGGCCAGTCCTGGCGGCTCTCCAGCGACATGGGCACCGCCCGCTCCCACAGTCCCTCGAACAGCGCCACGAGCACGGCGACCATGGCCGGGGCGTGGACCACCAGCGACCCGGCCGAGGGGTGGTCGCTGTCGACCGGCAGCAGGGCGGTGGTGCGGTCGAAGACGGCCAGTTTGACGGGGAGGCGGGAGCTGAGCCGCAGCTCTCCGCCGCCCGCCGTGCCCCGCAACGCGGTCTCCAGGGACATCTCGTCGGTGAAGCCCTCGGTCTCGTAGACGGAGCGCAGCCGCACGCCGTCGTGGACCGCGGTCTCCCCCGCCGGCCGTTCCCGCCCGTCCCCGTAGGCGGTCTCCGTGCCCGTCACGTACGGCGGCTTCGCCAGGTGCAGCACCTCGTGGCGGCTGGCCTTGAGGAGATGGGCGTAGCGCGCGGCGACCTCCTCGGCGTGCTCCAGGACCTCCACGAGGTGCGGGGCGTGCGGGCCCGAGACGGAACGGTAGACCTCGTGGAGCTGCTCCATGTACAGCTCCGCCTGGGCGAGTTCGCTGCGCCTGCGGGCGAGCAGTGACCCCAGGGACGAGCGCGGCGGACCGGCCCGCCAGCGCGTCGGGCGGCCGGCGACGCGGAGGACGAGCAGTTCGTCCTCCAGCGTCCGCAACGCCCGTACGGCCTCCTCGGCCGGTACGCCTGCGGCCGCCGCCACCGCGTCGGCGTCGGCCGCGGGGTGGCCCACCAGGAACTCCAGGACCCGTCCGCTGAGCGGGTCGAGCCCGGTGCCGGTCCACGGGCCGCCGGAGGTGACATCCATCTGGCCTGCCCATCTGTCGATCGGGAAACGCCAGTTGATCGTACGCCCCACCGGTCGCCCGCCCGTCGCCCGCGGGCCGCCCACCGGTTACCCGCGGGTCGGCGCGGCGCGTATGTGCGCAACTGCGCGAACCCGCGTCCGCCGGAGCTTGTCCGTGCTGACGGAGCACCGTCAAGGTGATCTCCGCCCCGCCAGTCCCGACGACGCAGCTGGCCCTGCACACACCCAGAAGGGCGTTGCATGTCCTCACGCTTCAGACGCACCCGGTTGACGACGCTCGCCGCTCTCCTCCTCACCCTCACCGCGACCCCGCTCGCCCACGCCGCACCCGACGCCCCGGCGCCGCCGCGGGGTGCCGCCCCGGCCGCGCACTCCCTCACCCTCGCCGACGGCTCGGTGGTGCACTGGTCCGACGACGGGACGGGGACCCTGACCCGTAAGGACGGCACCACCCGGGCGTTCCCGGTGCCGCAGCCGCAGGGCCGCACCGGGCTCGGCGAGCGGCTCTCCCCGTCCGCCGCGGTCCTCCAACGCCGTGCGGACGCGGCCGCGTTGACGCCCTACACCCTGGGGGCCGCCTCCGGCGGTGCCCGCTCGGCGGTCCGGCCGCAGACCATGAACTCCGGTGCCGTCACGCTCCCGGACTCCGTCCGCGAGTCGATCGACGGTCTCGGCTCCCGCCGCGGCGCCCGCGCCGCGGCCCCGGCGGCCTCCGGCGGCCTGCCCGCCAACGAGGGCCTGACGACGTCCTTCCAGTCCTACCTCAACTCCGGTGGCGTGAACGCCGTCGGGGCCTTCCAGGACTCCGCGGACCTCCTCCACGCGCTCCCCGGCGCGGGCCAGATCGTCACCAACGTCTCGCTGGGCGATCTGACCGACCAGTCCATGGCGGACGCGGGCGACGACTATGTACGCGGCTACGGACCCACGACCGTCGTCAAGGACGGCCAGCGCTACCTGGACTACCCCTCGCTGCCGCTCATCCCGACCTACACCAGCGACAAGGCGGGCCGGCTCGACCCGACCGGGTCCATCGAGGGCCAGGACCCCAACCTCGGCGAAGTGCTGCTCGACTTCTCGATGATGGCGCCGCTGCCCCACGACCGGCAGCGCCCGGAGGCGACCGGGAGCGGGGCCACCGACCTGCTGGGCATCGCCCCCCGGGGCGCAGTACCGGCTCGTCGTGCCCGAGGAGCCCTCCGCCGAGGGCATCGCGACGGCCCTGCGCGCCGCCGCCACGCAGAAGCCGCGCCCGAATGTGATCACCGCCAGCCTCGGCTTCGGCACCGACGGGTCGATCGGCTTCCCGTCGCGGTGGCTGGAGGACGACCCGGCGATCCGGGACACGCTGCGTTCCATCGTGGACTCGGGCATCGTGGTGGTCGTCTCCTCCAACGACGGCACACGGCTCGGCCTGCCGGTGTCCGTCGGCCCGGACGGCGGCAGCACGCCGACCGACCTCACGTCGAGCACGCACGCGCAGACGAGCATCGACGACGTCGCCCCGACCACGACCCCGTCGCTGGTGCGTGACACCGGGGTGATCGGCGCGGGCGGCACCACCGTCGACGACACCCTCAGCTCGGACGACGTCCGCACCGCCGTCTACCCGACGACCCGCTACAACGGTTCGGCCGGCTACTCGTCGGGCTTCGGCACTCGGATCGACCTGGCCGCGCCCGGCGACAACCTGCCCTCGCTGTTCCACACTTCGGACGGCCCGCAGGTGGTGCTCAACGGCGGCACCTCCGCGTCGGCACCGATGATCGCCGCCGCGGCGGCCGACGTCCTGGCGGCGGCGAAGGCCACCGGGCAGACGCTCACCCCGCGCAAGGTGCGCGACCTGCTGGTCGCCACCGGGCGGCCGATCGCCCAGCCCCCGCAGGCGGACCGGGAACTGCACATGGGCACGCAGCTGGACGTGACGGCCGCCGTGGAGAAGGTGCTCGCCAAGCGCCACGACCTCGCCCCGTCGGCGGTGCGCCTGTCCGTCGCGCAGCGCCAGGTCATGTCGGTCACGCCCAGTACCTCGTTCGTCGAGGCCACCGACCCGTCCGCCATCGATCTGGCCGGGCCGGCCGGCGGCTGGGACGGCGTGCCGACCGGCGAGAACGCGTTCGCCCCGCTCACCTTCGGGCTCGATCTCACCGGCGCACACAAGGATCTGACGTACCGTCTGCGCGTGGGCGAGCACGGCGTGATCCCCTCCTCGGGGCCGAGCCTGCGGGTCCTGCCGGGTGAGCTGCTGGGGGCGGCGGGCCTGCCGCTCGTCTCGTCCGAGGCGCGCAGTCTCCAGGTGACGTTCGAGGCGCTCGACGGCGGAAAGGTCGTCGCCTCGGCCTCCCGCAAGCTCACCCTGAGCGCGACCGACGGCACCCACCTGCAGCCGCAGGCGCCGACCGCACCCGGCGCGACCCCGCTCGGGAAGCCGGTCACCGTGCACTACGACCTCACGGGTCTGCGCGACACCACGGACCCGGAGCTGGTGCTCTCTTCGGTCGGGCACTGGACGCCGTTCACCACCAGCGACAAGTGGCGTGCCCAGTGGCGCACCCCGCTCACCGGCACGAAGGGCTCGGTCACGATCCCGGCCTCCGCCTTCGCGGCGGGCGGCGCGGGTCTGTACGGCGTCGGTGTCACGCTCTACGACGGCCAGGTCTTCGGTGACTTCCGGGCGCTGCGCATCGGCCCCGGAGCCGACCAGCGTCCGGAAGCACCCCTGCTGAGCCACGGGACCACGGAGAAGGCGCACTCGGTCGAACTGACCCGCTCCGACGCAAAGCTGACGGTGAACTGGGACGCCACCGCTGCCGAGCACGCCGACGGCGCGGCGATCGAGTTCCTGACCCCGGCGCCGACCCTGTACGGCGCGCTCAACACCGCCACGAACCAGAACGGCAGCGGCCGGGACGACAACGGCGTCGACCACGCGTCCACGCTGTTCCGCCCCCTGCCCTCGGTGAAGGGCAAGACGGTGCTGGACCTGAAGGCGCTCGGCCTGCCGACCGGACTCCAGTACCCGGTCCGGATCATCGCCACCCACGGCGGCAAGCCCGTCGGGCAGGCCTCACCCACCTCGTTCGTCCAGTACCTCGACGGCGAGACGATCTCGGGCACCCTGGAGAACTTCGAGGTCAGCGGGGACACCGCGCTGCTGTCCACGGACGACTTCGCGGACGGGGACGACGGCTGGATCCACCTGCGCGGCTCGGCGACGACCGCGTACTCCCTGGCCGACGGCAAGCTCGGGACCGTCGTGGCGCACGACACCGGCAACGGCATGATGTCCGAGGTCGTGGGGGCCGACCGCGCGACGGGCCACACGCTGATCGCCCACCAGCCCTTCGACGGCGGCACGTTCCCGGAGGTCGCCCTGCGGGACACCGCCACCGGTGCCGAGGTGCGGACGACCGCGCTGGACCCGGAGGGCGACTCCACGTCGGTCTCCTTCATGGGCGGGGCCGTCGACACGGTCCGGCACCGGGCGGCCGTGGTGACGTACGACGGGGTGTCCGGGGTCGACAGCCTCTGGACGGTCGACATGGCCACCGGCCGCGTCTCCGACCCGCTGCCGCTCAACGCCTCCCAGCCGGGGCGGGCGTTGGGCAACGTCTCGGTGGACTCCTCGACGGGCATCTTCTTCGTGGCCACCTCCGGGACCATGGGGCCGTGCCTGTCCGGGCGCGTCCCGTACTACGCGGTCTCGGTCGACCTCACCGCGCGTACCGTGTCGCCGCCGGCCACGATGCCCGCCTGCGTCGCCGGTCTGCTGCCGGACGGCAAGGGCGACAAGGTGTACGTGGCCGCCGGGCCCGTCACGCCCAACTACACCAGTGGCGAGTTCCCGACCAGCACCTGGCGCTCCGCCTCCCAGGCCACCCTGGCCACTTCCACCCCCGCGGACCTCGGGACGAGGGGCGTCATGTGGCCGGCCCTCGACGCCGAGCACGGGGTCGCGCTCGTCGCGCACCTCTACGAGGAGGCCACCACGGACGACAACAACGCGCTGAGCGAGATCACCGTCCTCGACCCGGACACCGGTAAGGTCCTCGCCCGGCACCCCGTCGCCAATCTCGTCAGCTCCACCATCTCCACGTCCAACTTCGACTTCACCGGCCGCCGGGGCCTGTTCCTCGACCCCGCCCACCGCACCGCGTACCTGGTGAACCCGTGGGCGAACGGCCTGGAGCGCTTCTCCTACTAGACCGGCCTCATTGGGGCGAACGCGGTCCGCCGAAGGGCGGGCCGGTGGCCACACGGCTGCCGGCCCGCCCTTCGGCGTTCCACGCCGCCCAACCACCCGCGCGATTCGCGCCGTTCGAGTGGTTGACGTGGACCCGTCACCCTGTCATGGTCTAGACCTGATGGGCGTCGTCTCCGGACCCTGATCCGGGCGCGGCGCCCTCCTGCACAGCTCCCTCCCCCACCGCCACGGCCGCGCGCCGTGTAAGGAGCGATGCCCTGATGTCCTTGTCCACCAGACTCGCCAGACGCTTCTCCCTCCGACGGGCGGCCGCGGGACGTTCCCTGGTCACGGTCGTTCTCACCGCGATCGTCGCCGCGCTCTTCGTCGCCGCGCCGCCCGCCCACGCGGCCGACGGCCAGATCTCCGGACTGGCCGGCAAGTGCGTCGACGTGGCCGCCGCGAGCAGTGCCAACGGCACCGCGGTGCAGCTCTACGACTGCAACGGGACCAACGCGCAACGCTGGTCGAACTCCGGCGACGGCACACTGCGGGCCCTCGGGAAGTGCCTGGACGTCGTGGACCGCAGCACCGCCGACGGCGCGGCGGTCCAGTTGTGGGACTGCGCCGGCAGCGCCAACCAGCAGTGGGTGGTCACCGCGGCCCGCGACATCGTCAACCCGGCGGCCAACAAGTGCCTGGACGTCCGCGAGAACAACTCCGCCAACGGCACGCGCCTGCAGATCTGGACCTGCACCGGCGGGGCCAACCAGAAGTGGAACGCCCCGGCGAGCGGCGGTGGCGGCAACCCGGGCAACCCGTCCGGATTCGTCGTCAGCGAGGCGCAGTTCAACCAGATGTTCCCGGGCCGGAACGGCTTCTACACCTACGGCGGCCTGGTCGCGGCGCTGTCGGCCTACCCCGGCTTCGCCAACAGCGGCAGTGACACCGTGAAGAAGCAGGAGGCCGCGGCCTTCCTCGCCAACGTCAACCACGAGACCGGCGGCCTGGTCTACGTGGTGGAGCAGAACACCGCCAACTACTCGCACTACTGCGACTGGGGCCAGCCCTACGGCTGCCCGGCCGGCCAGTCCGCGTACTACGGCCGCGGCCCGATCCAGCTCAGCTGGAACTTCAACTACAAGGCCGCCGGTGACGCCCTCGGCATCGACCTGCTGGGCAACCCCTGGCGTGTCGAGCAGGACTCGGCCGTCGCCTGGAAGACCGGCCTGTGGTACTGGAACACCCAGAACGGCCCCGGTTCGATGACGCCGCACAACGCGATGGTGAACCAGGCCGGCTTCGGCCAGACGATCCGCTCCATCAACGGCTCACTGGAGTGCGACGGCCGCAACCCGGCGCAGGTGCAGAGCCGGGTGAGCGCGTACCAGCGGTTCACGGGGATCCTCGGGGTCAGCCCGGGCAGCAACCTCTACTGCTGAGCGACACAACACCCTTCCGTCCGTGGGGGGCCCCGGTACCCCGGGCCGCCCCCCGGCCGGGCCCAGGCCGGCGGACCACGTGGGGGGGCGGGCCCGCGCCGGGCCCCGGCCGGGGGGGGTTGGGGGGGTGGGGTATTA
>NZ_JBHXSO010000101.1:0-17251 GCF_042714775.1 Streptomyces sp. NPDC058691 | reverse complement strand
GCCCCGGGGTAATCTTATTCAACGGGCAACCGGGGTGGGGGGGCGGGGAAAAAACCTACCCGGACAGCCAGCGCAGCGGCACGTCAGGGGCGGCGGTCCTCGTCGTCACGCGGGCCGAGGAGCTCGTCGGCCAGCGTGGGCAAGTCGTCCAGAGGCGTCTCCTCGGCCCATGACGGCCTCGGCCGCTTCGGCCTCGGCTTCGCCTCCGCCTCGGGGACGGAAGGCAGCTCACGCGTCCGCTCGTTCCCCGACTCGGGTTCCTCCTTGCGGAAGAAGTCGGAGGGCACACGCTCGTCCGGCCGGACGGGCGGGATGACCGCCGTCTCGTCGTCCGCGCGGACGGGCCGCAGGACGGCGGTCTCCGCGACGTCCGGGTCCGCGGGGACCGGTCGCAGCACCGCCGTCTCCTCCTCGGCCGCCGGCGCAGCCGGCACAGCGGGCAGCACAGCGGTTTCGTCGTCCACAGCCGGCGCAACCGGCTTCGGCGTCTCGACCGTGACCGTCGCGTCCTCGGCCCCGGCCTCGGCCTCCGCCGCGAGCCGCGCCGCCTCGGCGCGAAGCAGGGCCTCCTCGGCCTTGCGCTGGCGCTCGAGGCGTCGTTCCTCAGCCTCGGCGCGAAGGCGGGCCTCCTCGTCGGCCTGGCGGCGGCGCCGTTGCTCCTCCTCGCGGAGGATGCGCTCCTCGGCCTCGCGGCGGGCGCGCTCCTCCTCGGCGAGGCGGCGGGTTTCCTCCGCGCGGCGGCGCGCCTCTTCCGCGGCGGCCTCTTCGGCCTCCCGGCGGGCGGTCTCCTCGTCGAGGCGGCGGCGCTCCTCCTCTTCCTGGCGGAGCTTTTCCAGCTGGGCCTGGCGTTCGCGTTCGAGCCGTTCTTCCTCGGCCTTGCGGGCGGCCTCCGCCTCGGCGAGGCGGCGGGCTTCCTCCTCGGCGGCGATGCGGGCCTTCTCGCGGGCCTCGATCTCCTTGTCCGACAGGGGGAGGATCTGGTCGAGCCGGTGGCGTATCACCGTGGTGACGGCCTCGGGCTCCTGCGCGGCGTCGATCACCAGGTAGCGGGCGGGATCGGCGGCGGCGAGCGTGAGGAATCCGGCACGTACCCGCTCGTGGAACTCGGCGGGCTCGGACTCCAGCCGGTCGGGCGCCTCGGTGAAGCGCTCGCGGGCGGCCTCCGGGGTGACGTCGAGCAGCACGGTGAGGTGCGGCACGAGGCCGTCGGTCGCCCAGCGGGAGATGCGGGCGACCTCAGTCGGGGCGAGATCGCGTCCGGCGCCCTGGTAGGCGACGGAGGAGTCGATGTAGCGGTCGGAGACGACCACGGCGCCGCGCTCCAGAGCGGGGCGCACCACGGTGTCGACGTGCTCGGCCCGGTCGGCGGCGTAGAGCAGGGCCTCGGCGCGGTGCGAGAGGCCGGCACTGGAGACGTCTAGCAGGATCGAGCGCAGGCGCTTGCCGACGGCCGTGGCGCCCGGCTCGCGGGTGACGACGACCTCGTGGCCCTTGCCGCGGATCCAGTCGGCGAGCGCCTCGACCTGGGTGGACTTGCCGGCCCCGTCGCCGCCCTCGACGGCGATGAAGAAGCCGGTGGACGCGGGGGCCTGGGCCGGGTCGCCGCCGCGCAGCGCCTCGCGGAGGTCGCGGCGCAGGGGGACGCCCTGGCGGTCGTCGGCCTTGCCGAGGACCAGGGCCGCCACGGGCAGCAGCAGCGCGCCGACCAGCATCAGGGCGTACGCGGCGCCGCCGTGGTCGAACGTGAAGTGGCCGCTGTCGACGCGGTGCGGGCCGATGCCGCCGGCGAGCAGGGGCGCGCCGATGACGCCGACGGCCAGGAGGAGGCGGGTGACGGCGTGGAGGTGGTCGGTGGCGCGGGCGCGCCGGGACTCCTCGGCCTCCTGGTCGATGAGGGTGTGGCCGGTGTTGGCGACGACTCCGGCCGCGATGCCGGCGAGCAGGGCCAGCAGCAGCACGGTCGTCGCGTCCGGGACGATGCCGGCCAGCAGCAGCGCCAGGCCCGTCACCGCGACCGCGATCGCCAGCAGGCGGCGCCGGGACAGACCCGGCAGGATGCGCGGGGCGACGCGGATACCGATCACGGGACCCGCGGTGAGGGCGAGCACGAGCAGGCCGTAGCCGACCGGCCCGCCGCCGAGGTCGGAGGCGTGCAGGGCGGCGAGGCCGACGGAGGCCGCGACGGCCCCGGCGACGGTGGCGGTGCCGAGGACGAGGACCGGGATGGCACCGGTGCGCCCGCGGTCCGCGAGCCGCAGGCCCTGCAGCGGGGAGTGGAGCGGGGCGGCCTGGCCGCCGGGCAGCTCCAGGAAGTACACGACGGCGAAGGACGCGGCGAAGAGCCCGGCGGCGACGTACGAGCCGAGGGCCACCTGGTGGAGCGAGAACCACTCGACGCCGACCGCGATGAGGTTGCCGACCAGGGTGACGACGACGAGGCCCGCGGCGGCCAGCGGGAAGGCGACGAAGCCGGTCCGCAGGTCGAGCCGGCGCAGCGCGTCGAGGTGGTCGGGCAGCGGCCGGACCGTTCCTGCGCCCGGCGCGGGGGCGGGCAGCAGGGCGGGGGCGGCGCCGTCCTTGGCGACCGTCCACAGGCGTTCTGCCACACCCGCGACGAAGACGGTGACGAGCAGCCAGGCGCCGGCGTCGTCGGGGACCCAGGTGGTCCACAGCGGGGCCACGATGAGGAGGCCGACGCGCAGGACGTCGGATCCGATCATGGTCCAGCGCCGGTCGAGCGGCCCTTGGGGCCCGGTGAGGCCGCCCAGCGGGCCCAGCAGGACCGCGCCGAACAGCAGCGTGGCCAGCAGGCGGGCGCCGAAGACCGCGGCGACGGCGAAGGCCGCACCGCGGTAGCCGACGCCGAAGGTCTGGGCGGCGACGCAGGCCTGCACCGTCAGCACCACCAGCACCAGCAGGGCGAGACGGTCGGCGACGGCACCGGTCAGCTGAGCGCCCCACAGCTTGCGCAGGGGCGGGATCTTCAGCAGCGCTCCGACCGCGCGTTCCCGCGAGTCGGCCGCGAGGTCGTCGGCGAACGTGTCCGTTGGCAGCTCGGATCGCGTCATCCCGCCAGCCTATCGGCAGCGGCCGCGGTCGTGACGGGCGCCCGTCCCGACCGTTGAGAGGCCGTGACAACCGGCGGCGGGCCGGATTCCGCCGCCGCCGGTTCCCGGGGGGCTATTCCGCGGTCTTCTTCGCCGCGGTCGCCGTCTTCTTGGCGGCCGTCTTCTTGGCCACGGTCTTCTTGGCCGCGGTCTTCTTGGCGGCCGTCGTGGTCTTCGCGGCCGCCGTCTTCTTCGTCGCGGTCGTCTTCTTCGCGGGGGCCTTCTTCGCCGTCTTCTTGGCGGGGGCCTTGGCGCGCTTCTCGGCGAGCAGCTCGTAACCGCGCTCGGGCGTGAGCGTCTCGACGTCGTCGTCCCGGCGCAGCGTGGCGTTGGTCTCGCCGTCGGTGACGTACGGGCCGAAGCGGCCGTCCTTGACGACGACGGGGCGCTCGCTGACCGGGTCGGTGCCCAGCTCCTTCAGCGGGGGCTTGGCGGCGGCACGGCCGCGCGCCTTGGGCTGGGCGTAGATCGCGAGGGCTTCGTCGAGGGTGATCGTGAAGAGCTGGTCCTCGGTCTCCAGCGAGCGGGAGTCCGTGCCCTTCTTCAGATACGGGCCGTAGCGGCCGTTCTGGGCCGTGATCTCGACGCCCTCGGGGTCGGCGCCGACGACGCGCGGCAGCGACATCAGCTTCAGCGCGTCCTGGAGCGTCACCGTGTCGAGGGACATCGACTTGAAGAGGGAGGCGGTGCGCGGCTTGACCGCGTTCTTGCCGGTCTTCGGGGTGCCCTCGGGAAGGATCTCGGTGACGTACGGGCCGTAGCGGCCGTCCTTGGCGACGATCTGGCGGCCGGTCTCCGGGTCGGCGCCCAGCTCGAAGTCACCGCTGGGCTTGGCCAGCAGTTCCTCGGCGAGCTCGACGGTCAGCTCGTCCGGCGGCATGTCGTCGGGCACGTCGGCGCGCTGGCCGGTCTCGCCCTCGACCTCGCTGGGCTTCTCCACGTACGGGCCGTAGCGGCCGACGCGCAGCACGATGCCGTTGCCGACCGGGAAGGAGGAGACCTCGCGGGCGTCGATGGCGCCGAGGTCCTCGACGAGTTCCTTCAGGCCGCCGAGGTGGTCGCCGTCACCGTTGCCGGCGTCGGCGGCGCCGCCGACGGCTTCGGGACCGTCGCCCTCGCCGAAGTAGAAGCGGCGCAGCCACGGCACGGCCTGGGCCTCGCCGCGGGCGATGCGGTCGAGATCGTCCTCCATCCGGGCGGTGAAGTCGTAGTCGACCAGCCGGCCGAAGTGCTTCTCCAGCAGGCCCACGACGGCGAAGGAGAGGAAGGACGGCACCAGGGCCGTGCCCTTCTTGAAGACGTAGCCGCGGTCGAGGATGGTGCCGATGATCGAGGCGTAGGTCGACGGGCGGCCGATCTCGCGCTCTTCCAGCTCCTTGACCAGCGAGGCCTCGGTGTAGCGGGCCGGGGGCTTGGTCGCGTGGCCGTCGGCGGTGACGTCACGCGCGGTGAGCGGGTCGCCCTCGGTGACGGCGGGCAGCCGGCGCTCGCTGCTGTCGAGCTCGGCGTTCGGGTCGTCGGCGCCCTCGACGTAGGCCTTCATGAAGCCGTGGAAGGTGATGATCTTGCCGGACGCGGAGAACTCGGCGTCGCGGCCGTCACTGGAACGGCCGCCGACCTTGACGGTCACGGACTGACCGACCGCGTCCTTCATCTGGGAGGCGACGGTGCGCATCCAGATCAGCTCGTACAGGCGGTACTGGTCGCCGGTCAGGCCGGTCTCGGCCGGGGTGCGGAAACGATCACCCGAGGGGCGGATCGCCTCGTGCGCCTCCTGGGCGTTCTTGACCTTGCCCGCGTAGACGCGGGGCTTGTCCGGCAGGTAGTCCGCGCCGTACAGCTGCGTGACCTGGGCGCGGGCGGCCTTGACCGCGGTCTCCGACAGCGTGGTGGAGTCCGTACGCATGTAGGTGATGAAGCCGTTCTCGTACAGCTTCTGGGCGACCTGCATGGTGGCCTTGGCCCCGAAGCCGAGCTTGCGGCTGGCCTCCTGCTGCAGGGTCGTGGTGCGGAAGGGCGCGTACGGCGAGCGGCGGTACGGCTTGGACTCGACCGAGCGGACGGAGAAGGCGGCGCCCTCCAGGGCGGCGGCGAGCGCGCGGGCGGCGGCCTCGTCCAGGTGGAGGACGCCGGAACCCTCCCTGAGCTGTCCGGTCGACCCGAAATCGCGGCCCTGGGCGACGCGCTTGCCGTCGACGGCGCTGAGCTTGGCACCGAAGGTGCCGGGGTCGGTGGCGTCACCGGTCCGGCCGGTGGCGAAGGTGGCCGACAGATCCCAGTACTCGGCGGAGCGGAAGGCGATGCGCTCGCGCTCACGCTGCACGACGAGCCGGGTGGCGACGGACTGGACGCGGCCGGCCGACAGGCGCGGCATGACCTTCTTCCACAGGACCGGCGAGACCTCGTAGCCGTAGAGGCGGTCGAGGATGCGGCGGGTCTCCTGGGCGTCGACGAGGGTCTGGTTCAGCTCGCGCGGGTTGCGCACGGCTTCCTGGATGGCGTCCTTGGTGATCTCGTGGAAGACCATCCGGCGCACCGGGACCTTGGGCTTGAGGACTTCCTGCAGGTGCCAGGCGATGGCCTCGCCCTCGCGGTCCTCATCGGTGGCGAGCAGGAGTTCGTCGGAGTCCTTCAGCAGGTCCTTGAGCTTCTTGACCTGGGCCTTCTTGTCGGCGTTGACGACGTAGATCGGCTGGAACTCGCTGTCGACGTTGACGCCGAGCCGTGCCCACGGCTGGCCCTTGTACTCCGCCGGCACTTCGGCGGCCCCGTTCGGGAGGTCGCGGATGTGCCCGACGCTGGCCTCGACGACATAGCCGGGGCCGAGGTAGCCCTTGATCGTCTTCGCCTTGGCAGGCGACTCGACGATGACGAGTCGGCGGCCGCCGCCCTCTGCGGTGTCGCGGGTCGGGGACAACTTCGCTCTTCTCTCCGGGTCGAAGGTGGTCTCGCTGCGGAGTGTGACCGTACATCCCGGTCCCGTGTCAAACGGGAAAAGTCCGCAACGCCACTCGAACGGTAACCCGACAAGCGTCCTGTCTGCCGCACGGACTGCCAGTCATGCCCGTTTTGTCCAGCTCAGAGGGTCAGGAACAGCCAGACCCCGACGAGCAGCGAAACGATCCCGAAAAAACCGGTTACGGCCGTAGCCAGCGTCCCGCCTCCCGGCGTCACCGGCTCGCCGCGTGCGGCGCGGATGACCGTCCAGAGCAGAAGGACGGCGCCGAAGAGCGCGAACACCGTTCCGGCGAAGGCTCCCGGCACGGTCTCCATGTCCATGACTCCCACGCCCCCACGCCCCCTCTCCCCCACACCGCCCGCGTCCGCCTTGCGACGGGATGCCGGCCATCGTCCGGATCGTGGCACACCCGGAAGTCCGGCGGGGCAATCCGCGGTGAATACCGTGGACGAGGACCTGGCCGGATCCTTTCGCTCCCCGGTCCGCCACTCCGCGCCGCCCCCCGCCCGCCACGCGCTCCCCGCGCGCCCCGCGGCCCCGGGCTCCCGCCTCGTCTTCCTTGACGTGCCTGGCAAGATGACGGAAACGCAGACCGTCTTCTCGTAGGGGGAGCCCGAAGATGTCCGACCCGAACAACCCGTACGGCCCGCCCAAGCAGGACGGTTACGGCTATCCGCAGCAGCCGCCGGCCGGCGGCGCTCCCTATGGCCAGCAGCCCGGCTACGGCTACCCGCCGCAAGGCGGCGCCCCCTACGGCCAGCAGCCCGGCTACGGCTACGCCCAGCAGGGCGGATACACCGGCGACCCCAACGCGCCCTACGGGTACGACCCGTACGGCCGCCCGCTCTCGGACAAGTCCAAGGTCGTCGCGGGCGTGCTGCAGTTGCTGCTGGGTGGCCTGGGCGTCGGCCGCTTCTACGTGGGCGACGTCGGCATAGGCATAGCCCAGCTCCTCACCTGCGGCGGGCTCGGCATCTGGTCGCTGATCGACGGCATCCTCTATCTGACGAGCAACGACCGCACCGACTCCCAGGGCCGTCTCCTTCGCAGTTGAGGACGACGACCTCGAGGACCCGATGACCTCCATGACGCTGCACCGCCTCAAGGCCGTGGCCGGACGACCGGCCACGGCCCCGCTGGTGTCCCTGGTGGCCGCCGCCGTCGGCGCCGCGTACCTGTGGGGCACCGACCCCCATGAGCACGGCCACTGGCTGCCCCGATGCCCCCTCAACTGGGCGACGGGGCTGCTCTGTCCGGCCTGCGGCGCGACGCGCATGGTCTACGACCTGATGCACGGGGACCTCGCGGCGGCCTTCCACGACAACCGCCTGCTCCTGCTCGCGAGCCCGCTCGGCCTCTATCTCTACGGACGGTGGGTGATCGAGGGGCTGCGGGGGCGCTCGTACCACCCCACGCTGCACCGCTACGGCCAGGCCGCGCTGCTCATCACGGCGCTGGCCTGGGGAATCGTGCGCAACGCGGTTTGACAACGCCGTGATCACATTTTCGTGACGTCTGTTAACCAGTGGGACAGATGTACGTATCCGATGTTTAGATATGGCCATTCTGCGGCGGGGGGCCGAATCGTGTTCGATACGCGCACTCCTGCCGGCACGTCCCCACGGCACGAGGAGCACGTTCCATGGCCACGCCCACCCCTGACGCCCCGTTCGGTTTCGACAACGCCGGCCGGCCGCTGTCCGACAAGTCCAAGGTGACCGCCGGTCTTCTGCAGCTGTTCCTGGGCGGCCTGGGCATCGGCCGCTTCTACACCGGCCACACGGGCATGGCCATCGGTCAGCTCGTCACCCTGGGCGGCTGCGGCGTCTGGGCCCTGGTCGACGCGATCCTCTTCTTCACCAGCAACGACCGCACCGACGCCAAGGGCCGCGTCCTGCGCGGCTGATCACCCCGCCGCCGTCCGGCCCGCGTCCGCTTCTCCGCTGCGGACGCGGGCCGTTCGCGTTCCTTCGCGCTCGTTCGCGTTGTCAGACCGGCTCGATGAAGCCCTGCTCCACCAGCAGCCGGACCGCCTCCGGCGTACGGTCCCGCAGCACCACCGGGTCCTCGCCGAGCAACTGGGCGATGGCGTCGAGGATGCGGCCGGCCGACAACGTGCCGTCGCAGACGCCCGCGAAGCCCGCGCCCACGGTGTCGACCCGGGTCGCACGGCGCATGCCGCGGTGCGACCGCAGCACGACGTGCTCGGGGTCCTCGGCGCCGGGCAGGCCGACCTGCTCCTGCACCACCTCGTCCGCGAGCCGGAAGCGGGCGTCCAGCAGGGCCGCGTCGTCGTGCGCGCGCAGGAAGTCCTGGCGGCCGAACCACGCGTCGATGTGCGGGCCGAGCGGCTGCTCCACGGGGTGCGGCCACTCCTCCGCGATCACCACGGGCCGGTCGGAACCGGTCCTGCGCACCGTGATCCAGCCGAAGCCGACGCCCTTGGTCTTGCGCTGCTCGAAGACGTCCAGCCAGGCGTCGTAGCGGGCCGCGTACTCCTCCGGGCCGGCCAGGTGGTCGCCGCCGTCGCGCAGCCACAACTCGGCGTACTGGGCGGCGTCCTGCACCTCGCGCTGCACGATCCACGCGTCGCAGCCGCGCGGCACCCAGGAGGCGACGCGGTCCCGCCAGTCCTCACCCTCGGTGTGCTCCCAGTTGGCGAGCAGTTGGAGCCGGCCGCCCTCGGTGAGGTGCTCGCCGGCCTGCTGGACGAGTGTCCGGCACAGGTCGTCACCGGCCATGCCGCCGTCGCGGTAGGTGAAGCGGCCGCCTGGGGAGATGACGAACGGCGGGTTGGACACGATCAGGTCGAAGCGCTCGTCGCCGACCGGCTCGAAGAGGCTGCCCTCCCGCACGTCGGGCTCGGGGGCCCCGGACAGGGCGAGCGTGAGCCGGGCGAAGTGCAGGGCGCGCGGGTTGAGATCCGTCGCGGTGACCCGGGTGGCGTGCCGGGAGGCGTGCAGCGCCTGGATGCCGGAACCGGTGCCGAGGTCGAGCGCGCTCGCCACGGGAGTGCGGACGGTGATCCCGGCCAGGGTGGTGGAGGCACCGCCCACCCCGAGCACCAGGTCCGCCCGGTCCACACCGGGCGTCGTGCGGATGCCGTTGGCGCCGCCTACCGCGCAGCCGAGGTCGGAGACGATGTACCAGTCCTCGCCGTCGTCACCCCCGTACGGACGCACGTCCACCGTGGCCCGCACCTCGTCGCCGTCCCGCACCAGCCAGCCGCCGGCGACGGCGGCGTCGAGCGGCAGCACGTCGCGCAGCCGCTCGTACGGGACGGGCTGCTGCAGCAGGAAGAGCCGCACAAGGCTCTCCAGCGGGCTGCCGCCGCGCGTGGCCCGCAGGGCGGGCACGGTCTCGGCCCGCGACAGGGCCGCGTAGGCGGTCGCGCCGAGCAGGTCCAGGCAGCCGTCGGCTGTGAAGGCGGCGGCGCGCAGGGCGTCCCTGAGGCGTTCGGCGCTGTCGGGGGCGGGCAGGGGCGGCGGGGGCGGCTGCGTACTCACGGAGTCATTGTCACCCCCCGCGGGTCGCTCACCCGCTCCCGCGCGCTCAGGACTTCGTCGGGGCGGCGCCGCCGGCCTGGCAACCCGGCTGCTTGGCCATGGCCGTGCCGACCTCACCACTGCTCAACGTACGGAGCGCGCGCGTCTCGACTGTGTTGATCTTGTCGAGGGACGTGGAGACGCCCTTCAGCCCTTCGGCGAAATCCGCCTGATCGGTGACCGGCAGAGCGTCGACCTGCTTCCGCAGGTTCCCGTACGAGGTGGACAGCGACCTGAGGTCGGCAAGCACGTTCTTCTGGAGCGTCGCGCCGTTTTCGACCGGTGGCGCCCCGGCCTTATCAATGGTGTCGGCGAGCAGCTTGAACGACTCGGACTTCTGCTGGAAGGCGCTGGAGTCGGCCCGCCTGACCTCGATCGGCTTGCCGTTGCTCGGGGCGTTGCTGATCTTCGCGTTCGCGTCGTTGATCTTCTTCACCTGGGCGGCGGCCTGGGTGCAGACCGTCTTCGCCCAGCTGTCGAGCTTTTCGTTGCCGTTGTCTCCGCAGCCCGCCAGCGTCCCCGTCGCCAGGATCAGAGCCGTAGCGGGCAGTGCGGCCGCGAGTTTCGTCTTCACGGCCCCGGAACCTACACGGCCGGTGCCCGCGGGCCATATCCGCTCCGCACGATATGCCGATCAATACCCCATATGAACCAAAAAGAGGGTGATGGATCTGACGCGAACGCGGGCGGCGGGCGCCATCCTTGTGGATGACGCCCGCCGCGCCCGCACGGTTCGTGCCGGACTCAGCTCACCCGGTGTCAGACGGCCGCCGTGGCAGACGGATCGGCTGATCGCTTGGCCGGTCCGGAGTCCCCGCCTTTGTCGTCGCCGTCGCCGTCGTCGTCGCCGACCGCGATGCCGCGGCGCTTGGACATGTAGACGGCACCGACGATGACCGCCAGGGACACCACCGCGACACCGATGCGCACGCCGAGGTTGGCGTCGTCGCCGTAGGAGAACTGGACGACGGCCGGGGCGATCAGCAGCGCCACCAGGTTCATGACCTTGAGCAGCGGGTTGATCGCCGGACCGGCGGTGTCCTTGAAGGGGTCGCCGACGGTGTCGCCGATGACGGTCGCGGCATGGGCCTCGCTGCCCTTGCCGCCGTAGTGGCCGTCCTCGACCATCTTCTTGGCGTTGTCCCAGGCACCACCGGAGTTGGCGAGGAACACCGCCATCAAGGTGCCCGCGGCGATGGCTCCGGCCAGGTACGAGCCGAGCGAGCCCACGCCGAAGCAGAAGCCGACCGCGATCGGGGCGAGCACCGCGAGCAGACCCGGCGTGGCCAGTTCGCGCAGCGCGTCCTTCGTGCAGATGTCGACCACGCGGCCGTACTCGGGCTGCTCGGTGTAGTCCATGATCCCGGGACGCTCGCGGAACTGCCTGCGCACCTCGAAGACCACCGAACCGGCCGACCGCGACACGGCGTTGATGGCCAGTCCGGAGAAGAGGAAGACGACGGCCGCGCCGAGCAGCAGCCCGACCAGGTTGTTCGGCTGGGAGATGTCCAGGTCCAGCCACCGCAGGTCGCCGGCGGAGACGTTGGCGTCCCGGACGGCGGTGTCCACGGCCTCCTTGAAGGAACCGAAGAGCGCGGTCGCCGCGAGGACGGCGGTCGCGATCGCGATTCCCTTGGTGATGGCCTTGGTGGTGTTGCCGACCGCGTCGAGGTCGGTGAGGACCTGCGCGCCAGCGCCGTGGACGTCGCCGGACATCTCGGCGATGCCCTGGGCGTTGTCCGAGACCGGGCCGAAGGTGTCCATCGCCACGATCACGCCGACGGTGGTCAGCAGGCCGGTACCGGCCAGCGCCACCGCGAACAGCGCCAGCCACACCGAGGCTCCGCCGAGCAGGAAGGCGCCGTAGACCGACAGTCCGATGAGCACGGCCGAGTAGACCGCCGACTCCAGGCCGACCGAGATGCCGGACAGGATGACGGTGGCCGGCCCGGTGAGCGAGGTCTTGACGATGTCGCGCACCGGCCGGCGGCTGGTCTCGGTGAAGTAGCCGGTCAGCTGCTGGATGAGCGCCGCCAGCACGATGCCGATGGCGACCGCGACCAGTGCGAGTACGCGCGGGTCACCGGGGTGCGAGGCGATGTCGCCGGGCACGTTCTTCAGGTCCGCGTACGTCGAGGGCAGGTACGCGAAGGCCGCCACGGCCACCATCACGAGCGAGATGGCGGCGGACACGAAGAAGCCGCGGTTGATCGCGGTCATGCCGCTGCGGTCGTTGCGGCGGGGGGCCACCGCGAAGATGCCGACCATGGCCGTGAGCACACCGATCGCGGGGATCAGCAGCGGGAAGGCCAGGCCCGAGTCACCGAAGGCGACCTTGCCGAGGATCAGCGCGGCCACCAGGGTGACGGCGTACGACTCGAAGAGGTCGGCGGCCATGCCGGCGCAGTCGCCGACGTTGTCGCCGACGTTGTCCGCGATGGTCGCGGCGTTGCGCGGGTCGTCCTCGGGGATGCCCTTCTCCACCTTGCCGACCAGGTCGGCGCCGACGTCCGCGGCCTTGGTGAAGATGCCGCCACCGACCCGCATGAACATCGCGAGCAGCGCGGCACCGAAGCCGAAGCCCTCCAGCACCTTGGGTGCGTCGGCCTTGTAGATCAGGACGACGGCGGAGGCGCCCAGCAGGCCGAGCCCGACCGTGAACATGCCGACCACGCCGCCGGTGCGGAAGGCGATCTTCATGGCGCGGTGCGAGACGGTCGTCAGATCGGCCGCGGGCTCACCCTCCGCCGGGGTGGCGGCCCGGGCGGCCGCCGCCACACGGACGTTGCTGCGCACCGCGAGCCACATGCCGATGTAGCCGGTGATCGCCGAAAAGACGGCGCCCACGAGGAAGAACACACTGCGTCCGATGCGCTGCGACAGGTTGTCCGCGGGCAGCAGCATCAGCAGGAAGAACGCGGCGATCGCGAAAACGCCCAGCGTGCGGAACTGCCGTGCGAGATAGGCGTTGGCCCCCTCCTGCACAGCAGCGGCGATCTTCTTCATGCTGTCGGTGCCCTCATCGGCACTGAGCACTTGACGAACCAGCACCACGGCGAGGCCCAGTGCTGCCAGGGCGACCACCGCGATGACGATCACCAGATTGCGGTTTCCGTCGGTCAGTACAGGCGATGCGGCCAGTGGTTGAGCGATGTCCTGCAGGTGAGGGGTAAGTGGCCCCGCCATTCGTCCTCCTTGACGTTTGGCACATGGGCGCGCGGCTCGGGCGACTTCGCAGCCGCGACACTCAGGCTTGTGAGCTGAGCAAAGATGGACGGATTGTAGGGAGCCCAACTAGATCAAAACAGGGCGCAGGAACCGAATTTCGCCGCCACCAGGGAATTGCAAAGCACCCCACCTGCAAATATCACCGGAAAAGGTGAACAGTCCGCGCGCAAGTGGATCAACAGGAAGAGTGAACCGGGAGCGGGCCGAGCCCGCCGCACTGACCTGCGGCGGAGGCATTCGGGCAGCCGACGGAGGGCGTTTCCGGATACGACACGGAACGCCCGTTCGAAACACACGTACGGCGACACCGGGATGCCGCGGGGCCCGTGTCAGGGCGGCCCGCGGCGGGGGGCGCTAGAGCGCGACCGGATTGAGCGGCCAGCTCATCCGGATGACGTCGCCGTACTCACCGGACACGACCTCGACATCGTCGACGAGGCCGCTGATGACGGCGAGACCCATCTGGCTCTCGTCCTCGGCCTCCGATGTCTCGGAGGAGTCGACGCCGTCCGGATGCGGTGCCGGGTGCTCGGCGGGCCCGTCGGTGCGGGCCGCGGGAACGGAGGCGTTGGAGGCGTCCGTACCGGTGACCGAGGGGCCGGCGGCCGAGGGATCGGGGCCGTTGTCACCGACCTCGATGGTGAACTTCTTCTCCTCCTCGGTCAGCCGCACGTGCACGGGCCGGTCCTCACCGCTGCTGCGGTGCAGGCCGACGGCCCGGCTGCACGCCTCACCGACGGCGAGCCGGACCTCGTCGAGGACGGCCTCGTCCACCCCTGCCCTGCGGGCCACCGCAGCCGCCACCAGTCGTGCGGTGCGGACGTGCTCCGGCAGTGCGCTGAAGAGCAGTTCAACGGTGGGCATGGCCTCCCCCTCGTGCCTGTGGGCAAGCAACACTGGGGTCCGGGCGTCGGCGTCGCCCGGATCCCCGCGGTCCGGCGGCGGCTGTCAATCGGTCGCCGCGACGGCCTCGTCGACCGAGGTGTGGATGGGGAACACCTTGGTCAGGCCGGTGATACGGAAAATCTTGAGAATGCGCTCCTGGTTGCACACCAGGCGCAGCGAGCCTTCATGCGCGCGAACCCGCTTGAGCCCGCCGACGAGCACACCGAGTCCGGTCGAGTCCAGGAAGTCCACGCCTTCCATGTCCACGACCAGGTGGTAACTACCGTCGTTCACGAGTTCAACCAGCTGCTCACGCAGCTTGGGTGCGGTGTACACATCAATCTCGCCGCCGACCTCGACGACCGTACGGTCGCCGACGGTTCGAGTCGACAGGGACAGGTCCACGGATCCTCCAGCACCTTGCATCGAGCGGTCGCCCCCCATGGATCGGCAGCCGCGATGGCATTCAATCACTTACCAGCGGGCATGCACGACGCCTTACGGCGATTGTCCGTCATGCCAGTGACACACTGAGTGCCGATGGCTCAGGATCATCTTCCGCAGTCGGCGCACGGCCGCACCTCCCCCCGCGCCCTCCTGGAGCGGTTGACCTCGGGGGTGGGCAGGGCCGCGCGCATCACCCATACGGAGCACTTGCCCCCGCGGGTGGGTCGCCATGCCGATTGGCCTGATCAGATCCGCGCGGAAGTGATCGACGCCGTCCGGCTGGCCGGCATCGACCGGCCCTGGGAGCACCAGGCCCACGTCGCCGCACACGCCCTCGCGGGCACGTCGGCCGTGGTCTCCACCGGGACGGCCTCCGGGAAGTCCCTGGCGTACCTCGTGCCGGTCCTCAGCGCGCTCCTGGACGGCTCCGAGGCGCCGAACGGCCGGGGGGCCACGGCGCTCTACCTGGCCCCCACGAAGGCGCTGGCGGCCGATCAGCGGCGCGCCGTGGCCGACCTCGCGGCACCGCTGGGCAAGGCCGTACGGGCGGCCGTCTACGACGGCGACACGCCCTTCGAGGAGCGCGAATGGGTACGCCAGTACGCGACCTATGTGCTGACCAACCCCGACATGCTCCATCTGGGGATTCTCCCGGGCCATTCGCGCTGGGCCTCCTTCCTCAAGCAGCTGCGCTACGTGGTGATCGACGAGTGCCACACCTACCGCGGTGTCTTCGGTTCGCACGTCGCCCAGGTCATACGCAGGCTCCGGCGTGTCTGCGCCCGATACGGGGCGGATCCGGTCTTCCTCCTGGCGTCGGCGACCGCCGCCGACCCCGGTGCGACGGCCACCCGGCTGACCGGCGTCCCGGTGGCGGAGGTCACCGAGGACGCGTCACCGCGCGGTGAACTCGCCTTCGCCTTGTGGGAGCCGCCGCTCACCGAGCTGAGCGGCGAGCAGGGCGCCCCGGTGCGGCGCTCGGCGACCGCCGAGGCCGCCGACCTGCTGACCGACCTCGTCCTGGACGGCACGCGCACGGTCGCCTTCGTCCGCTCCCGGCGCGCCGCCGAGCTGATCGCCGTGATCGCCCAGGAACGGCTCGCCGAGATCGACCGCTCCCTGCCCCGGCGTGTCGCGGCCTACCGCGGCGGCTATCTGCCGCACGAGCGGCGCGCCCTGGAGCGCGAGCTGCACTCCGGGCGGCTGCTCGGACTGGCGTCCACGACGGCCCTGGAGCTGGGTGTGGACGTCTCCGGGCTCGACGCCGTGCTCCTGGCCGGGTATCCGGGTACGCGGGCGTCCCTGTGGCAGCAGGCGGGCCGGGCGGGGCGCGCCGGGCAGGGCGCCCTGGCCGTGCTGATCGCCCGTGACGACCCCCTCGACACGTATCTGGTCCACCACCCGGACGCCCTCTTCCGCCGCCCGGTGGAGTCGACCGTGCTCGACCCGGACAACCCGTACGTCCTGGCGCCGCACCTGTGCGCGGCTGCCGCGGAGCTCCCGCTGACCGAGGCCGACCTGGAGCTCTTCGGCCCCGAGGCGGCCGTGCTGCTTCCCCAGCTGGAGCGCCGCGGGCTGCTGCGCCGCCGGGCCGGCGGGTGGTACTGGACGCGCCGGGAGCGGGCCGTGGACCTCACCGACATCCGGGGCGAGGGCGGCAAGCCCGTCCAGGTCGTCGAAGCCGGCACCGGGCGCCTGCTCGGCACCGTCGACGCGGGCGCCGCGCACACCACCGTCCACCAGGGCGCGGTGCATCTGCACCAGGGCCGCACCTATCTGGTCCGCGAACTGGACCTGGACGAGTCGGTCGCGCTGGTGCAGCAGGCCGATCCGCCGTATTCGACGATGGCCCGTGACACCACCTCGATCTCCGTGCTGGACGAGGACCTGGTGGAGGAGTGGGGCGAGGCCCGCCTCCACTTCGGCTCCGTCGAGGTGACCCATCAGGTCGTCTCCTTCCTCCGCCGCCGGCTGATCACCGGCGAGGTCATGGGCGAGAGCAAGCTCGACCTCCCGCCCCGGACGCTGCGCACCCGCGCCGTGTGGTGGACGCTCACCGACGATCAGCTGGACGCGGCCGCCATCCACCCCGAGGAGCTGCCCGGCGCCCTCCACGCCGCCGAGCACGCCTCCATCGGCCTGCTGCCGCTCTTCGCCACCTGCGACCGCTGGGACATCGGCGGTGTCTCCGTTCCGCTGCACCCGGACACCGGGCTGCCGACCGTCTTCGTGTACGACGGCCATCCGGGTGGCGCGGGCTTCGCCGAACGCGCCTTCCACACCGCCGGGACCTGGCTGACCGCCACCCGTGAGGCGATCGCTTCCTGCGAGTGCGAGTTCGGCTGCCCCTCGTGCGTGCAGTCACCCAAGTGCGGCAACGGCAACGAGCCCCTGGACAAGGCGGCCGCGGTGCGCGTCCTGGACGTGCTCCTGGCCACCACCGGTGACAAGGGCGGCAAGGGCCGCAAGGGTGCCGACGACGGCGAGCCGCCCGCGGAGTCCTGAGGCCCGGCGCGGGATCGGACCTGGGCCGGCCCCACGGCGGCCGTCACGTCGGCGATCTCGCCGGTGACCGCGCAGCGCACCAGGCGGGCGTGCTGCGCCGTGGCCACCCGCGCGGCGAGGGCGCAGGCCGCCTCGGCGCCGCGCAGGGCGTGGTCGGCCGCGGCGAGGGCGGCGAGGTCCGCGGCGGCCCCGGCGCGGTGCCGGGCGGCGATCGCGGCGCCCACGGCGAGCACCGCGCAGGCTGCCAGGACCAGGACGGCGCCCAGCAGTGCCGCCCATACCGTGGCCGAGCCCCGGTCGCTCCCGGGCCTCATGACGCCTCCCCTGGCTGCCGGGCGCGCTCCTGCTGCCCTTCCAGCCCCTCATGCCCCTCGACGGCGGCCACCGCCTCACCGCGGAGCGTGAGGGAGAGCGAACGGGCCTCGACGGTCACCCGGACCAGGCCGCCGCCGCGCCGGACCGCGACACCGGCCCCGGCGGGGGCCGCCGAGCGGGCGGCCGCCAGCACGGCGCCCTCCGGCTCGTCGCGGGCCGGGGCGGGGGGGCCCCCCCCCCGGGGGGGGGGCCCCCCCGCT
>NZ_JBHXSO010000100.1:0-17809 GCF_042714775.1 Streptomyces sp. NPDC058691 | reverse complement strand
GCGTCGACCTCGACGCCCAGGGCGGTGCCGGGGACGATCCGGGTGCGGCGCAGCAGTCCGTAGTCGAGCGGGAGCCCGGCAGCCTGGGCGGCGTCACACCTCGCCGGGCACCGCTGGACGGTCAACGATCAGCAGCGGTGCCGCTGTTCGCGGACACGCGCGAAGTCCTCGTCCCAGTCCATCGAGAGGCCTTCCGTACCGGCGGGAACGGCTCGGAGCGTCTCTTCGAGCCAGGCGCCCAGGACGTCGACAGGGCCCGCCAGGAGTGCCATGCCGGCCGGTCCCTGGAGAAGCATCCAGAGGCTGTCCCCGCCATGGGTCCGGCACGGCGGCCAGATGCGCACGTCACCGCGACCACTGGGCCGGTGCAGCCCCTCCAGCAGCAGGTCGCGCGAGAGCACCCACACGACGGTGCCGCCGGCGTCGTTGGAGAACGCGACGCGCACCTCCAGGGGCCGGGCGCGGTCGTAGCGGAAGCTGGCATGGATCGGCAGTGACTCGTGCAGGGACACGTGCCGCCACATCGTGAGGGAGAGCTCCTCGCAGTCCTGTTCTTCGTCACGTACGTTGCCGCCGGGTTCGTTGTGCGAGCGGGCCATGCGCTTCCCTTTCTGTACTGATCTGCGCCGGGGCGGGTGAGGGGAGCCCGGCGCGGCGTGCGGGTGTGCCCCGCGTGCCGCGCCGGGCAGCCGGAAACCTGGTCAGATGGCCGGGTTCTTCAGGCTCCGCCGCTGGTGGACGACGATGTAGCCGAGCAGTGCGTAGCCGCACAGGTGGCCCGCGGAACGTGCCAGTCTGTGGCGCGAAGTGCCACGGGACCGGTGGTGGTGGGAAGGCGCCTCGGCGGACGCCGCCTTCGTCCCGGCGACCATCGCGAGGGCGTCCCGCAGCAGGTCTTCGAGTTCGGCGGCCGGCTCGAGGAACCTGCCGGTGCGCTTCTTCGTGAATCGAGCTCCGTCGTGCATGGGGTGCTTTTCATCTCCGTGTGGTGCGGGTGGTCCTGAGAAGGAGGAGCAGGCCGGTCCCTCGGGTCTCTCGGCGAAGCGGCCGTCATCAAGCTCCTGACGCGGCCGGTGTCAGCCGGTGATGAAGAGGTCGTCGCGGACGTCGTAGACGCCTCGGGCCATCCAGGCCGCCCCGATCACGGCGTCGTGCTCCGCCCACGTGCGGACATGGCCGGTGAGGACGACCGTGTTCCCATTGGTGGTGACGTCCACCTCGCTGTCGTCGAGGATCAGCGCGTTGCGGTCCAGCGCGTCGGACACCAGCACGGTGACGTCGACCGGGTCGGCGTCATCGGAGATCCCGATCTTGTTCTTGATGCCGCGGACGCCCGTGAGTGCGGACACCGCCTGCTCCGCCGCCTGCCGCTCCGAGCCGTACCGGACAACGCCGGTCAGCGTCAGGTTGCCGTTGGAGGCGGAAGCCTCGACACCGAGCGGCACGGCGATGTTCATCAGCAGCGCGTTGTTCGCCACGGCGGCGAGGGTCTCGTCGTCGCGCTCGTGCGCGGCCGGCAGAACCACTTCCAGGTTGTTGTGGACCTTGGTGACGCCGGCCACCCGACGCGCGGCGGCGGCGGCCTCCAGGTACTGCAGGTAGCTCGGGACGGTGCCGGTGATCCGCACTTCACCGCTCAGGTTGTGAACGGTGATGTCCGTCGCGTCCACCAGCGGGTCGAAGATGAGTTCCGCCTCGACCGACTCGCGAATGTCCTTGGTCTTGCTCATCAGGGGATCCTTCCGTTCCGGTGTGAGCGGCGTATTTCCGCTCTGCCGGCAGTCCACCGCAGAACCCCGGTGCGAGTAAAAGCGATGCGGACGATTCTGGTATCGGTCCGCGCTATGGATTGCGCGACATCGGCGGGGCAGCGATCAAGGCAGCGATATCCTCGGCGGTTTCGAAAAGTACCTGCTGCAATTCACGGGAGAGCTCCGCGCTCCACACCAGACCGGCGGTGGCGGTCAGCGGGGACCGCTCGACGCGAACGGGCACCAAATCGTGCCGGCCCGCGTCCGCCGTCGGCTGCGGATCGATCCCCACGGGACGGCACGGCCCCGTCAGGACGGCGCTCGGCCGGCTCCCGGTCGCGGCGAAGGCCAGTGTCATGGGCAGCGACTGCCAGAACGGCGGGTCGGTGAAGTCGAAGGACGGGGTGCTCGTCCGCAGCACCGAGCGCCATGCCTCGTACGTGCCGGGGTCGGCGTGACGGGGACCGTGGATGACGTGCATGCGGGCGAGTTCGTCCAGGCCGACGCCTCCCTTCACCGCCGCCGGGTGCCGTGCCGGAATCCAGACATCGGGTTCGAAGGACGCGATGTCCATCACGTCGAGGGGGTCCGGCAGCGTGCAGTTCGCCGGGCTCAGCCAGCCCAGGGCGGCGTCGGCCCGCCGCTGGAGGATCGAGGAGAAGTCCGCGTCCAGCGCCCTCTCCGACCAGGTCACGTCCACCTCTGGGGCGGCGGAGCGCAGCCGCGAGACGGTCTCCGCGGCGAGCGTGGGCGGCAACTGCGGCTGGACGACGAAACGCAGGCGCGACCGGCCCAGCCCCGCCGCCTGCCGGGTCCTGCTGACGCCGTGATCGACCATGGAGAGAACGGCCCGGGACTCCTCCAGCAATATGGTGCCGGCTTCGGTCAGCCGAACTCCTTCACGCCGGCGCTGCAACAAAGGCGTGCCGACGAATTCCTCAAGGCGCCGGATCTGCTGACTTAGTGTCGGCTGCCCGACGTACATTCGCTCCGCGGCCTGCGTGAAGGTTCCCGCTTCCGCCACCGCCACGAAATAGCGCAGATGGCGCAGTTCGACACCCTGGGGTGCCGAATTCCCCGAACCGAGCGAGGGGATCGATCCGTTCCCGGCTTTTTCCATGCAGTCCCATCCGGCCACTCGAGAGAAGCGGACTCATGCCATGGTGCCGGGATTCCCGTTGCCGGGCTTGAGTCATCCGACTGCCGTGATGTCCTCACCGGGGGGTGCCGGGCCGTGTCCTGCCTCGGTACATCGTCACAACCGCCCCTTGCAGGCCGAGCCGCTCGGCGATCTCGTCGTCCGGAAGCCGTAGATCGGACAGCTCGGTGATCTTCCTCCACCGCTCGGCGGACGACTCGGGCCAGTCGATCAGGGCGCCCGTCGCCCGCAGTTCCAGTCGTGCCTCGTCACCTCCCGGGAGCGCGCCGATCCGGTCGAAGGTGGACTGCGCCGAGGTCAGCAGCGACCGCGCCAAAGGGACCCGGCCCTGGCGGCGCAGCCAGGAGCCGTACGCCAGATCGAGCTTCGCGCGGGCATAGGGCCACCTGGACAGATCCTGCCGCAGCGCCGCCAGGTAGAAGTCCTCGGCGTCCCCGTCGGGGGCCAGGACCGCACGGGCGTAGGAGAGTTGGACATGCAGAAGCTCCGACGGCGTCACCCGTGCGATCACCTCAAGCTCCACCACCAAATCGTGGGCTTCCTCCCGGTGCCCGGCACGCACGGCCGCGTCCGCGAGGAACATCAGGCTCGCGAAACTGTTCCGCTGGTGGAAGACGGGATCGGCGGGATCGAACAACGCCCGCAACGTCCGGTAGGCGTCCCGGTTCCGCCCTGCCGTCAATGACACCAGTCCACGGGCGAGTTGGAGCACCGACAGAATCAAGTTCCGGCCGCGGGTCTCGTGCAGTTCGGCATCGGTGACCCGCCGCAGTACCTCCTGCGTATCACCGGCGAGCGCATGCAGAAGGACATCGGCCACCTGCGTCGCGGTTGCCCACGCCGGCTGGCCCGTCTCCGCTGCCAGCCGCCTCGCCTCCTCGGCCATGTCGGCCGCCCGCACCAGGTCCCCGAGCAGCACGTGCGTCCACGACTGCGTGGCCAACACCTGCGAAAGAAGTCCCAGCCGGCCCTGCCGACGCAATGTCACCTCGGAGCGGTCCACGAACTCGGCCGCCAGGGTCATGTGCCCCACCGCGTGCGCGGCCAGGCCCAGGACCAGCAGTGCGTCCCCATCGTCGCCCCAAGGCGTCCGGGTCAGTGCCTCGATGATCTGCCGGGCGCGCAGCACCGGTTCCACCCCCGACAGGGCAGCGAGGTGGCGCGGATCGCCCGCCGTCTCGGGCAGCCTGTCAACGCACGCGACCACACGCGCCCGGGCGGCCGACCCGGTGTCGGCCCACCAACATCGCAAGGCAGCCGCCATGAGGATGTCGAGCGCCAGATCGGGATCGGCAGGCGCGGACCGAACGGCGAGGTCGCACAACTCGTTGACCCGCGCAGCACCCTCGGGCGCGTGGTCGAACATCTCGCCGAGCCATTCCATGCGTGCTCGGTCCAGGTCGGTCAGGTCGGTCCGGTCAGCCGACTGCAGCAAAGACTGGACCATGTCGTCCCGGCCCATGCCGAAGGCGTGCCCGGCGGCCATCACCAGCCGGTGTCCGCGCAGCGCCGAGCAACTCGTCAGCTCCGCCGACCGTTCGAGATCATCGATCGCCGAGAACACCGCGCCCCGGCTCAGCGCCTGCGCGGCATTGGCCTCGAGAGCGTCGGCGATCGGGTCGTCGGGACCCACGATGGACTGCGCGCGGTGCCAGGTCCGCCGGTACACATCGTCCAGGGTGTCCGCCAGCGCCCGGTGGGCCGACTGCCGCCGGGCCAGGCTTTCGGCCTGCAGGATTCCCGAACGCATCAGCGGGTGGAGGAAGGCGACCCGGTCCCCTTCCACGCTCACCAGTCCTACCGCCTGCGCGGGGTCGAACACCTCGGCAGTGACCGGCTCGCCGCGCAGTGACGAGGTTCCGAGGAGGATCTCGGCGAGGCTGTCCGCCGGGTCGACGGCCGCGACGAGCAACGCGTCACGGGTCGCCGAGGGCAGTTCGGCACCCCGCCCCGCGAACGCGTTCTCCAGCCGGTCGGACAGGGTCAGCGGGCGCAGAGCGGTGGAGGGCGCGGCCGCCATCGCGATCGGCAATTCGCGCAGCGCCAGCGGATTGCCCAGCGCCTCCCGCTGGATGCGCCGCCGCTCGGCCGGAGAAAGGGCGGGAGCATGAGCCGACAGGATCTGCGCAGCCGCGTCGTCGTCCACGCCCCCGACGGTCAGGACCGGAAAGCCTGCCTGGAGGAACGGGCCCGTATGGCCGCGGCGCATTACGGCGATGATCACCACGGGTCCCGCCACGCGCCGCGCGACGAACGTCAGCGCCTCATGCGACTGCGCGTCCAGCCACTGCACGTCGTCGGCCAGGACCAGCACCGGCCCGTCGTCCGCTACGGCCGCCAGCAGATCCACGACCGCCAGATTGATCAGGAACGGATCCGGCGGCGGCCCCTCGGCCAGGCCGAACGCCGTCAACAACGCCTCCCTCTCGTGCTGCGGAAGCGGTGAAAGGTGATCGAGCACCGGACCGACCATCTGGTGCAGTCCTGCGAACGGAAACGCCGCCTCGCACTCGACACCGGCCAGCCGGAGTACCCGGAGACTCCGGGCCCGTCCCCTGGACTCCGCCTCATGCAGCAGCGACGACTTGCCGATACCCGGGTCCCCGAGCATCAGCAGCACCGCACCCCGCGGCGGCCTCCGTTCGATGAGACTCGCCAGAGCGGCGACCTCCCGCTCTCTTCCGACCAGCATCGCCATACCCATGGAATCCCTCCTGAACTCCCCGTACGGCCACGCTAATCACTCCACCCCCTCGGCGGCTTGCGTCGTTTGACGGATTCCTTCGACACCTGCGGCAGTGCGGCGAACGCCGGTGGCGGCACCGCTCGCGGCCGGTTCCAGCAGCTTCAGCAGTGGCACCAGCTCACTGCGCGAGGTGATTCCGAGCTTGGGGAAGGCCCGGTACAGATGTGCCGCGATCGTACGATGCGACAGATGCAGCCGTCCCGCTATCTCCCGGTTGGAGAGGCCTTCGGCGGCCAGCCTGGCGATCAGTGTCTCCTGGGGTGAGAGCAGCTCCTTGACGGACGGAAGCGGGCTGTCGGCCGTTGGGCCTGCGCCGCGGGCCGCCCAGTCGGAGGCTCCGATGAACTCGAAAGCGGTCCGCGCCGAGAGCAGCATCGCGCGCGAACGGGCGGCCTGCCGATGGCGGCGCAGCCACTGTCCGTACGCGTACTCCGTCCGCGCCCTGACCAGCGGCCAGCGGGCCAGGTCCTGGCCCAAGGCGATCATGTACAGTTCCTCGGCCACCGCGTCGGCGGCGAGAACCGCTCGCGCGTACGGCAGCTGAACATGCAGCAGCGGGGCGGGAGTCACGCGTGCCGCTTCCTCCAGGACCGCGAGTATGCGCGCGGCCTCGTAACGGCTGCTGCCGCGATCCGCAGCCATGACTAAGGGCATCACCGCGGCGAAGCCCTGCCACCGCAGGTCCTCGTGCGACTGGTCGAGGAGCGGCTTCAACTCCTGGTACGCCTCGGCGTACCGCCCCTCACCCAGCCGCGCCATGCCCCGGGCCAGCCGTAGCGTCGGGACGAGGTCGGCACGCTGCCATGCCGCCGCCACGGTCTCGGCCAGTTCCACCGCGCGCTCGGGTTGCCCGCGCAATGCGGCGGCGACCGCGTCCGTGCCGGTGAGCGAGGCGATCACGGCCGGCTGCCCGGTCTCGGCGAGGATCCGGCGTGCTTCTTCGGTGACATGGCCGGCCCGCGGCCAGTCCCCGAGCAGCAGCCGGTCGGAGGCTTCGGTGAGGAGTGTCTCCGACAGCAGACCGAGTCGGCCCTGCGCGCGAAGAATGGTCTCCGCTCGGCTGAGCAGGTCGACCGCGCGGACCGGATCGCCGATCGCGTGCGCGGCCATGCCGGACAGCCGTAGGCCATCGGCGTCGGGGAAGTACCACGCCGTCTCGTTCGAAGACAGCCGGTCGAACAGCACCCGGCCGCGGAGCACGGGTTCGGCCAGCGCCAGAGCCGCGATGTGGCGTGGGTCGCCCGTGTCCGTCAGGCGTTCGGCGGCCGCGACGACGGCGGCCCGCGGAACTGCGCCGGCACCGGTCCTGTGAGCACGGATCGCCGAGCTCAGCAGCAGGTCGAGGGCCAGATCGGGATCGCCCGCCGACAGCTCGGCGATATCCGGCACGCCCGTCCGGGTCTCACCTGGCCGCGGGTCCACGTCCGAGACGTCCCGCAACCACCAGGCCTTCGCCCGGTCGGCGTCGCGGAGTTCCAGACGTTCCGCCTCGTCGATCAGGTATCGGGCCAAGCGTGTGCGGCCGAGACCGTACGCATGCTCGGCCGCCTGCAGCAACCGGTGTCCCCGAGTGGCCGGGTCCGTGGTGAGCTGCGCCGATCGCTCGAGCGCCCAGATGGCCGGGACGACTCCGTGACGCCGGAGCAAGGAAGCCTGCGCATCCGCCAGTTCGTCCGCGATCTCGTCGTCGGGGCCGTCGACGGACTGGGCGCGGTGCCAGGTGCGCCGGTCCGGCTGTCCGGCCAGGACCTGCGCCATCGCGGCGTGGGCGGCCTGCCGGCGGGCCGGGGTCTCCGCGTCCAATACGGCGAATCGGACGACGGGATGAGGGAAGCGCAGCATCGTCCTGTCGAGTCGCGTCAACGAGGCCGCGACCGCGCCGTCGAGGACGTCCACCGTGACAGCACGCCCCGCCAGGACGGAGGCGGCGGCCAGGATCTCCGACAGGTCGCCGACATGGTCGACGGCCGCGACCAGCAGGGCGTCCCGGGCCGGAGCCGGCAGCTCGCTGAGCCCGCTCGCGAACGCCCTCGTCAGGGCGGAGTTCACCGGCAGATGGGCCCACGAACCCGATGGTCCCGCCGGGCGCCATGCCGCGGGGAGTTCGACCAGCGCGAGCGGGTTGCCGAGCGCCTCCGCGAGTATCAGCTCCCGAACACAGGCAGGCACCTTGGCCGCATGACGGGCCAGCAGGCTTCGCGCCGAGGGCTCGTCCAGCACCGGCACCTCCAGCACCGGCACCTCCGGCAGGGTCCGTCCCCTGCGGAGTGCCGCGACCATGACGATCGGGTTGCCGCTCGCCCTGCGCGCTATGAACGCCAGCACGTCCCGGGTGGGCCTGTCGAGCCACTGCACGTCGTCGACGATCAGCACCACGGGCTGCTCGGCCGCCCTCATGGTGATCAGGTTGAATGCGGCCAGGGTGACCTTGAAGGTCTCCTGCGGTGACACGGAACCGGTCTCGAGCGCCGCCCGCAGGATCTCGCCCTGCCCCGGAGGCAGGGCGTCCGCCGTGTCGATCACCGGCCGAAGCAACTCGCGCAGACCGCTGAAAGGTGTGTCGTCGAAGCGCCCGGCGACCTCCAGCATCTGCCATCCCGCCGTGCGGGCACCTTCGGCCGCCGCCCGCAACAGCGCGGTCTTGCCTACGCCGGGGCCGCCCTGCAGCGTCACGACGCCACCGGAACCCGGCAGCCTCCCCATGAGTTCCTGGAGGACCCTCAACTGCTCGTCGCGGCCAAGAAGCCCGGCCCCGTCCACGCCTCACCTCAGTCTTCCGGTGCTCCGTGTCTTTTCAGCGGGATCATAGGGAAACCGCGGGAGCGCAGCATGAGCCATGTGACTGTCTCCATGACTGCCAAGCATGAAACGATACAAAATACCACGATACAGGGGGCATGCGACGCACCCGTCAGACGTAGCCGCGCCGCTCCGCCACGCCGAGCGCCGGGGCGCCCAGCGGGACGTTCAGCCAGAACGTGAGCAACCGGTAGACGAGCACCGCCGACGTGGCCGCCCCGGCCGCCACGCCGAGCGTGGTCAGACCGGCGATGAGTCCGGCCTCCAGCGCGCCCAGACCGCCCGGCACCGGGGCCGCGCCGGCGATCAGACGGGCCGCCATGTACGCGGCCCCGACCTGGATGACGGGCAGGTCACCGCCCAGCGCGTGGAGGCTCAGGGCCAGGCCGACGACCTGGATGAGGGGCAGGCCGAGCGCAGCGGTCACACCCACGACGACCTTGGCCGGCTGGGACGCGATCCCGGCGACGGTCGAGCCGGCCGCGCGCAGGAAGGGCCACACCATGTCGCGCAGGAAGCGACGGCCGGGCGGGGTGAGGACCAGCAGGCCCCCGGCCGCGAGCGTCAGGGCGATGCCCCACAGCACAGTCCGGCCCGGGGGCAGATCCGGGGCCACCGCGGTGTGGCTCCGCCCCGCCAGGGCGAAGAAGACGGCGGCGACGACGGCGTTGGAGATCGCACCGGCCAGACTCTGCAGCCCCACGGAAGCCGTGGCGGCCCCCGTCTCGATCCCCGCCTTCTGCAAGTAGCGCAGATTGAGTGCCATTCCGCCGACATTGCCCGGAGTGATCCGGTTCAGGAACGAAGAGGCGAACTGCACCTCGTACGTGGGGCCGAACGTCAGCCTGTCCGGGATGGTGCCCCATTGCAGCCCCGTCGAGAACGCCTGCGAGACGAAGGTGACGGGCACCACCGCCAACACCCACCACCAATTCGCCTCGGCCAGCGCGTCGGCAGCCGCCGGAGCGTTCGCCAACTGCGGGAGCACGAGATGGAGGACCAGAAACGCGCCCGCCAGGCCCAGGGCGCTCTTCCACGTGAAGCGCGCCAGGTGCGCGAGCCGAACCGAAGGCGCGCCACCCGCCGTTTCGACCTCGGCGGCGAGATCTTTCAGCAGATTCGGGCGACCGCCGGCGCGCAGAGTCCGCCGCCCGGCGCTCTTCCGGGCCTCCCGTGCGCGGTCCTGGTCGTACCGGGCGACCGCGCGTCGCGCGGGGCCCATCAGCGCGAGCGGCTGCAGGTAGGGCAGGGCCGTCCCGAGCAGGTCCGGTCCCAGGCCGGCCAGTGCGCACGCGGTGGCGCGCCGGGGGCCGACCCGCACCGCGGTCGTGGCCAGCAGCTCGGCGACGTCGCTGCCGAGCACGGCGGGCGGGGCATTGAGCTGGGCCCGCGCGAACGCCGAGAGCCGGCTCTCACCCCCGGGTTCGACGAGGACGTGCTCCGGGCGCAGTGCCCGGTGTCCCAGCCGGTGCTCCTGGAGGCGGGCCACGGACTTCCACACCCCGATGAGGACCTGGTCGGTCATCTCCTCGTCCGCCAACGCGGACAGCGCACGGGCGTCCTTGTCCACGGTCGTCACCAGCGCGCCGCCTCCGGCCACCGGATACGCCATCACGGGTTCGTCGACCCGGGCCCCGGTGCGTGCCGCGAAGACAAGCATGAGCAGTTCGTGCTCGGCTGCCGCGAGCGGTGACTGGGCGGTCGCGTCGGCCGCGTGGCGCAGAAGCGCCCGCCGGGCGAACCGGTGGAACAGATCACGGTTGTGGTCCTCGGCGGCGAGTACCCGTACCGCCAGCCGGGAACCGGCGGTGGTCTCGGCCCGGAAGAGGGTCCCCTCCCGGGGATTCTGCTCATCCCACGGCAGCTCGCGCAGGGTGGCGACCGGGATTCCGGAGGCGACGAGGGCATCGCCCACCGCACGCGCCGCCGGGCGGTCGGCCGGCGCGCCGGCCAGCAGCAGCACCGCCGACCCGGCCGCGCCACCCACGGCGAACGCGGCGACGGCGTCCAGCGGCACGATCGCGGCGGCGACGACGCTGAACAGAGCACACGCGGCCGTCAGCGACCACAGCGCCCGCCGCCAGCGCGATCCGAGCCACGGGCCCGCCGCGACGACCGCCGCCACACAGACCGCCAGGTACACGGCCGACGGCCAGCCCGCTCGTACCAGACCGTCCCGGCCGGCCAGCACCTCCGGCCACGCGTCGGGTCTGCTGCGCACCAACGCCAGGTGCGTGAGCGACCACGCGGCCAGCGCGCCCAGCGCCGCCGCGGGCACCACGCGCAGGACCGGGTCGAGCCGCCTCCGTACGGACCACACCGTCAGCGCGGCGATCGGCGCGAGCGCGGCGACCACCTGCACCGTCCCCACGAGACCGTCCCGCAGGCCCGGCGGCAGCGCGGTCGCCGTGATGACCAGTCCCTGCTGCACGGTACGGGAGAAATCGCGCGTCGCGACCGCCAGCAGCACGGTCACGACCAACGCGGCCAGGGACACCAGCAACCGCCACAGATCGGCCGCCCTGCGGACGGTCCGCCGCGGCGGAACATCGATCACTGGTGCCGAAGACCCTTCCGGCATGCCGACGGCGTCCGAAGCCAGGTGGAAGCCACCGCTCTCGACCTCTTTGATCACTTCGGCTCCTCGTCGACCGGCCGAAGGCCATGGCTGCGGCAACCCGTTCGGGCGGCACCGATGATCCCGCCGGGACATGACCCGCGCATGCGTCAGATGACTGCATCGCATCATGCAACGGTCCGCCGCGACCTCCGCGACCGCCGCCGGCCCTTCACCCGCGGAGCGACGTGATGAGGTACCGGCCGCAGTCGGATGACCGATCACCGTACGGGCCGGCCACCCCTAGCGTGCGCTGTGGAGAGGACGATCTCGCGCAAGGTCGGGGCACCGGTGCGCATGCCAGATCTCTCCCCGCTTCCCGTCGGTCACGAGACGCCCCTCACCCACGGAGACCCCATGCTCAGCTCGTCCGACGCGCTGCTGTGTCGCAGCCTGCTGACGGTCGCCGTCGGAGTGGTCGCCGAGGCATGGCCCGGCATCACCATCGGTGCGTTCGTCGCCCTGTTCGCGGTCTACGCGTTCATGGGCGCGGCGTTGGACATCGCACGAGCCTTCAGCAGCGGCCGGCTGGGCCCGGTCCACGGCCGGCTGATGCTCGCCCTGCTGTCGGTCGTGGCCGGCGCGGTCGCGTCGGCGTGGCCCGCCATCACCGCGCTCGCCGTGACGATGTGGCTCGGCGCGTGGGCGCTGGGAACGGGTGCCATGGAGATCGCCCTGGCCTTCCCGCGCGGGGAACTGCCGGGCGAGCGCGTGCTGTTCGTGCTGACCGGCCTCATGTCGGTCGCGCTCGCCTTCGTGTTCTTCGCCCAGCCGGACATGGGCGCGGTCTCCCTGGCCACCACCTTCGGGCTGTTCTGCATCTTCCACGGCACCGCGGGCACCGTCGCGTCCCTCCAGGAGCGCAGCCTCGTGAACGACATCGGCGGAGCGCAGTCGGCGCGCAGCTGAGGCCGTGCACCACTGGCACCCCGACCCGCGTCCACAACGACCCCGGCCGGCGAACTCCGCCGGCCGCATTCCCAGGAAGAGTCATCATGAACGACACGCACGTCGCCGCCCCCGGCACCCTGGACGCCTATCGGCGCGTCACCGTGGTCGGAGCCGGGGTGATCGGTTCCTCGTGGACCGCCCTGTTCCTCGCCAAGGGCCTGACCGTCACCGTCACCGACCCCATGCCCGGCGTGGAGCAGCTGGTGCACGAACAGCTGCGGCAGGCCGTTCCCACCCTGCACGCGCTCGGCCTCCCCACCGCCGACCTCGAACGCAACCTGCGCTTCGAGGCCGACCTCGGCAAGGCGGTCGCGGACGCGGACGTCGTGCAGGAGAACGGCCCCGAACGCCTCGACGTCAAGCAGGACCTCTTCGCCCGGATCGAGGGGGCCGCACGTCCCGACGCCCTGCTGCTCAGCTCCACCTCGGGCATTCGCGCCACCGACATCGCACAGGCGCTGAAGCAGCCCGAACGGCTCGTCATCGGGCACCCCTTCAACCCGCCGCACCTCATCCCGCTGGTGGAGGTCGTTCCGGGCGAGAAGACCGACCGGGAAGTGGTCGAGCGCGCCGTCGCCTTCTACACGGCGCTCGGCAAGAAGCCGCAGGTGCTCCGCAAGGAGGTACCCGGATTCGTGGCCAACCGGCTGCAGGCCGCGCTGTTCCGCGAGGCCGTCAACCTCGTCGTGGAGGGCGTGGTGACCGAATCGGAACTCGACGGCATCGTGACCTCCTCCGTGGGACTGCGCTGGGCCGTCGCCGGCCCCTTCCGCAGCTTCCACCTCGGTGGCGGCACCGGCGGCCTGCCGCACTTCCTCGAGCACCTCGGCCCCGGCCTCGAAGGCCTCTGGCGGGACCTCGGCGCGCCGGTGTTCGACGAGGCGACGGTCAGGCTCCTCTCCGGACAAGCGCAGTTCGGCGCGAGCATCGAGGAACTGGAGGCCGCGCGCGACAAGGCACAGATCAAGGTGCTGCAGGCCGTGTCCGAGCCGTCCGCCGCCACCGGCGAGCCCGCACAGCAGCGGGACGCGTCCGAAGCGTGACCCACGCCGGGAATCCGGCTCGATCATGATCCCGCGCGGACGCGGGCGGTCCATGGGCACGGCATGCGCTCACTGGTGATCGTCCCCGTCCGCGCGGCACGCGCCGAGGAGCCCGCGGATAGTACGACGATCAGTCATTTTGCGGAAGCCTCGGCCGACAACCGTTCGACATAGTGCTCTTATCGTTCCGCGCCTTCTCGGTGGATGGCTCACCTGAGGCAGCCCCCGGGTGGTGCGCTCTCAACAAGCACGAACGGGACTTCCATGACCGATCTCCAACCGCCGCGTCGGTATTCCGCCGCCGCCCCCGCGGCCGCTCCGACCCTCGAACGCCTGCTACGGGATGAGGCGGCGCTACTGCGGGTCGTGCGGACGTTCAGCCCGGCCGGCCTGCGGTTCGAAGGGGAGATCGACCTCTGCACCCGGGGTCTGCTGGCCACGACCCTGGACGAGGCGGTCCGGTTCGGGCGGGCCGATCTGCACGTCGATCTGTCAGGCGTCACGTTCATCGACGTCGCCGGAATCCGCACGATGACGACCGTCGCGAAGAATCTCAGCCGCGAGGGCCGTTGTCTGCTGCTGCACGCCACGCCGCCTCTCGCGCGCAAGGTGATGCACATCCTGGGCTGGGACACGACCCCAGGCCTGCGGCACTGCGTCCACGCGACGCTGTAGCGAACCCGTCGTTTCACCGGGGCGAGTCGGCGGTGAAGTAGCGGAAGCGGTCGGATGACCGATCACAACGGGGAAACCACGAATCTAGCCTTCATGGCGAACGCCATGGCCTCAGGCGAGGCCGGGCAGCGCACCATGCATCCCCCCTTCGTGGTCAATCGCGAGGCGGATCCCTCACATGTGGAAGGTCACCATGCTCAGTTCGCCCAACGCACTGCTCTGGCGCGGTCTGCTGGCCGTCGTCATCGGCGTAGTCTCCGTCACCTGGCCCGGCATCACCGTCGGCGCCTTCGTCGTCCTCTTCGCCGTCTACGCGTTCATGAGTGCCGTGACGGACGGTACCCGCGCCTTCGCCAGCGACAAGGTGGGCCCCGTCCTCGGCTGGCTGCTGCTCGCCCTGTTCTCGGTCGCGGCCGGCGTGATCGCCCTGGCGTGGCCCGGCATCACGGCTCTGGCACTCACGATCTGCGTCGCCGCGTGGGCACTCGCGACCGGCGCCATGGAGATCGCCCTGGCCTTCCAGCGCGGCGAGAAGGCCGGCGAGCGGGCTCTGTTCATCCTGACCGGCCTGGTGTCGGTCGTGCTCGCGTTCGTGCTGTTCGTCCGTCCGGACATCGGAGCGGTCTCCCTCGCCAGCGTCTTCGGACTGTTCAGCATGGTCTACGGCGTCTCCGCGCTCTTCGCCTCGTTCGAGGAGCGCCGCCGTCGTGGCGGCGCGAGCCACTCCACGCCGGTCACCGCCTGAGCGGCACGCAGTCACACTTTCGTACGGGCCGGGGTCGGTGGACCCCGGCCCATACGGGCGTACTGGTCGCACGGCCGGTCACGGCACAGTTCCGGAAAGCAAAAAACCCCTGATCAACAGGGGTCTCAGTGGGTAATCCATCGGATTGATCTGGTGTCCGAGGGGGGACTTGAACCCCCACGCCCGATAAAGGGCACTAGCACCTCAAGCTAGCGCGTCTGCCATTCCGCCACCCGGACCGGGTGTCCGACCGCGGGGCATCCCCGCGGCGACCTGGACAACGATACCAAGGATTCGGAGTGGGTTTCACCTGCGTATCCCCTGGGCCGGCGGGGTGTGCGCGGCGGCGCGGGACCGCGGCACCGTACGCCTCCGGCGTGGGCCGGGGGGCGTACGGTGCCGGAGGCCGTGGGCGTCAGGGCTCACGCCGGACGGATCTCGCGCAGGGCGCCACCGCGTGTGTAGAGGAATCCCCGCACCGCCTCGGTGTGGGGCAGTTCCGCGTTGTCGCCGAGGCGGGTCATGCACGCCCGCAGGTCCTCGTCCGGGTCGCTCAAGGCCGGGCAGTCCTCGTGGTGGACCAGCACGATCTCGCGGGTGCCCCCTCGCAGCTGGCTCAGCCGGAGCGAGCGGAGTGTGTCGTCGGTGACACAGCCTCCCGCGTTGCGGATGACATCGGCGTCGCCCGGACGCAGACCGAACATGGTCTCGACGCCGAGCCGGGCGTCCATGCAGGCGACGATGGCGACCCGGGTCTGGGGATCGCGCTTCCTCGGGTCGAGCGGGACCAGGGCGGCCCCGACATCGTGACGGCGGATGAGGAGCTCCTCGGTGCCGGTCATCACAGCAGCCCGCGGACGAGGAGCGCGGTCTCCGAGGGCGTGCTGCCGACGGCGACACCCGCCGCCTCCAGGGCCTCCTTCTTGGCCCGGGCGGTGCCGGCGGAGCCGGAGACGATGGCGCCGGCGTGGCCCATGGTCCTGCCCTCGGGGGCGGTGAAGCCCGCGACATAGCCGACGACGGGCTTGGTGACGAGACGGGAGATGTAGGAGGCGGCCCGCTCCTCGGCGTCGCCGCCGATCTCGCCGATCATCACGATGAGGTCGGTGTCGGGGTCGTCCTGGAAGGCGCGCAGGCAGTCGATGTGCGTGGTGCCGATCACGGGGTCGCCTCCGATGCCGACGGCGGTGGAGAAGCCGAGGTCGCGCAGCTCGTACATCAGCTGGTAGGTGAGGGTGCCGGACTTGGAGACGAGTCCGATGCGTCCGGCCGTGGTGATGTCGGCCGGGATGATGCCCGCGTTGGACTGTCCGGGGCTGATCAGACCGGGGCAGTTGGGGCCGATGACGCGGGTCCCGGCGGCGGTGGCGCGGGCCCGGAAGGCGACGGTGTCGTGGACGGGAACGCCCTCGGTGATGACGACGACCAGGGGGGTCCCCGCGTCGGCCGCCTCGTCGACGGCGGCGCGGACGAAGGGCGGCGGGACGAAGACGACGCTGACGTCCGCGCCCGTGGCGCCGATCGCCTCCTTGACCGACCCGAAGACCGGGACGATGCGCCCGTCGAACTCCACGTGGGTGCCGGCCTTGCGCGGGTTGACGCCGCCGACGACGTCGGTGCCCGAGGCGAGCATGCGCCGGGTGTGCTTCATGCCCTCCGAGCCGGTCATGCCCTGGACGATCACCTTGCTGTTGCGGTCGAGGAAGATGGCCATCGCGATCAGCTCCTTGCGGGCGCGGCGGCCCGCGCGGCCGCGCCGTCCATGGTGTCCAGCTGCTGTACGAGGGGCCCCAGCGACGGCGCGGCGGCGTCGAGGATGGCCCGGCCGCGCTCGGCGTTGTTGCCGTCGAGGCGCACGACGAGGGGCTTGGTGAGGTCGACGAGCCCGAGGGCCCGCACGATGCCGTCGGCGACGGCGTCGCAGGCGGTGATGCCGCCGAAGACGTTGACGAGGACCGAGGTGACGTCGGGGTCGGAGAGGATGACGCCGAGGCCGTCGGCCATGACC
Organism: Streptomyces sp. NPDC058691; assembly: GCF_042714775.1. NCBI lineage: Bacteria > Bacillati > Actinomycetota > Actinomycetes > Kitasatosporales > Streptomycetaceae > Streptomyces > Streptomyces sp. NPDC058691. The sequence continues at coordinate 1,315 of NZ_JBHXSO010000100.1, read as the reverse complement.
TGGGCGGAGGCGCCGCCGCCGATGTCGAGGAAGTTGGCGGGGGCGCCGCCGTGGTGGGCGACCACGTCGAGGGTGCTCATGACGAGGCCCGCGCCGTTGCCGATGACGCCGACCGAGCCGTCGAGCTTGACGTAGTTGAGGCCCTTGGCGCGGGCGGCGGCCTCCAGCGGGTCGCCCTCGCCGGGGGTCTCGTAGGCGGCGTGGGCGGGGTGGCGGAAGCGGGCGTTGGCGTCGAGCGACACCTTGCCGTCGAGGGCGAGGATGCGGCCGTCCTCGGTCCGTACCAGCGGGTTGACCTCGACGAGGAGGGCGTCCTCCTCGGTGAAGACCTCCCACAGCGCCACCAGGACGGGTACGGCCTCGTCCGGCAGGCCGCCGGCGGCGGCGATCTCGCGCGCCTTCTCCTCGGTGACGCCCTCGTCGGCGTCGACGGGGATGCGGGCCAGGGCCCCGGGCCGGGTCGCGGCGACCTCCTCGATGTCCATGCCGCCTTCGGCCGAGGCCATGGCGAGGAACGTGCGCTCCGCGCGGTCGAGCAGGTAGGCGACGTAGAACTCGTCCTGGATGTCGGCGGTCTCGGTGAGCATGACCGTGCCGACGGTGTGCCCCTTGATGTCCATGCCGAGGATCGCGCGGGCCTTGGCCTCCGCGTCCGTGGGGTCGGAGGCCAGTCTCACCCCGCCCGCCTTGCCCCGGCCGCCTGTCTTGACCTGGGCCTTCACCACGACGCGTCCGCCCAGGCGCTCGGCCGCCGCGCGGGCCGCCGCAGGATCGGCCACTACGGCGGAATCGAGCACGGGGACGCCGTGACCTGCGAAGAGCTCCCGTGCTTGGTACTCGAACAGATCCATCGTCAAACGCACCTGCCCTGACTGGAGTCGGCGGAGAATCCGGTGCACACCTCTGGACACCGGCTTGCCGATGAGGGATAAACGTCTGCATACAGTATTCGTCGGCTGTATGCAATGTACAGACTCCTGAACGGAATCACACGAACGACCAGGCACCGGCCCCGAACGGAAGGACCCCAACTCGCCATGAACGAGGGCAACTCCGCACCTGCGAGCAGGGCTCTTGACGGTGTTCGCGTGCTGGACATGACGCATGTGCAGTCGGGTCCGTCGGCGACGCAGTTGCTGGCGTGGCTGGGTGCGGACGTGGTGAAGCTGGAGGCGCCCGGTGGTGACATCACCCGGGGTCAGCTGCGGGATGTGCCCGATGCCGACAGCCTCTACTTCACGATGCTCAACTCCAACAAGCGGAGCATCACGCTGAACACGAAGTCACCGCGGGGCAAGGAGATCCTGACCGAGCT
>NZ_JBHXSO010000099.1:0-18144 GCF_042714775.1 Streptomyces sp. NPDC058691 | reverse complement strand
GAGCCGCAGCGCGGCGCCGGCCGCCCGCAGGCGGTCGGCGGCGGTCAGCCGCGGCGGGTTGACGCTGCCCTCGCGCACCGCGCGCCAGACCGTGCGCAGGGCCTCGGTGAGATCGCCGCGCACGTCGAGGTCGCCGGAGATGTAGGCCTCGGCCAGGCCGAGTTCGCCGGGCTCCCAGAGCAGTCGGCGCAGCGCGCGCCGGGAGCGCAGCACCACCATCGGCGCGTCGCGCGGCCCTGCGGTGCTCCCGTCCCAGGCCCGCAGCCGTACCGGCAGGGGGCCGCCGGTGAACTGCTCCAGCAGGGGGACGAGGGTGTCCGCGGCACTCTTCACCGGGCGGTCTCCTCTCTGGTGAGCAGCAGTTGGCGCACGTCGAGGTAGCCCGAGCGGAAGCCCGCCTCGGAGTAGGCGAGGTAGAGGGCCCACATACGGCGGAAGGTCGCGTCGAAGCCGAGGGCGTCGACCTCGGCGGCCCGCGCGGTGAAGCGGTCGCGCCACAGCCGCAGCGTCTCGGCGTAGTGCGCCGCGAAGCCGGTGCTGTCCTCGACGCGCAGCGCCGTGTGCTCCGCGAGGGTGCGCCCGATTGCCTCGGGAGAGGGGATCAGGCCGCCGGGGAAGATGTACTTCTGTATCCAGGTGTACGTGTGGCGGGTGGCCAGCATGCGGTCGTCTGCCATGGTGATGGCCTGCAGCGCGATCCGGCCGCCGGGGGCGAGCAGTCGGTCGAGGGCGCCGAAGTAGACGGGCCAGTAGTCGGCGCCGACGGCCTCGATCATCTCGACGCTGACGATCGCGTCGTAACGGCCGGTCACCTGGCGGTAGTCGCACAGCAGCACCGCCGCCCGGCCGGACTGGCCGGCCGCCTCGATGCGCTCGGTGGCCAGCCGGCGCTGCTCCTCGGAGAGGGTGACGGTGACGACCTCGGCGCCGCGCCGGGCGGCGCGCACGGCGAGTTCGCCCCAGCCGGTGCCGATCTCCAGCAGCCGGGTGCCCTCGCCGACCCGCGCGAGGTCCAGCAGGCGGTCGATCTTGCGGTGCTGGGCGTCGGCGAGCAGTTCGGGCGCGGCGGGCAGGGCGCGGAAGACCGCCGAGGAGTAGGTGAGGGTCTCGTCCAGGAAGAGCGCGAACAGCTCGTTGGACAGGTCGTAGTGGGCGTGGATGTTGTCCCGGGCGCCGTCGAGGGTGTTGCGGCGCTCGCGGGGCTGCCGGCGCGCCCACAGGGCGCGCAGCTTCTGCAGCGGCCGGGGGACGAGTTCGGTGACGTGGCCGGCCAGCACGGTGAGCACCGCGACGAGGTCGGGCGCGTCCCACTCGCCGGCCATGTAGGACTCGCCGAAGCCGATCAGGCCGCCCGCGCCCACGCGGCGGAAGAAGGCGTCGGGGTCGACGATCTCGACCGCGGGCCCGCCGGTGCCGAGCACCGGGCCGCCGGGCCCGAGGCGGCAGCGCAGCGGCAGCCGGGACAGGGCGCGGCGCACGACGACGCCGGCGACGGCGGCGCGGGCGCGTGAGCACTGCGGTGGTGCGGCGGCGTCCGGCCAGCGGCGCGGGTCCACGCCGCCGGCGGCGGCGGTAACGGATGCGGGGACGGGGACGGACGTGGTCACTCGAAGCCCTCCTGGGACCGGTGGACGGGGCGCCGCAGCACGGGCAGTCCGCGCAGCAGCAGTCGGATGCCGTGCCGGCGGATGCCGGCCGACACGGCGGCGGTGGACCAGGGATGGCGCAGCGCGGAGCGCAGCAGGAACGGGGCGGTCCCGGGCCGCCGTTCGCCGCGCACGGTGGCGGTGAACGGCCGGGTCTCCTCGCGCTCCAGGTGGACGGTGAGGCGGAGCGCGGCGTCCGGCTCCGGCAGCCGCATGCGGTAGGCACCGTCGACGGGGAAGAACGGCGAGACGTGGAAGTCCTTGGCGACGCTCGCCGCGCCGGCCTCGTCGGTGCGCAGCAGGTAGGCGTGGCGCTCGCCGTAGGTGTTGTGGACCTCGGCGACGACGCAGGCCAGGGCGCCGTCCGGCGTGTGGCACCAGTAGAGGGTCAGCGGGTTGAAGACATGGCCGAGGACCCGGGCGTGCGTGAGCATCCGCACCGGGCCGCCCCGCAGGTCCACGCCGCGCGCGGCGAGCCAGGTGTCCAGGGCGGCCCGTACGGTGGGCTGCCGGCCGCCGAAGTGGTCCCGGGCGTCGAAGCGGGCGAAGGGGCGCAGCGGCGCGGGAAGCCGGGGCGGCCGGCTGGGGTCGATCAGCCACATGTACGTGCGATGGGTGAAGGCGTGGCCGACCGGGCGGGTGCGGACGTGGGTGATCACGCACTCGTACAGGGCGGGCACGTCCGGCGGGGCGGCGGCGGTCACCATCGCGCCCCCAGCGTGCGGGCGGCCTCGGCGCCGGAGCGGCAGCCGTCCTCGTGGAAGCCCCAGCCGTGGTAGGCCCCGGCGAAGGCGGTGACCGAGGTGTCCAGAGTGGGCAGCAGGCGCTGCGCGGCGACCGACTCCGGTGTGTAGACGGGGTGTTCGTAGACCATGCGGGCCAGCACCCGGCCCGGGTCGACCAGTTCCTCGCCGCCGAGGGTGACCAGGAAGTGCTCGGGGCTGTCCAGCCGCTGGAGCCGGTTCATGTCGTAGGTGACCCGCACGCCGCCGGGCGAGGGGGCGCACGAGGGCATCAGGTAGTTCCACGAGCCGCGGGCCCCGGGGCTGCGCGGCAGCAGCGAGGTGTCGGTGTGCAGCAGCGTGGGGTTGCGGGAGTACGGGATCGCGCCGAGCACCGCGCGCTCCGTGGCGGTGGCGTCGGCGAGCAGACGCAGCGCCTGGTCGGGGTGGGTGGCGACGACCACCGCGTCGTACTCCTCGCTCTCGCCGTCGTCGGTGACGATCTCGGCGCCGTCGGCGTGCCGCCGCAGGGCGCGTACGGGGGTGGCGGTACGGAGGGCCGTGAGCCGCTTGGCGATCCGCTCGACGTAGACGCGCGAGCCGCCGGTGACGGTCTTCCAGGTGGGCGAGCCGGACACCGAGAGCATGCCGTGGTGGTCCAGGAACCGGAAGAGATACGCGGCCGGGTAGTCGGCCGCGGTCCGCGGCGAGCACGACCAGACGCAGGCCACCAGCGGGGTCATGAAGTGCGCGACGAAGTACGCCGAGAATCGCCCCGCACGCAGGAACTCGCCCAGCGTGGTGGCGTCGTCGCGGGCGTCGTCCCCGGCCAGCAGCCGCCGGGCCCTGCGGTGGAAGCGCGGCACCTCGGCCAGCATGCGCAGGTACTCCGGGCGCACTCCGTTGCGCGGCTGGGCGAACAGCCCGCCGGGCCCGCGGGCGCCGGCGTACTCCAGGCCGCAGCCCTCGCACCGCACGGACATGCTCATCTCGGACTCCTGTGTGGGGACGCCGAGTTCGGCGAAGATCCGCAGCAGGGTGGGGTAGGTGCGCTCGTTGTGCACGATGAAGCCGCTGTCGACCGCCGTCACCCGTCCGTCGGCGGAGGCTAGGTCGTGGGTGTGGGCGTGCCCGCCCAGCCGGTCGTCCGCCTCGAACAACGACACGTCGCAGTGCCGTTGCAGTGCGTAAGCGGCGGTCAGTCCGGCCACCCCGCTCCCCACGACCGCGATCCGGCGCCTTGTGTCGGTCATGCCGCTCCCTTCGTGCCCCGTCTCTCCCTGCTGGTGATTCGTAGACCTGCGGCCGGCGGATTGGCCGCTCGGGCAATCCGGTGGGGGCTCCGCCTCGAATCCCGGGCAGGAACAGGACGGGCGGCGGCGGAGGGAGCGGCGGATAATGACGGAGAGTGCGAGGAGAGGCGATCCGATGACGTTCGGTGACGGCGCTGTGTGTGCCGACGGCACCGAGGGCGCCGACGACGGTGCGGCGCCGCACACGGCGCTGGTCCCGTACGCGCTCCCGGAACGCCCCACGGCCGCCGTCCTGCTGCTGCACGGCGGCCGCGCCGAAGGCCTGGAGCCGCCGACGCGGTGGAACCTCCCCGGGGCCCGGATGCGGCCGTTCTTCCGCGCCATCGGCCGGGCCACGGCCGGGCACCGGGTGGCGATCGCCGGGGTCCGCTACCGGCACCGCGGCTGGAACGGCGACCGGCAGGACGCCGCGCGCGACGCGTGGCGGGCGCTGGAGGCCCTGCGGGCGCGCGCCGGTGCGGTGCCCGTCGTGCTGGTCGGCCACTCGATGGGCGGCCGTGCGGCGCTGCGGGTGGCCGGGCATCCGCTGGTGGGCGGGGTCGTGGGGCTGGCCCCGTGGTGCCCGGCGGGCGAGCCGGTGGGGCAGTTGGCGGGCCGCCGCCTGGTGCTGCTCCACGGTGACCGGGACCGGGTCACCGATCCGGCCGCGTCACTGGTCCTGGCCGACCGGGCGCGCGCGGCGGGCGCCCTGGCCTGCCATCTGACGGTGCCGGGCGGCGACCACGCGATGCTGCGGGAAGCCGGCACCTGGCACGCGACTACCGCCCGCGTGGTGGCGGGGCTGCTGCGGCTCGCCCCGCTGCCGCCGGACGTGGCGAGCGCCCTTTCGGCACCGGGCGCCGGAAGGGGACGACCGGGATGACAGGGACGACCGAGAACACCGCCCTCACCTGCCTGGTGACCGGGGCCAGCGGCTACATCGGCGGCCGCCTGGTCCCCGAACTGCTCGACGCCGGCCACGCGGTGCGCTGTCTGGTCCGCACGCCGGGGAAGCTGCGCGACCATCCCTGGGCGGCCCGCGCCGAGGTGGTGCGGGGCGACGTGACCGACGAGGAGTCGGTGCCGGCGGCGATGGAGGGCGTGGACGTCGCGTACTACCTGGTCCACGCGCTGGGCAGCGGCCGGGACTTCGAGGAGACCGACCGCCGGGCGGCGGAGATCTTCGGCCGCGCGGCGAAGGCGGCGGGCGTGCGGCGGATCGTGTACCTGGGCGGGCTCACTCCGGCCGGGGTGCCCGAGCGGGAACTGTCGCCGCATCTGCGCTCGCGCGCCGAGGTGGGCCGGGTGCTGCTGGCCTCGGGGGTGCCGACGGCCGTGCTGCGGGCGGCGGTCATCATCGGCTCCGGCTCGGCCTCCTTCGAGATGCTGCGCTACCTGACCGAGCGGCTTCCGGTGATGGTCACCCCGCGCTGGGTCGGCACCCGCATCCAGCCGATCGCCGTGCGGGACGTACTGCGCTACCTCGTCGGCTGTGCGACGCTGCCGCCCGAGGTGAACCGCGCCTTCGACGTCGGCGGCCCGGACGTGCTCACGTACCGGGACATGATGCTGAAGTACGCCGAGGTCGCGGGGCTGCCGCCGCGGCTGATCGTGCCGGTGCCGGTGCTGACCCCCCGCCTGTCCAGCCACTGGGTGGGGCTGGTGACCCCGGTGCCCGCGAGCCTCGCGCGCCCGCTGACGGAGTCGCTGCGGCACGAGGTGGTCTGCCGCGACCACTCCATCGCCACCTGGGTACCCGACCCGCCGGAGGGCATGATCGGCGTCGAGCGGGCGCTGGAACTGGCCCTTCAGCGGATCCGGGACGCCAACGTGGTCACCCGCTGGTCGTCGGCCTCGGTGCCCGGCGCGCCCAGCGATCCGCTGCCCACCGATCCTGACTGGGCCGGCGGCAGCCTGTACACCGACCGTCGCTGCCGGGTGGTGGACGCCTCACCGGAGGCCCTGTGGCGGGTGATCGAGGGCATCGGCGGCGAGAACGGCTGGTACTCCTTCCCCCCGGCCTGGGCGGTGCGCGGCTGGCTCGACCGCTTCGTGGGCGGGGTGGGACTGCGCCGGGGACGGCGGGACGCGGCACGGCTGCGGGCCGGCGACTCGCTGGACTTCTGGCGGGTCGAGGAGATCGAGCCGGGGCGGCTGCTGCGGCTGCGGGCGGAGATGCGGCTGCCGGGACTGGCCTGGCTGGAGCTGTCGGCCGGCCGGGACGACCGGGGCCGCACGGTCTACCGGCAGCGCGCCCTGTTCCACCCCCGGGGCCTGGCGGGGCACGCGTACTGGTGGAGCGTGTCGCCTTTCCACGCGGTGGTGTTCGGCGGCATGGCCCGCAACATCGCCTCGGCCGCCCAGCAGACCCCGGCGTAGCCCCACGACGGCCCGGGGGCCGACCGCGGGCCGAGCCGCGCGCAGGGGCGGTGCCTCGTGAACGCGGCCCCGCCGGGGCTCAGGGGCGGCCGGGGACCGGTGGCTCGTCGGGGGTGGGTTCGCCGTGCAGGACGGCCAGTTCGTCGTTCATCGCGGTCAGGAAGCGTATGACGACGCTGAGTTCGTCCTCGGTGAAGCGGGCGCGGGCCGCGTCCGTGCCGCGGGCGAGCGGCTGGAAGAAGGCGCGGGCCACCGCCTTCGCCTTGGGCGCGTAGTGCAGGTGGACGACGCGCCGGTCGGCCGTGTCGCGGGTGCGGCGGATGTGGCCGGCCCGCTCCAGCCGGTCCAGGCAGGCGGTGACGGCGCCGGAGGTCAGATTGAGCCGTTCGCGCAGCAGTCCCGGGGTCATCGCCCCGCCGTGCCCGTCGCCGTCCAGGATCGCCACCAGGGCCTGCACGTCGGTGTGGTGCAGATGCCGGCTCTGCGCGAAGTCCTGCGCGATGCGGTTGAACTCTCCGTTCATCCGGCGCAGTTGCACGGCGAAGGCCCGAAGCCCCGTGGGGGACTCGGGCTGGTCGATGTGGTCGCGGTCGTCGCGGTCGTCCTGGTCGTGATCGGGCACCCCTCCATCGTAAATAATCTCGACGGCTAAGATAATTGATGAGTGAGATATATCCTGTGGACAACAGAGGGAGACCTCCGCACGCACCCCCACGGGAGAAGCGATGACATCCGTGCCGCGCACCGTCCGATGGCTGCTCCCCGTGGTGCTGCTGGTCGCCTGGCTGGGGATCGGCGGCACCCTCGGCCCCTACGCGGGCAAGCTGGGCGAGGTCTCCACCAACGACCAGGCGGCCTTCCTCCCGCGCAGCGCCGAGTCCACGAAGGCACTCGCGGAACGGGACGCCTTCCGCCGGGGCGAGACCGTGCCGGCGATCGTCGTCTGGACCGCGGAGCGCGGCCCCGTCACCGGGGCCCAGCGCGACGCCGCCACCGCCGCGCTGGCCTCCCTGGCCGGGACCGAGGGGGTGACCGGACACCCCTCCCCCGCGCTGCGCTCGCCGGACGGCCGGGCGCTGGAGGGCGTGCTGCAACTCCGGCCCGACCTCGGGCGAAAGGTGCAGGCCACCGTCGACCGGATCTCCGCCGTGGCCGGGCGCGTGCCCGGCACCACCGCCCACGTCGCCGGCCCGGCCGCCTCGCAGGCCGACCTGGGCGACGCCTTCGCGGGCATCGACGGGCTGCTGCTGCTCGTCGCCCTCGGCGTGGTGCTGGTGATCCTGCTGCTGGTCTACCGCGCGGTGCTGCTGCCCCTGGTCATCATCGCCGGCTCGGTCCTCTCCCTCGGCCTCGCCTGCGGCGTGGTGTACGTGCTCGCCGACCACGGCGCGGTCCGGGTGGACGGCCAGGTGCAGGGCATCCTGTCGATCCTCGTCATCGGCGCCGCCACCGACTACGCCCTGCTGCTGTCGGCCCGCTTCCGGGAGGAACTGGCCGGGCTAGGCGACCGGTTCGCCGCGATGCGGGCGGCGCTGCGCCGCTCGGCGGGGGCGATCGTGGCGAGCGCCGCCACCGTGGCACTCGCGCTGCTCGCCCTGCTGGCCAGCGACCTGACGAACAACCGCGCGCTGGGCCCGGTCGGGGCCGTCGGCATCGTCTGCGCCGTGGCGAGCAGCCTGACCTTCCTGCCCGCCGTCCTGCTGCTGCTCGGCCGGGCCGCCTACTGGCCCGCCCGGCCGCGTCCGGCGCGGGAGGGGGGCCGGGGCGTCTGGCAGCGGGTGGCGGCGCTCGTGGACCGGGCGCCGCGCCGGGTCTGGGCCGCGAGCCTGGCGGTGCTGGTCGCCTGCGCGGCCTTCTCCCCCGCCCTGACCGCCCGGGGCGTGCCGCTGGACGAGATCTTCGTCCACCAGGCCCCCTCGGTGACCGCGCAGCGCGTCCTCGGCGAGCACTTCCCCGGCGGCTCCGGCAACCCCGCCGTGGTGGTCACCGCCGCGGACCGGCTCACCGAGGTGACCCGGGTGGCCGAAAGGACCGCCGGCGTCTCCTCCGCCGCCGCGGTCACGGCCTCCGGCCGCCCCGGCCAGGGCGAGCCGCTGACCGCCGGCGGCCGGGCGCTGCTGGAGGTGACGCTGAGGGACGCCGCCGACAGCGACGCCGCCAAGGCCACCGTGGAACGGCTGCGGCGCGGCGTCCACGCGGTACCGGGCGCCGACGCGGTGGTCGGCGGCTACACCGCACAGCAGCTGGACACCCAGCGCACCGCCGAGCGCGACCGCACGCTCGTGGTGCCCGTCGTCCTCGCGATCATCCTGCTGATCCTGGTGGCGCTGCTGCGCAGCCTGCTGCTGCCGGTGCTGCTGGTCGCCACGGTGGCACTGAACTTCGCCGCCACCTTGGGCGTGTCGGCGCTGGTCTTCCCGCATGTGTTCGGCTTCTCGGCGACGGACGCCTCGGTCCCGCTGTACGGCTTCGTCTTCCTGGTCGCGCTCGGCGTCGACTACAACATCTTCCTGATGACCCGGGTCCGCGAGGAGACACTGCGGCACGGCACCCGGCAGGGCGTCCTGCGCGGCCTGACCGCCACCGGGGGCGTGATCACCTCGGCGGGCGTGGTGCTGGCGGCGACCTTCGCGGCGCTGGGCGTGATCCCGCTGGCCTTCCTGGTGCAGATCGCCTTCATCGTGGCGTTCGGGGTGCTGCTGGACACCCTGCTGGTGCGCTCCCTGCTGGTGCCCGCGCTGGTACGGGACATCGGAGCGCGGGTGTGGTGGCCGGGGGCCGCGGCGCGGTCCGCGGAGGACGACGGCACGCCGCAGGACCCCGCGGCGGGGGCCGCGGAGCCGAGGGAGCGTCAGACCACCTGATGCAGCCACCGGACGGGGGCGCCCTCGCCCGCGTACCGGAAGGGCTCGAGCTCGTCGTCCCAGGGCTTGCCGAGGAGCTTGGCGACCTCGGTCTCGAGGTCGGCCTCGCCCTTGCGGGCCCGGGCGAGCGCGGCGCGCAGCCGGTCCTCGGGGATGAGGATGTCGCCGTGGATGCCGGTGACGGCATGGAAGATGCCCAGCTCGGGGGTGCTGCTGTAGCGCTCCCCCTCGGCGGAGGGGCACGGCTCCGCCGTCACCTCGAAGCGCAGCAGATGCCAGCCGCGCAGCGCGGACGCCAGCTTGGAGGCGGTGCCGGGGTCTCCTTGCCAGGAGAACTCGGCCCGCCAGGTGCCCGGAGAGGCGGGCTGGCGGATCCAGTCGAGGTTCACGCGCACGCCGAGCACGCCCGCGACGGCCCACTCGACGTGTGGGCACAGCGCGCGCGGTGCGGAGTGCACGTACAGAACTCCACGTGTCGTCACCGGGACCTCCAGTGTGGGACGAGGTACGCCTTCCCCAGCGGCCTCATGCCCATAACCGAGCCATCCGGGACAGCAGTGGACATTCTGCACTAATCATAACGAATGAGACAAGATCTGACTTCTGATCACCTCTTTCACACCACGCGTCAGGGAAAAAGCTACCGCGCGGCGTCACCCGAGGAGTGACGTACTGTCGGGATCACCGAGAAGTCACCCACTCGTCCGAGGGAGCAGCGATGCGGGAGTCGCTCCGCCGCGGCGCGCGCCGCGCCACCACCGCCCTGGCCGGCCTGCTCACGACTGCCCTGGTGGCGGGCTGTTCCGTGACCGTCACGGGGACCCCGGGGGCCGCCCGGAGCGGCGCCGCGACCCCCCGTCCGGGCGCCTCGGCCGCCCTCGCGTGGAACACCCGGCCGGCCTCGCTGGCCGCTCTCGGGGATTCCATCACCCGGGGTTTCGACGCGTGCGGTGTGTTGACGGACTGTCCGCAACTGTCCTGGGCGACCGGCAGCGGGAGCTCGGTGACCAGCGTCGCCGGCCGGCTGCTCGCCCGCCCCGCCACCGCGAGCTGGAACCTGGCGGCCAGCGGCGCGCGGATGGCCGACCTGCCGGCCCAGGCGGAACGGGCCGTGGCGCTGCGGCCGCAGCAGGTGGTGATCCTCATGGGCGCCAACGACGCGTGCGCGACCAGCACCTCCCGGATGACCCCGGTGGACGCGTACCGGCGCGAGTTCGCGACCGCGCTGCGCACCCTGCACCGGGCGCTGCCGAGAACCCAGGTCTTCGTCGCGAGCGTGCCCGACCTGCTGCGGCTGTGGGACGTCGGGCGGCGCAACGCGCTGGGCCGGCAGATCTGGAAGCTCGGCCTGTGCCCCTCGATGCTGGCCGACCCCGAGTCCACCAGCGCCGCGGCGAACACGCGGCGGCAGACGGTGCGGGAGCGGGTGATCGCGTACAACGCCGCGCTGGGGCAGGAGTGCGCGCGGTACGAGCGCTGCCGCTATGACGGCGGCGCGGTCTTCGACTACCGCTTCACCTCGGCGGAGTTGAGCCCCTGGGACTGGTTCCACCCCAGCGCCCGCGGGCAGGCGCGGCTCGCGGGGATCGTCTACGCCGCGGCCTTCGGCTCCTGAGCGGTCGCCCGGCAGGACAGGCGAGTCCGTTCGTATACGACGGCGCGGCCGGTCTCCGGCATGCGGTCCGGCCTCACTTCGGCAACAACGCCGACACCTGGGCGCCACAGCCATTGACACCGCCCGGAGCCCGTAACTACGGTCCCTTCAACATTTCGAACGGGTGACGAAATCTCGAACGACCGTCCTTAAGGGGCAACTTCCGTGCGCATCACCGGCATCAGCACGCATGTGGTCGGCACTCCCTGGCGCAACCTCACCTACGTACTCGTCCACACCGACGAGGGCCTGACGGGCGTCGGCGAGACGCGCATGCTGGGCCACACCGACGCGCTGCTCGGCTACCTCCACGAGGCGGCCGCAAACCACATCACCGGATCCGACCCGTTCGCGGTGGAGGACCTCGTGCGGCGGATGAAGTACGGCGACTACGGCCGGGCCGGCGAGATCGTCATGTCGGGCATCGCGGTGATCGAGATGGCCTGCTGGGACATCAAGGGCAAGGCCCTGGGCGTGCCGGTGTGGCAGCTGCTCGGCGGCAAGGTGAACGAGAAGGTCAAGGCGTACGCCAACGGCTGGTACACCACCGAACGCACCCCGGAGGCCTACCACAAGGCCGCCCGCGCGGTCGTGGAGCGCGGCTACCGGGCCCTGAAGATCGACCCCTTCGGCACCGGCCACTTCGAGCTCGACCACGCGGCCACCACGTACTCCCTCTCCCTCATCGAGGCCGTCCGCGACGCGATCGGGCCCGAGGCCGAGCTGCTGGTCGAGATGCACGGGCGCTTCAGCCCGGCGACCGCGATCCGGATCGCGAAGGAGCTGGCGCCGTTCAAGCCGAGCTGGATCGAGGAGCCGGTGCCGCCGGAGAACCTCAAGGCCCTGGCGAAGGTCGCCGCGCACACCGACCTGCCGATCGCGACCGGCGAACGCATCCACGACCGCTACGAGTTCCGCGAGCTGTTCGAGCTCCAGGCCGCCGACGTCATCCAGCCCGACCTCGGGCACATCGGCGGCATCAACGAGGTCCGCAAACTCGCCGCCACGGCCGAGACGCACTACGTGCTGGTGGCACCGCACAACGTCGGCGGCTCGGTGCTCACCGCGGCGAGCCTGCAACTGGCGGGCTGCACCCCCAACTTCAAGATCCTCGAACACTTCAACGACTTCGCGGACTCCGAGATCAAGAAGGTCGTCAAGGGCGCCCCCGTGGTCGGGGCGGACGGGTACTTCACCCTGTCGGACGCCCCGGGCCTCGGCGTCGAGCTCGACGTGGACGCCGCCGCCGAATTCCCCCAGCAGCAGGCCCGCTTCGACCTGTGGGCCGAGGGCTGGGAGCGCCGGCAGCCCGGGGGCACCAAGTGACGGGCCCGCGCGCCGTCGTCCTCGACGGGCCCGGCCGGCACCGGATCGTGCCCGCGGAACCGGCCGCGCCCGGCCCGGGCGAGGCGCTGGTGCGCGTGCACGCGGCCGGAATCTGCGGCAGCGACCGCGAGGTCCACGCGGGCACCCGGCCCGAGGGGTACGTCCGCTACCCCGTCACCCCCGGCCACGAGTGGTCCGGCACGGTGGAGGCGGTCGGCCCCGGGGTGACCGCGGACCTGGCCGGCCGCAAGGTCGTCGGCGAGGGCTTCCGCAACTGCCAGGTCTGCGACCGCTGTCACGCCGGGGAGACCACGCTGTGCGGCGCCCCGTACGAGGAGACCGGCTTCACGCGGCCCGGCGCCATGGCCGACACCCTCACCCTGCCCGCCCGGCTGCTGCACGTCCTGGACGACGCCGCCGACCTGCGCTCCGCCGCACTCCTGGAACCGGCGGCGTGCGTGGCGGCCGCGCTGCTGAAGGCACCTGCCGCGCCGGGCGAGCGGGTGGCCGTCGTGGGCACCGGCACGCTCGGGATGCTGGCGGTGCAGTTCCTGGCCGCGGTGTCCCCCGCCGAACTCCTCGTGGTGGGCGCCCGGCGCGACCGGGAGGAACTGGCCGCGTCGTTCGGCGCCACGATGTTCCGCACGTCAGGCGAACTGCCGGACGCGGCGGCCGCGGACTTCGACCTCGTCGTGGAGGCGGCCGGTTCCGCCTCCGCCGCGCGGACCGGCGCGGGGCTGCTGCGCCGCGGCGGCCGGCTGGCGCTGACCGGCATCCCGGAACCGGGCGCCGCGCAGGGACTGGACCCCACCGACCTGGTGGTGCGCCAGCTGACCGTGCACACGGTGTTCGGGGCGCCGCCGGCCGCGTGGGCGCACACGGTACGGGCGTTCGGCGCGGGGGTGCTCCGCCCGGCCCCCCTGATCACGCACGAACTGCCGCTGGAGGACTACCCGGAGGCGCTCGGCCTGCTGGCGGGCCGGGACCCGAAGGTGGGCAAGGTGCTGCTGCACCCGTGAAGCGGCCAGGCACCGGAAGCTGCACCGGTACCGCCTTGGGCAGCGATATCCCCTCCGTACCGGCCCATACCCAATGACCCGAACGTCGTCCGATATCCCGAACATGCTGAAGATCTGGAACGGCACCACCGGCACCGACGAAGGAGCACCGTGACCGACGCCTCCCCTACGAGTCCCGACAGGACCGGCAACGCACCCGGCCCCCGTCACCCAGGGCGGCACGCGCTCGCCCTGCTCGGTCACGGTGCCCCGGCGGACGACCCGGCCGACACCTCCCCGCACTCCTTCCCCGACGGCGGCACCTGGCGCACCGAGATCCCCTCCGTGGAGGGCCCCGAGGCGCTGGCCACCGTGCTCCAGGAGGCCGGGCGGCTGGACGTTCCGGTGCACCGGATCAGCCAGGGCAGCGGCATCTGGATGCTGACCGACGCGGAGATCACCGAGATGGTGACCGTCTGCGCCGAACACGACGTCGAGCTCTGCCTGTTCACCGGCCCCCGCGGCACCTGGGACATCGGCGCCGCCACCCGCACCGACTCCCGCGGCGGCGGCCTGCGCGCCCGCGGCCACGACCAGCTGGCCGGCTGTGTCGAGGACGCCCTGCGGGCCGCCGCGCTCGGCGTGCGCTGCCTGCTCGTCGCCGACGAGGGCGTGCTGTGGCTGCTGCACCGGCTCCGCGCGCAGGGCCTGCTGCCCGCCGACACCACCTTCAAGGTCTCCGCGCTGGTCGGCCCGGTCAACCCGGCCGCCTACGCGGTGTGGGAGCGGCTCGGCGCCGACTCCGTCAACATCCCGTCCGACCTGACCCTCCAGCAGATCACCGAGATCCGCCGGACCAGCCGGGCCCCGATGGACTTCTACATCGAGGCCCCCGACGACCTCGGCGGCTTCGTCCGGCTCTACGACGCGGCCGAGCTGATCCGCCGCGGCGCCCCGATCTACCTCAAGTTCGGCCTGAGCAAGGCCCCCGGCATCTACCCGTACGGGCGGCAGTTGCGGGACGTCGCCCTGGCGTCCGCCCGTGAACGGGTCCGCCGCGGGCGCCTCGTGCTCGACCTGCTCTCCCGGCTCGGCGCGGACGGCGGGCTCTCCCCGCTGGGCGCGCGGCTGCCGGGTCCGCTCCAGCGCTTCCCCCTCGACATCGCGACCGACCCGGACCATGCGAACGACCCCCGCCTGGCCCCCGAAAGGATCTGATCAGCCATGCGCATCGCCAGAGCCGCCCACCTGCGCACCTCCGCCGCACTGATGGCCACCCTCGCCCTCGGCGCCACCGCGACCGCCTGCGGACAGAGCGACAACACCAGCGGCGGCAGCAGCAACGGCGACAAGGGCACCATCGGCATCGCCATGCCCACCAAGTCCTCCGAGCGCTGGATCGCCGACGGCGACAACATGGTCAAGCAGTTCCAGGCCAAGGGCTACAAGACCGATCTGCAGTACGGCGACGACAAGGTGGAGAACCAGGTCGCCCAGATCCAGAACATGATCACCAAGGGCGACAAGCTCCTGGTCGTCGCGGCCATCGACGGCTCGGCCCTCAGCGACGTGCTGCAGCAGGCGCACGACGCGGGCATCAAGGTCATCTCCTACGACCGCCTCATCCTCGGCTCGCCGAACGTCGACTACTACGCCACCTTCGACAACTTCAAGGTCGGCCAGCTCCAGGCGGGCTACATCGTCGAGAAGCTCGGTCTGAAGGACGGCAGCAAGAAGGGCCCCTTCAACATCGAGCTGTTCGCCGGCTCGCCCGACGACAACAACACCAAGTACTTCTTCAACGGCGCGATGGACGTGCTCCAGCCCTTCATCGACAAGAAGGAGCTGGTGGTCAAGAGCGGCCAGAAGGGCCTCACCCAGGTCACCACCCTGCGCTGGGACGGCGCCACCGCCCAAGCCCGCATGGACGACCTGCTGAGCAAGTCGTACACCTCCGAGGACGTGGACGCGGTCCTGTCCCCGTACGACGGCATCTCCCGCGGCATCATCTCGGCGCTCAAGAGCGTGAGCTACGGCACCGGCAAGAAGCCGCTGCCGATCGTCACCGGCCAGGACGCCGAGGTCGCCTCGATCAAGTCGATCATCGCGGGCGAGCAGGCGCAGACCGTCTACAAGGACACCCGCGAACTGGCCAAGGTCGCCGTCCAGATGGGCGACGCGGTGCTCACCGGCGGCAAGCCCGAGGTCAACGACACCAAGACCTACGACAACGGCACCAAGGTCGTCCCGACCTACCTGCTGCCGCCGGTCAGCGTCGACAAGTCCAACTACAAGGAGGTCGTCGTCGACTCCGGCTACATCAAGGAGTCCGAGCTCCAGTAGTCCCGGAGCCGGACCACGACCGGCGATCGCCACCTCCCACCATCCGAGGAGAACGGAAAGCAGGAATGGCCGGACCCGTCCTCGAAATGCGCTCCATCACCAAGACCTTCCCAGGGGTCAAGGCGCTCTCCGATGTCACCCTGACAGTGGCCGAGGGCGAGGTCCACGCCATCTGCGGTGAGAACGGTGCGGGCAAGTCGACCCTGATGAAGGTGCTCAGCGGGGTCTATCCGCACGGCAGCTACGAAGGGGAGATCCTCTTCCAGGGGGAGCCCTGCGTCTTCCGCGACATCCGCGCCAGCGAGCAGCGCGGCATCGTGATCATCCACCAGGAGCTCGCCCTGGTGCCCTACCTGTCGATCGCCGAGAACATCTTCCTCGGCAACGAGCACTCCACCCGCGGCGTCATCAGCTGGAACGAGACGCTGCGGCACGCCGGCACCCTGCTGAAGCGGGTCGGGCTCGCCGACCCGCCCAACACCCGGGTCGCCGACATCGGCGTGGGCAAGCAGCAGCTCGTCGAGATCGCCAAGGCGCTGTCCAAGGAGGTCAAGCTCCTCATCCTGGACGAGCCGACGGCCGCCCTGAACGACGAGGACAGCCGCAAACTCCTCGATCTGATCCTGGAATTCAAGGAACACGGCATCTCCTGCATCATCATCTCGCACAAGCTCAACGAGATCGCCAAGGTCGCCGACTCCATCACCATCCTGCGGGACGGCCGGACCATCGAGACGCTCGACATGAAGGCCACGGCCGAGGACGGCACCCCGGCCGTGACCGAGGAGCGGATCATCCGCGGCATGGTCGGCCGCGACCTCGACCACCGCTTCCCCGAACGCGAGCCCGACATCGGCGAGGTGGCCTTCGCCGTCGAGGACTGGACCGTGCACCACCCGATCGACCAGCAGCGCAAGGTCGTCGACGGGGTCTCGCTCAACGTTCGGCACGGCGAGATCGTCGGCATCGCCGGGCTGATGGGCGCCGGCCGCACCGAACTGGCCATGAGCGTCTTCGGCCGCTCCTACGGCCGCGGCATCTCCGGCCGGGTCTTCCTGCACGGGCAGGAGATCCGCACCCGTACCGTCCCCGAGGCGGTCGGCCACGGCATCGCCTACGTGACCGAGGACCGCAAGCGCTACGGGCTCAACCTGATCGAGGACATCAGCCGCAACATCTCGCTGGGCGCCCTGTCCAAGGTGGCCCGGCGCGGCATCGTCAACGAGCACGAGGAGGCCCGGGTCGCCGAGTCCTTCCGCTCGACGATGAACATCAAGGCCCCCACCGTCTTCGAGACCACGGACAAGCTGAGCGGCGGCAACCAGCAGAAGGTCGTCCTCAGCAAATGGATCTTCGCGGGACCGGAGATCCTCATCCTCGACGAGCCCACGCGCGGCATCGACGTCGGGGCCAAGTACGAGATCTACACGGTCATCAACGACCTGGCGGCCCAGGGCAAGGCCGTCGTCTTCATCTCCTCCGAACTGCCGGAGCTGCTCGGCATGTGCGACCGCATCTACACGATGTCGGCGGGCCGGCTGACCGGGGAGATCCCGCGCGAGAGCGCGACCCAGGAAGTGCTGATGCGCCACATGACCATGGACCGAGGTAAGTGAGATGGGCAGCCCGGTGAAGACCGACAAGACTCCTCCGCCGCCCGCCGGGGGCGCGGGCGCGGCCGTCGCGGGGGGCGGACCGGCGGGCACCGCCGGCTTCCTCCTGCAGGCCGCGCGGCGCAACATGCGCCAGTACGGCATGATCATCGCGCTAGTGCTGATCGCCGTGCTGTTCCAGATATGGTCCGGCGGCATCCTGCTCAAGCCGCAGAACGTCACCAACCTGATCGGCCAGAACAGCTACATCCTCATCCTGGCCATCGGCATGATGGTGGTGATCATCGCCGGCCACATCGACCTGTCCGTCGGATCGCTGGCGGCCTTCGTCAGCGCCGCCGCGGCCGTGATGATCATCCACCACCATGTCCCCTGGCCGCTGGCCCTCGTGGCATCCCTGGTCGTCGGCGCCGTGGCCGGGGCCTGGCAGGGCTTCTTCATCGCGTATGTCGGCATCCCGTCCTTCATCGTGACGCTGGCCGGCATGCTGATCTTCCGCGGCGGCACGCAGATCCTGCTGGAGGGCCAGTCCGTCTCGCCGTTCCCCACCGGCTTCCAGAAGATCGGCAACGGCTTCCTGCCCGAGGTCGGGCCGCACACGAACTACCACAACCTCACCCTGCTGATCGGCCTCCTGGTCATCGCCATCGCCGTCGTGCAGGAGATCCGCGACCGCCGCCAGCAGCTCGCCTACGACCTCGACGTGCTGCCGCGCAACTTCTTCCTGCTCAAACTGCTCGCCATCATCGCCTGCGTGGTCGCCTTCACCATGACGCTGGCCAGCTACCACGGTGTG
Source organism: Streptomyces sp. NPDC058691 (assembly GCF_042714775.1). NCBI lineage: Bacteria > Bacillati > Actinomycetota > Actinomycetes > Kitasatosporales > Streptomycetaceae > Streptomyces > Streptomyces sp. NPDC058691. Next base: position 511 of record NZ_JBHXSO010000099.1, on the reverse strand, counting down.
CCCATCGTGCTGCTCATCCTGGCGGGCCTGCTGATCGTCTTCGGCTTCGTGATGCGCAACGCGGTCGTCGGCCGGCACGTCTACGCCCTCGGCGGCAACCAGGCCGCGGCGAAGCTCTCCGGCGTCAAGGACCGGCGCGTCGTCTTCCTGGTCTTCGTCAACATGGGTGTGCTCGCCGCCCTCGCCGGTCTCGTCTACGCCGCGCGGCTCAACGCCGGCGTCCCCCAGGCCGGCATCAACTTCGAGCTCGAGGCCATCGCCGCCGCCTTCATCGGCGGTGCCTCGGCGACCGGCGGCGTCGGCACGGTGCTGGGCGCCATCATCGGCGGCCTGGTGCTCGGCGTCCTCAACAACGGCATGTCGCTGGTCGGCATCGGCACGGACTACCAGCAGGTCATCAAGGGCCTGGTGCTGCTGGCCGCGGTCGGCTTCGACGTGTGGAACAAGCGCAAGGTCGGATCCTGACGTCCGCCCTCGCGAAAGCGCCGCGGCGCCGGCCGCCGTCCGTCAC
>NZ_JBHXSO010000098.1:0-18211 GCF_042714775.1 Streptomyces sp. NPDC058691 | reverse complement strand
TAGATCTCGTCCGCGCCGACACCGCAGTAGTAGCCGCCCTGCGGGGCCGGGTAGCCGCCCTCGGGGAAACCGAGCGGCCGGCCGCCCTGGAAGAAGGTGTACTCCTGCTCGATGCCGAACAGCGACTCCTGCGCGGCGAACCGCTCGGCGACGGGGCGCAGCAGCGCGCGGGTGTTGGACTCGTGCGGCGTGCCGTCGATGTTGAACACCTCGCACAGCACGAGGAGGTTGTCCTCGCCGCGGATCGGGTCCGGGTAGGACGCCACCGGCTTGAGCACCCGGTCCGAGCTGTGGCCCTCGGCCTGGTTCGTGCTCGACCCGTCGAAGCCCCAGATGCCCGGCTCCGCGCCATCGGCGAGGATCTTGGTCTTCGAGCGCAACTTCGCAGTCGGCTCGGTACCGTCGATCCAGATGTACTCGGCCTTGTAGCTCACGGGTGTCATCCTTGGGGGCGGGCCTTGCGGGGCGGGTGGTCTGTTCCGCTGCAGCGTCACAATCCGTGATTTCACATCCATTGCCCGTGTGTTAACCCGGTGTGAACGAGTCCGCGTTCCGCGCGACGGGCGGCGCCCGGGCCACGGCACCCCTGCCCAGCAGGGCTTTTGGGCAGCGCTTACGCTGTGTGCCATGCCTCACATCACCGTGGACTACTCCGCCGAACTGGCGGAGACGTTCGACCGGCGCGGCTTCGCGCTCGCCCTCCACCCGCTCATTGCCAAGATCATCGACACGCGGGCCGAGGCCTGCAAGACCCGCTTCCGCCGCGTCGACGAGGCGGTCATCGCCGACGGCGGCGCGGAGCACGCCATGGTGTACACGCAGATCGCCGTCATGGCCGGGCGCAGCCCGCAGGCCAAGGCCGAGCTGAGCGAGGCCGTCCTGGAACTCCTGGCCGCCCACCTGGCGCCGACGCCGCGACTGCGGGTGCAGAGCGCCGTGGACATCACCGATCTCGACCCCGCCTGGTACCGCAAGCACACCGAGCCCGCGAAGGAGGCATGACCATGCGCATCGGACTGCTCGGCACCGGCCCGTGGGCCGGGATCACCCACGCCCCCGCCCTCGCCGCCCACCCCGGCGTGGAGTTCACCGGCATCTGGGGCCGCCGCCCCGAGGCCGCGGCCGCGCTCGCCGCCGAACACGGCACCCGCGCCTACGCCGACGTCGACGACCTCATCGCCGACGTGGACGCGATCGCCGTCGCCCTGCCCCCCGACGTCCAGGCCCCGCTGGCCGTACGCGCCGCCGAGGCCGGCCGGCACCTGCTGCTGGACAAGCCGGTGGCGACGAACGTGGACGACGCGCGGCGCGTCGCCGAGGCCGCGGAGGCGGCCGGGGTGGCGTCGGTCGTCTTCTTCACCCTGCGCTTCGCCGCCCCCAGTGCCGCGTGGATCGACGAACGCTCCACCGAGGACGGCTGGTTCGTCGCCCGTGCCGAATGGCTGGGCTCGGTGTTCACCTCCGGCGACAGCCCGTTCGCCGACTCGCCCTGGCGGCGCGAGAAGGGCGCGCTGTGGGACGTCGGCCCGCACGCGCTGTCCGTGCTGCTGCCGGTGCTCGGCGACGTCACCGGGATCACCTCCGGCCGTGGCCCCGGCGACACCGTCCATCTCGTGCTCCGGCACGCGAGCGGCGCGTCCAGCACCGCGACGCTGAGTCTCACCACGCCCCCCGAGGCGGCCGGGATGACCGTCGAATTCCGTGGCACCCACGGGGTCGCCGTCCTGCCCGAGCGCGGTGACGGACCCGTCGCCGCCTTCAGCAACGCGGTGGACGCCCTGCTCACGGCGGTGGAGACGGGTGTCGCCCATCCCTGCGACGCCCGCTTCGGATTCCGTGTGACGGAGCTGCTCGCCTCGGTGTGACGCGCCGTCAGGCGTCAAACCCTGGCGGGGGGCTTGCGAAGTGCCTATCGTTTTGGGTATGGCAGCGGACTGGTGGTCCATCGAAGTCCTCAACGCCAGCACATCCGCCGCGGCATGGCGCGACGCGTACGCGCCGGCGCTCGTGGAGTCCGCGGTCACCAACCGTGCGCTGGCGTGGGAATGGCATACGTTCGGCTGGGGCGTGGTCTTCGAGTTGTGCTTCCGCGAGGAGGAGCACTGGCTCGCCTGGCACGCCCTGCCCGGCATCCGGGCGGCGCTCGACGCCGTGCCCGATCCGCTCTCCGGCGTGCTGGTGCACCGCGGGCGCGGCGGGACCAGCGGCGCGCGGGTCCCACGGTCCCCGCGCCGCTCCCCGGGCGCCGCGGCGCGCTCGCTCCCCGAGCCGCCGCCCGCGCCGGCGGGCGGCGCGCCGGTGCTGTGCGACGGGATCGGCCGGGTCTGACCCGCACCGCCGGAACGGGAAGAAACCCGCTCCGCCGGGACTTGTACGGATCATGAAGGCGATCGTGTACACGGAGGGCGGCGGCCCGGAGGTCCTGCGCCTGACCGAGCGTCCCGTCCCGCGGCCCGCTCCGGGCGAGGTACGGGTGCGGGTCGAGGTGTCCGGGGTGAATCCCACGGACTGGAAGTCGCGGACGGCCGGGCCGCCCGGCGGCGAGCAGGTGCCGAACCAGGACGGTGCCGGGGTGATCGACGCGGTGGGCGACGGCGTCGACCCCGCAAGGAACGGCCAGCGGGTGTGGATCTGGGAGGCCGCCTTCCAGCGCCCCGGCGGCACCGCGCAGGAGTATGTGACGGTGCCCGAGGCGCAGGCCGTTCCCCTGCCCGACGGGGCCTCCTTCGACGTCGGCGCGAGTTTCCCGATCCCCGCGATGACCGCGCACCGCGCCCTGACCCTGCTGGAGGGCGGCCCGCACCGGCTCGGCCCCGGTACGCTCCGCGGCCGCACGGTGCTGGTCGCCGGCGGCGCGGGCGCGGTCGGCAACGCGGCGATCCAGCTCGCGCGGTGGTCGGACGCGACCGTGGTCGCCACGGTCAGCAGCCCTCTCAAGGCGGGACTGGCCACGGCCGCCGGCGCCCACCACGTCGTGGACTACCGGGCCGGGGACGCTGCGGAGGCGATCCGCCGGGCCGCCCCGGAGGGCGTCGACATCGTCGTGGAGGTCTCCCCGGGGGGCAACGCGCAGCTCGACCTCGCCGTGCTCGCGCCGAACGGCGTCGTCGCCTACTACGCCGACAACGGCGGCCCCGAGCTGACACTGCCGCTACGGGAGGCCTTCTTCCGCAACCTGCGCTGGAACGGCGTGCTCGTCTACACCATGCCGGCCGCCGCCAAGCGCGAGGCGATCGCGGCGATCACCGCGGCCCTCACCGTGGGCGCACTGCGGGTGGGCGAGGAGGCGGGACTGCCGCTGCACCGCTTCCCGCTGGAGCGCACCGCGGACGCGCACGCGGCCGTCGAGGGCGGCGCGGTGGGCAAGGTGCTCATCGACGTGTAGGGCATGTCGACGTCGAGCGCATGGCGACGTCCAGGGCGATGTCGTGTTTGTTCAAGACCGGGTGCCGCCCGCGTTCCTAGCGTGGGCGGCATGACCGATCTTCACGCGTACCTGACCGAGGCCGCCGCCGAGGCCGCCCGCATCGCCCGCGGGGTCCGCCCCGGCCCGGAGCAGCTCGCCGCCCCGACACCCTGCGCCGACTGGGACACCCGGGCCCTGCTCAACCACTGGATCCTCTACACCTCGCACGGCCTGGAGCACCGCGCCCTGCGCAAGCCGCTCCCCGAGGAGCTGACCGCACGCGACTTCACCGCCGACCCGGACTGGGCGCATGCCTACGCGGAGCAACTGGACCGCGCCGTCGCGGCCTGGGCCGATCCCGCGGTCTGGGAGGGGGAGATCGACCTCGGCCCCGCGCGGATGCCCGCGGCCGAGATCGCCTCGATGATCGTCAAGGAGCTGGCCGTCCACGGCTGGGACGTCGCCCGGGCGACCGGCCAGGAGTACCGCTGCGGTGAGGGTCTCGGCGAACTCGTCCTCGGCGTCGTCGACCGCCACGCGGAGGTCTACCGCCGGTACGACGGCTTCGCCGCGCCCGTCCCTCTTCCCGGCCCCGGTGCGGCGCCGGCCTTCGACCGCGCCCTCGCGCTGTCCGGCCGCACTCCCTGGGCCTGACCGGCCTCAGGCGGCGATGACGTCGGTGGCGAGGAGGCCGAAGAGGAGGGCGCCGATGATCAGGCGGTAGACGATGAAGGCGTTGAAGGAGTGCTTGGCGACGAACTTCAGCAGCCAGGCGATGGAGGCGTAGGCGACCACGAAGGAGACGACGGTGCCGACGACCAGGGGGGCGGTGTCGATGCCGGCGCCGAGGGCGTCCTTGAGCTCGTACAGACCGGCGCCGACGAGGGCGGGGATGCCGAGGAAGAAGGACAGGCGCGTCGCGGCGACCCGGTCCAGGTCCAGGATGAGCGCGGTGGACATGGTCGCGCCGGAGCGGGAGAAGCCGGGGAAGAGCAGGGCGAGGATCTGGGAGGAGCCGACGAGCATGGCGTCCTTGAAGGTGGTGTCGTCCTCGCCGCGCTTGTGGCGGCCCATCTGGTCGGCCGCCCACATCACACCGCTGCCGACGATCAGCGAACCGGCGACCACCCACAGCGAGGCCAGCGGGCCCTGGATGAGGGGCTTGGCCGCCAGGCCGACCACGACGATGGGGATGGTGGCGAAGATCACCCACCAGCCGAACTTGTAGTCGTGGTGGTACCGCTCCTCGCGGTTGACCAGGCCGGTGAACCACGCCTTGCAGATCCGGACGATGTCCTTGAAGAAGTAGACCAGCACGGCGGCGATGGCACCGGACTGGATGACCGCGGAGAAGGCGACGACGGCCTTGTCGTCGACCGGGATGCCCATCAGGCCTTCGGTGATCTTCAGATGGCCGGTGGACGAGATCGGAAGGAATTCCGTGACCCCCTCCACCACGCCGAGCACAGCTGCCTGACCGATACTGATGGCGCTCATGGGACCCATCTCTGCGGAGTACGTGGCGTGCCTGCGACCGTCACGGCCGGAGCCCTACGGAGTGTAAAAGACACCGCGCGCCCCCCGCGAACCAGGGCGCGGCTCGTGTGAGACGCCGCACGGCATCCGGAACCGGGTGTCCCATCGCGCCTGCCGTCCCCCGCGCGACCGGCCCTTGGGCATACTGGCGCAGGCCAGACGCCTTCAGGAGCCCTTCATGTCGATGATCAGCAATCTCCGCAAAGCCGTCCGTTTCGGTCATCTGCGCCACCGGCGCGTGGACCTGAGCCACCCCGGGCGCTCACCGCTGGGCAGCGCGGTGGTCAACTGCGTCGTCTACCAGGAGGGTCTGCGGCAGGACGACTGTGCCGCGTACGAGGCGATAGCCAGGGTGCGCAAGTCGGGCCGGGGGTTTGTGTGGATCGGGCTGCACGAGCCGACCGAGGCCGAATTCGCGGGCGTCGCCGAGCTGTTCGGGCTGCACCCGCTCGCCGTGGAGGACGCCGTGCACGGCGAGCAGCGGCCCAAGCTGGAGCGGTACGGGGACACCCTCTTCACCATCCTGAAGACCGTCCGCTACGTCGACCACGACAAGTTGACGTCGACCAGCGAGGTCGTGGAGAGCGGCGACGTCATGGTCTTCACCGGTGCCGACTTCGTCATCACCGTGCGGCACGGTGGGCACGGCTCCCTCGGGCCGCTGCGCGAGGGGCTGGAGACCGTGCCCGACCAGCTCGTCAAGGGGCCGGCCGCCGTCCTGCACGCGATCACCGACCATGTCGTCGACCAGTACCTGGCCGTCACCGCCGCCGTGCAGAGGGACATCGACGACGTGGAGGCGGACGTCTTCTCCGACCACCGCGGCCGCGGCACCGACGCCGGCCGGGTCTACCAGCTCAAGCGCGAACTGCTGGAGCTCAAGCGGGCGGTGGCCCCGCTCGCCCGGCCCCTGCAGATGCTCTCCGACGACCGGCTGCCCGGCGTCGACGCCGATCTGCGCGCCTACTTCCGCGACGCCGCCGACCATCTCGCGCGCGCCAACGAGCAGGTGAACGCCTTCGACGACCTGCTCAACTCGATCCTGCAGGCCAATATCGCGCAGGTGACGATGGCTCAGAACGAGGACATGCGCAAGATCAGCGCCTGGGTCGCCATCCTCGCCGTGCCGACCATGATCTGCGGGCTCTACGGCATGAACTTCGACCACATGCCGGAACTGCGGTGGACCTACGGCTATCCGCTCGCCGTCGGGGTCATGGTCGTCACCTGCTTCGTCATCCACCGGGGATTCCGGCGCAACGGCTGGTTGTGAGGCTGTCCGCGAGGCGTGCTGTGTGACATATTACTGAGGTGAGCAGGCCGACGAACTGCGACGTCGTGGTCGTCGGCGCCGGAATGGTGGGCGCGGCGTGCGCCTACTACGCCGCCTCGGCAGGGCTCCGCACGGTCCTGGTGGACCGCGGACCGGTGGCCGGCGGCACCACCGGGGCCGGCGAGGGCAATCTGCTGGTCTCCGACAAGGAGCCGGGTCCGGAGCTGCGGCTCGCCCTGCTGTCCGCGCGCCTGTGGCGCGAACTGGCCCGGCTCCCCGGCCTCGGCCGGGCGGTGGAGCACGAACCCAAGGGCGGGCTGGTCGTCGCCGCCGACGAGGCGGGCGTGCGGGCGCTCGGCGCGTTCGCCGCGGCCCAGCGGCAGGCCGGCGTGGACGCCGTACCCGTCGCCGCCGACGCCCTGCGCGACCTCGAACCGCACCTCGCCCCCGGCCTCGCGGGCGGCGTCCACTACCCGCAGGACGCCCAGGTACAGCCCGCGCTCGCCGCCGCCCACCTGGTGCGCGCCGCACGCGACCGCGGCGCCGAACTGCGCACCGGGTCCGCCGTCACGGCGCTGCTGCGCGCGGCGGACGGCTCGCTGCGCGGGGTGCGCACCGGGACGGCGGAGATCCACGCGCCCGCCGTGGTCAACGCCGCGGGCACCTGGGGCGGCGAGATCGCGGCCCTCGCCGGGGTACCGCTGCCCGTGCTCCCGCGGCGCGGTTTCATCCTCGTCACCGAGCCGCTGCCGTCCGGCACGATCCGGCACAAGGTCTACGCGGCCGACTACGTCGCCGACGTCGCCAGCGACTCCGCCGCCCTGCAGACCTCCGCGGTCGTCGAGTCCACCGCCGCGGGACCCGTCCTCATCGGCGCCAGCCGCGAACGCGTCGGCTTCGACCGCACCCTGTCCCTCCCCGCCCTGCGCCGCCTGGCCGCCCAGGCCGTCGCGCTCTTCCCACGGCTCGCCGACGTCACCGCGATCCGCGCGTACGCGGGTTTCCGCCCCTATCTGCCGGACCACCTGCCCGCGATCGGCCCCGACCCGCGGGTCCCCGGCCTCCACCACGCCTGCGGACACGAGGGGGCCGGCATCGGACTCGCCCCCGCCACCGGCCACTTGATCGCCCAGGTGCTGACCGGGACCCCGCCCGACCTCGACCTCGCGCCCTTCCGCCCCGAGCGCTTCCCCGCGAAGGAGGCCACGTGACCCGCCGCACGCCGCTCCGCCTCGCCCGCGCCGCACCCGGACCCGCCTTCACCGTCACCCTCGACGGGCGCGAGATCCCGGTCCTGCCCGGCCGCACCGTCGCCGCCGCGCTCTGGTCGGCGGATGTCGTCGCCTGGCGCACGACCCGGACGCGCGGCGAACCGCGCGGGGTCTTCTGCGGTATCGGCGTGTGCTTCGACTGCCTCGTCACGGTCAACGGGCGCCCGGGGCAGCGGGCCTGCGTGGTCGAGGCGCGGCCGGGCGACGTCATCGAGACGGGGGAGGGGTCGTGAGCGCGCGCCTCGCGGTCGTCGGCGCGGGACCGGCCGGGGTCGCGGCGGCGGTGGCGGCAGCCGGGTTTCGGGTCGGCGGATCCCGGGCCCTGCACTGCCCGGGGCTGGGCCGCGTGGTCGGGGAGGGGCGGTGAGCGCGCGCCTCGCGGTCGTCGGCGCGGGACCGGCCGGGGTCGCGGCCGCGGTGGCCGCGGCCGACGGAGGGCTGCGGGTCACGCTCGTGGACGCCGCGCCCGAGGCGGGCGGACAGTACTACCGGCAGCCCGCCGCCGGGCTGGGGGCGCGCCGGCCGCAGGCCCTCCACCACGCCTGGCGCACCTGGCGGCGGTTGCGCGGCCGGCTCGACGCGCACATCGCGGCGGACCGGATCAGACATCTGATGAATCATCAGGTATGGCTCCTGGAGCCCGGGTTCACCGTGCACACCCTGGAGTCGGGCGCCCTGCGGGCGGACGCGGCCGTCGTCGCCACCGGCGGGTACGAGAAGGTACTGCCCTTCCCCGGATGGACCCTGCCCGGCGTGGTCACCGCGGGCGGCGCGCAGGCCATGCTCAAGGGCGGGCTCGTCCTGCCGGGCCGCACCGTCGTCGTCGCCGGGACCGGGCCGCTCCTGCTGCCCGTCGCCGCCGGGCTGGCCGCGGCCGGTGCGCGCGTCGCCGCCCTCGCCGACGCGGCCGACCCCCTGGCCCTGCTGCGCCGCCCCGGCGCCGTGCCGCCCGGCAAGCTCGCCGAGGGCGCCGGGTACGCCGCACGGCTCGCCCGCCACGGGGTCCGGCCGCTGCGCCGGCACACCGTCGTCGCCGCCCACGGCACGACCCGCGTCGAGGCGGTCACCCTCGCCGGTCCCGGCGGAACCCGGCGCACGGTGCCCTGCGACACCCTCGCCGTCAGCCACGGCATGCTGCCGCACACCGACCTCGCCGACGTCCCGCACACCGACGCCGAGCAGCGCACCCCCGTACCCGGCCTGTGGGCCGCGGGCGAGGCCACCGGCATCGGCGGCGCCGCGCTAGCCCTGGCCGAGGGCGAGATCGCCGGCCGCTCCGCCGCCGCCCGCCTGCGCGGCACGGAACCCGACCCCGCCACGTGGGCCCGCGCCGCCCGCGCCCGGGACCGGCTGCGCCGCTTCGCCGCGGCCCTCGACGCCGTGTACCGCGTCCCCGACGACTGGGCCGGCACCGTCGTCACCGACGAGACCGTCGTGTGCCGCTGCGAGGAGGTGCCCGCCTCCGCCGTGCGCACCGCCGTACGCGACCTCGGCGCCGGCGACCTGCGGACGGTCAAGCTCCTCACCCGCGCCGGCATGGGCCACTGCCAGGGGCGGATCTGCGGCCCCGCCGTCGCCGCCGTGGCGGGCTGCCCCTTCACCCCGCCGGCCCGGCCCTTCGCCCGCCCCGTACCGCTCGGCCTGCTCGCCGACGCGGCGGCGGACCACGACCACAGCAGAGCGCGACCAGAGGCAGCCGCACGAGAGGGGACACAGGATGACCCGGAGTGAAGGACAGCCGTGGCGGGGGGTGCTCGTCGCGACCGCGTTGCCGCTGCGGGCGGCGGACCTCGCGGTGGACTACGACGCGTACGCCGCCCACTGCCGGTGGCTCGTCGCGAACGGCTGCGACGGGGTGGTGCCCAACGGCTCGCTCGGGGAGTACCAGGTGCTCACCCCCGCGGAGCGGGCCAGGGTCGTGGAGACCGCGGTCGCGGCGGTCGGCGGGGAGCGGGTGATGCCCGGGGTGGCCGCCTACGGGTCAGGCGAGGCGCGCCGGTGGGCCGAGCAGGCGGCGGACGCGGGGTGCGCGTCCGTGATGCTGCTGCCACCCAACGCCTACCGCGCGGACGAGCGGTCGGTGCGCGCGCACTACGCGGAGGTCGCCAAGGCGGGCTTGCCCGTGGTGGCGTACAACAATCCGCACGACACCAAGGTCGACCTGACGCCCCCGCTGCTGGCCGCGCTGCACGCCGAGGGCCACATCCGGGCCGTGAAGGAGTTCAGCGGCGACGTGCGCCGGGCGTACGAGATCGCCGAACTCGCCCCGGAACTGGACCTGCTGGTCGGCGCCGACGACGTGCTCCTCGAACTGGCCGCCGCCGGGGCGAAGGGCTGGGTCGCGGGCTTCCCCAACGCGCTCCCGCAGGTCACCACCGCGCTGTTCCGCGCGGCAATCGCCGGCGACCCGGCGGCGCAGCCGCTGTACAGCGCGCTGCACCCGCTGCTGCGCTGGGACTCCCGCACCGAGTTCGTGCAGGCGGTCAAGGTGTCGATGGACGTCGCGGGCCGGTACGGCGGCCCCTGCCGCCCGCCGCGCGGGCCGCTTCCGCCGGAGCAGGAGAAGGCCGTCCGGGCGGCGACCGAGCGGGCCCTCGCGGCCGGCGCGAACTGAAGCGGAGGCCACACGATGCGCAGCTCCCTCATCCTGCACGCCGTCGACTCCCACACCGAGGGCATGCCCACCCGCGTCGTCACCGGCGGCATCGGCACCGTCCCCGGCGCCACCATGAACGAACGCCGTCTGCACTTCCGGGACCACCTCGACCACATCCGCCATCTGCTGATGGACGAACCGCGCGGCCACGCCGCCATGAGCGGGGCGGTCCTGCAGCCGCCCACCCGCCCGGACGCCGACTGGGGCGTGATCTACATCGAGGTCTCCGGCTATCTGCCGATGTGCGGCCACGGCACGATCGGCGTGGCCACCGTCCTCGTCGAGACGGGCATGGTGCCGGTGACCGAGCCGGTCACCACGATCCGCCTGGACACCCCGGCCGGTCTCGTCGTCGCCGAGGTCGCCGTCAGCGGCGGCGCGGCCACCGCCGTGACCCTGCGCAATGTGCCCTCGTTCGCCGTCGCCCTGGACCGCAAGGCCACCCTCGCCGACGGCCGCACCGTGACGTACGACCTCGCCTACGGCGGCAACTTCTACGCGATCCTGCCCCTGGACGCCTTCGGCCTGCCCTTCGACCGGGCCCGCAAGGACGACATCCTCGCCGCCGGCCTGGCCCTCATGGACGCCATCGACGCCGACGACCCGCCCGTCCACCCCGAGGACCCCACCATCCGCGGCTGCAAGCACGTCCAGCTGCTCGCCCCCGGCTCCGGCGCGGCCCGCTCGCGGCACGCGATGGCCATCCACCCCGGCTGGTTCGACCGCTCCCCGTGCGGCACGGGCACCAGCGCGCGCATGGCGCAGTTGCACGCCCGCGGCGAACTCCCGCTCCACCGGGACTTCGTGAACGAGTCCTTCATCGGCACGCACTTCACCGGCCGGCTCACCGGTACCACCGAGGTGGCCGGGCGCCCCGCCGTCCTGCCCTCGATCACCGGACGTGCCTGGATCACCGGCACCGCCCAGTACCTGCTGGACCCCGACGACCCCTTCCCGGCCGGTTTCGTCCTGTAGCCGCCCGGCCCCGATACTGGTCGCCGACCCCATGCCCGGCAGCCGAGGAGGACCGGCCCGATGACCGCTCACGACGGGCCCGCCCTGCCCTCCCTCGGCGGGCAGCGGCCCAGCTACCGCGAGCGCGTCGCGGACGCCCTGCGGGCCGCGCTCGTGGCGGGCGAGCTGCGCCCGGGGGAGGTGCACTCCGCGCCCGCGCTCGCGGGCCGCTTCGGGGTCTCGGCCACCCCGGTGCGCGAGGCGCTGCTCGACCTGGTCAAGGAGGGGCTGGTGGACCCGGTGCCCAACAAGGGCTTCCGGGTCACCGAGGTCTCCGAGCGGCAGCTCGACGAGTACACGCACATCCGCGCCCTCATCGAGATCCCCACCGTCGCCGGCCTGGCCGCGGGCGCCGACCCCGCCGCGCTGGAGGCGCTGCGCCCGGCCGCCGAGGCGATCGTCACGGCCGCGGCGGCGGGCGACCTCATCGGGTACGTCGAGGCCGACCGGCGCTTCCATCTCGGCCTGCTCGCCCTGGCCGGCAACGAGCACCTGGTCGAGGTCGTCGGCGACCTGCGCAAGCGCTCCCGGCTGTACGGCCTGACCGCGCTCGCCGAACGCGGTCTGCTGACCGCCTCGGCCCAGGAGCACCTGGAACTGCTCGACGCCCTGCTCGCCCGCGACGAGGCGGCGGTACGGGCCGTGATGACGCGCCACCTCGGCCACGTCAGGGGCCTGTGGGCGCGCTGATACCGTCCGTCCCGCCGGCCGCCGCGCGCGCCGCCGGCCACCGGTAGGGAGGCCGCCGTGGGACCGTTCTTCACCCTGCGCACGAAGCCCGGAACGCCGCGAGCCGAGGGCTTCGTCCCGCTGGCGGCGGTGTACGAGGGCGCCGCGCGGGAGGCGCTGGCCGGGCGGGTCGCCGAGGTCGGCCGCCGGCTCGGCACCGGCGAACGGCGTGTCGCGGCCTCGCTGGCCCACCAGGGTCTCGCGGCGCGTCTGTGGTCGGTCGCCCTCGGCCCGGCGGCGCTGACCGGGCACCTGCCCGACCTGACCGGCGGGCGCCTGTGGTGGCACCCGGACCGCGCCGTGCCGGACGAGCTGTGGCTGCCCGCGACGGGCGAGCGGCTGCCGGCGGACCGGCTCGGCGAGGCCGTGCTGCACGGGCACCTCGTACCGCTCACCGAGGCCGTGTGCGCGGTGTCCGGTGTCTCCGCCGGGCTGCTGTGGGGGAACGCCGCCTCGGCGCTGGCCGGGACGCTGCGGGTGCTGCACACGTGGTGTCTGGGAGAGGGCGGGCAGCCCGGGACGGCCGCCCGTGCGGCCGGTCTGACAGCGGCTCTGCTGGCCGACCCCCTGCTGCGGGACGCCGGCACCCTCGACCTCGCGGGACCCACGTCCCCGGCCTACACGCGCCGCAGTTGCTGCCTGTACTACCGGGTGCCCGGCGGCGGCCTTTGCGGGGACTGCGCGCTGCGCTGAGGGCGGGGGCGGGCCGGCCGGACCGGCGGATGCCGGACGGAAAGACGATCACCCCGCGGGAAGGACGCGCCTGGGACCGCAGGCACGCTCGAACCGAAGGCTGACGGGCCGGCCTCGCCCTCGTCAACCATGCTGATGCATACCCATCGTTGTTGCAAGTCTCATGCAATAAGGGTCTAGGCTGCTCCCGGAACGATCACCGTCGCCGAGAGCCGAAACGAGAGCCGAAAGGGGCCGTGCCTCATGGGCGCCTACACGCTTCCCGATATGCCGTACGACTACGCCGCGCTGGAGCCCGCGATCACCGGGGAGATTCTCGAACTGCACCACGCCAAGCACCACGCCGCCTACGTCAAGGGCGCCAACGACACCCTCGAACAGATCGCGGAGGCCCGCGACAAGGACGTCCTCACCCCCACCGCGCTCGTCGGCCTGGAGAAGACCTTCGCCTTCAACCTCTCCGGGCACGTCCTGCACTCGATCTTCTGGCAGAACCTCTCCCCGGACGGCGGAGACCGCCCCGACGGGGCGCTGGCCGACGCCATCGACGAGCACCTCGGCGGCTTCGAGGCCTTCAAGAGGCAGCTCACCGTCGCCACCGCCTCCGTCCAGGGCTCCGGCTGGGGCGTCCTGGCCTGGGAACCCCTGGGCAGGCGCCTGATCGTCGAGCAGGTCTACGACCACCACGGCAACGTCGGCCAAGGCACCACCCCGCTGCTGGTCTTCGACGCCTGGGAGCACGCCTACTACCTGCAGTACAGGAACGTCCGGCCCGACTACGTCAGCAGGCTCTGGGACCTCGTCGACTGGAACGACGTCACCGCCCGCCTCACCGCCGCGCAGTCCGCGCCCACCCTCTGAGACCGGCCCCGGGCGTCACGGCGGGGTGACGCGGGCGGCCAGCGACGCGGTCTCCCTGCCCGACAGCTCCTCCAGCGAGCGTCCGCGGGTCTCGATGCGGAAGCACCACGTCACGAGGAGGCCCAGCGCGCTGGTGGCGGCCACGCCGTACAGCAGCGCGCTGGTCCCGACGGCGTTCAGCAGCACCGGGAAGAGGAAGGTGCCCAGCGCCGCGCCGAGTTTGCCGCAGCCGGCCGCGAAGCCGTGGCCCGCGGCCCGTACGTCGGAGGGGAAGACCTCGGCGGGCAGGGTGAACGTCGTCGCGTTCGGGCCGAGGTTCATGAAGGTGTTGAACAGCGCGAAGCCCACGAAGATCAGCGGCAGATGCGTGTCGCCCCCGCCGGGCAGCTGCTCCGCCACCGCCAGCAGACAGAGCGCCACGGTCATCATCGCGAAGCCCGCGAGCTGCAACGGCACCCGCCCGACCCGCTCCACCAGGAAGATGGCCAGCACGAAGCCGATCACCAGGAAGACGTCCAGCATCGCGGTGCCCTCGGTCGAGGCGATGTCGTCCGAGATGAACGTCGCGTTCGCCCCGCCCAGCGCGAGCCCCGCCAGCAGGGTCGGGGTGAAGATCCCCACCCCGTACGTCGCGATGTCCATCAGGAACCACGGCACCGCGGTGAAGACCGTGCGCCGCGCGAGCCGGCGCGAGAACAACTGCGGTTGCAGGAACGCCTTCAGCCCCTCCGGCGGGGACTCACCGCGCTCCCGGTCCGCCTCCGTCACATGGCAGTCCCGCCCGGTCATCGCCTGTGTGATCGCGCAGGCTTCCGCCTCCCGCCCGTTCTGCGCCAGCCAGCGCGGACTCTCCGGTACGTTCCGCCGCAGCCAGATGATCAGCAGCGCCGGCACCACCCCGAAGCCCAGCATGATCCGCCACGACCCGGTCTCCGGCAGCGCCAGCAGGATCACCACTCCCGTCACGGCCCCCAGCACGATCCCCGCCGCCTGGAGGCTGAACGCGCTCACCAGCCAGCGCCCGCGGTTGCGCGCGGGAAGGATCTCGGCCACGTAGCTCGCCGCGATCGGGTAGTCGAGCCCCACCGCGACGCCCAGCAGCAGCCGGAACACGATCAGCGACCAGATGTCCCACGCGCAGGCGCACGCCACCGAGAACACCACGAACAGCCACAGGTCGACCTTGAAGATCCGGCTTCGCCCGATCCGGTCACCCAGCGGCCCCAGCGCCGCCGCGCCGAACACCGCTCCCACGATCGCCGCCGCCGACAGCAGCCCGCGCTCCGCGGCGCTCCCCCCGAAGTCCTTCGCGATCAGCGGGTTCGCCACCCCGATGATGAAGAAGTCGAACCCGTCCAGCAGGATCCCGAGCCCCGCCAGCAACCAGAACCTCATGTGCAGCCGCGACATGGGCGCACCGTCCAGCGCCGCACCGAGCGGCTGGGACGTGCGGGGAGAACTGTTGGTCACCACATGCAGGGAGTCAAGGTCACCGGCCCCGGCCGATCAATGTGCCACGCCACGCTTCCTCCAATGGCTGTGCGCGGCCGCGTCGCGGGCGGTGACAGCCCGGTGACGGTTCCCGGACCCGGCTGGCACCGGCCGGCCGCAACTCGCGCTGCCGAAGGGCACGTCCTTGCCTTTGTCCCGGGGGGTCCGGGGACGGCAACTGGGGGGTCCTACCGTGTACATCGCGAACCGCAGAGTCACCCGTCACCGCAACCGTCTCGCCGTCGCGGTCAGCGCCGCGGCCCTGGTTCTTCTCGTCACGGCCTGCGACGGCAAGGACGACCTGGCGGCGGCCGGTCCCACGGGCGAGCCCACCGCGTCGGCGCCCTCGGCACCCGCCTCGGGCGCCGCCGCTCCCTCCGGGGGCGCGGGCAGCGGGCAGGCGGCTGACGACCCGTCGGGTGCGGTCACGCCGTCCACCCGGGTGACCGCCCCGCCGTCCTCCGCGCCTTCCGCCGACCGCGCACCGGCAGGGGCCCCCTCGCCCCACCCGACGTTCTTCATCAAGCCCACCGAGCGCTACCCCATGCCGAACGGCGCCTACATCACGGTCAACGACGTGCAGACGCTCGAAACCCCGGACGGGCTGGAGGCTCCCGCCGGCTCGAACCGCGTCTACGTCGCGGTCGAGATCAGGAACGAGGGGACCCGGCCCCTTCCGCTGGAGGGCAAGGTCCACGTCACCATCAAGCGGTACGACAACGGCAGGACCATGAAGCAGGTCGACTGGCTCCCCGGCGAAGGCGGCGCGGCCGACTTCTTCGCCATGACCCTGCAACCGGGCGAGCACTTCGACGCCCCGCTGGGCTTCCGACTGGAGCAGTCCGGTTACGCGAAGGGCTTCGCGATCTACGTCACGCTGGACCAGCCCGGAAGCCCCGCCTACCCCGCGAAGTTCCTCTACGCCCCGCCCATGGGCTGACCTCCGGCCCGCACGCCGAGCACGAACGAGCGGGGCCGCCGCTCGCGTCCCTTCCGTGAGGAAGGACGCGAACGACGGCCCCGGAACGGCCCCGAAGAGGCTGCGCGGGTGCGATGACCCGCGGCCCCCTCAGACGTCGAAGTAGAGCTCGAACTCGTGCGGGTGCGGGCGCAGCGCGATCGGCGCGATCTCGTTGGTCCGCTTGTAGTCGATCCAGGTCTCGATCAGGTCCGGGGTGAAGACCCCGCCCTGGAGGAGGAACTCGTGGTCGGCCTCGAGGGACTCCAGGACCGCCGACAGCGAGGTCGGGACCTGGGGCACGCCCGCGTGCTCCTCGGGGGCGAGCTCGTAGAGGTCCTTGTCGACGGGCTCGGCCGGCTCGATCTTGTTCTTGATGCCGTCGAGGCCGGCGAGCAGCAGCGAGGAGAAGGCCAGGTACGGGTTGCCGGAGGAGTCCGGGGCCCGGAACTCGATGCGCTTGGCCTTGGGGTTGGCACCCGTGATCGGGATGCGGATCGCCGCGGAGCGGTTGCGCTGCGAGTAGACCAGGTTGACCGGGGCCTCGAAGCCGGGGACCAGGCGGTGGTAGGAGTTCACCGTGGGGTTGGTGAACGCCAGCAGCGCCGGGGCGTGCTTGAGGATGCCGCCGATGTAGTAGCGGGCGGTGTCCGACAGGCCCGCGTAGCCCTGCTCGTCGTAGAAGAGCGGGTCGCCGCCGGCCCACAGGGACTGGTGGACGTGCATGCCGGAGCCGTTGTCGCCGAAGATCGGCTTGGGCATGAAGGTCGCGGTCTTGCCGGCGCGCCAGGCGACGTTCTTCACGATGTACTTGAAGAGCATCAGGTCGTCGGCCGCGGCGAGCAGCGTGTTGAACTTGTAGTTGATCTCGGCCTGGCCGGCGGTGCCCACCTCGTGGTGCTGGCGCTCGACCTGCAGGCCGGACTTGATCAGCTCGAGGGTGATCTCGGCACGCAGATCGGCGAAGTGGTCGACCGGCGGGACCGGGAAGTAGCCGCCCTTGTACTTGACCTTGTAGCCGCGGTTGTCCTGCTCCGCACCGCTGTTCCAGGCGCCGGCCTCGGAGTCGATGTGGTAGAAGGACTGGTTCGCGCTGGTCTGGAAGCGGGCGCTGTCGAAGACGTAGAACTCGGCCTCGGGGCCGAAGTACGCGGTGTCGGCGATGCCGGAGGAGGCGAGGTAGGCCTCGGCCTTCTTCGCCACGTTCCGCGGGTCACGGCTGTACTGCTCGCCGGTGATCGGGTCGTGGATGAAGAAGTTGACGTTGAGCGTGGAGTCCTTGCGGAACGGGTCCAGCTTGGCCGTGGACAGGTCCGCGATCAGCGCCATGTCGGACTCGTGGATGGCCTGGAAGCCGCGGATCGAGGAGCCGTCGAACATCAGCTGCTCGTCCGGGTCGAAGGACTCGACCGGGACCGTGAAGTGCTGCATCACACCGGGCAGGTCGCAGAACCGGACGTCCACGAACTTGACGTCGTTGTCCGAGATGAACTTCTTCACCTCGTCGGCGTTTTGGAACGACATCCAACTCCTCCTTGGCCCGGCCCGGGAGGCCGGATTGCAGCTCATGGGTGCGACCAGTGCGGTGGCGCACGTTGAGGGTGACGATAGAGATCGGGCATTTCCCCGTCGTGACCCATTTGTTTCTTGCAGGTTAACCGAGCCGCCGGGTGGGCGACGGGTCGCGCGCGGGGGGCGCGGCACGACCGCGTACCGTGGACGCGTGGACAACAGGGATGTCATCGGATCGTGGATCGAGGGCCCGAAGGCGGCCGCGGAGCGGATGGGCGTCGACTTCGGCTACCGCGGCAAGCGCCTCGGCCTGCCGGAGGAGGGCCCCGGTTCGATCGCCCCGGTCGGGCGGCGCATCGCGGCGCTCTTCATCGACTGGGGCCTGTGCGCGCTGATCGCATACGGCTTGATCGCGCACCGTGACGCGGCCGCGGCCAATCCGTGGACGACCGCCGTCTTCGGCGTCATGAGCGTGCTGCTGCTGGGCACCATCGGCACCACCCCGGGCAAGCGGCTGCTCGGGCTGCGGGTGGTCCGGGAGGACGGCGGGCGGCTCGGCCTCGGCGCGGCGGTGCTGCGCACCTTCCTTCTCCTGCTGGTGATCCCGGCGGTGGTCTGGGACCGCGACACCCGCGGCATGCACGACAAGGCGGTCAAGGCGGTCCAGGTCCGGATGTGATCCGGGCCGACCGGTGCGACCGGTGCGACCCGGTCGCGGGGACCCGCGGGAGATCCGCCGGAAACGGAAACGGGATGTGCCCCGGACCACGACAACACTAACGGGCACAACCCCGTTACGAGTAGAAAGCCA
>NZ_JBHXSO010000097.1:0-18515 GCF_042714775.1 Streptomyces sp. NPDC058691 | reverse complement strand
CAGCGCCGTCACCAGGCCCGGCCCGGACGACGGGAGGCTCAGCCCCGGCGGGTGCCCGGGGAACGGCGGCGGCGCAGGGCGAGGGCCAGCACGCCGGTGGCCGCGAGGCCGGCGGCACTCCCGATGGCGAGGGCGGTGGGACCTGAGCCGGCGCCGGAGCCCTGGGCGGCGACGGGCTGCGCGTCGGGGGACCCGACCGCCGGGGCGGCGGACGGCGACGCGGGGGACGGAACGGCGGAGTGCGCACCGGGTGTGGCGGTGACCCGCCGCTCGGCGGGGGCGCTCGCGCGGGTGGCCCGCGGCGACGGCTTCACGGACACGGCGGGCTTCGGCTTCGGCTTCGCGGGCGTCCCGCCGGCCGGCTTCCCCGCGGCCGGGAACACCACGTCGGAGCAGGAGTAATACGTGTCCGGTGTCGAGGAGTTCTGCCAGATCGTGAAGAGGACGTGGCGCCCCGTGCGGTCCGCGGGCAGCCGCCCGCTGATCCGGTAGGCACCCCCCTGGATCGCCGGGTCGGTGGCGGTCAGGAAGGGGCTGGAGGCCACCTCGGACCAGGTGAGCGGGCGGGTCGGGTCGTAGCCCTGCTTCGTCAAGTAGAGCCGGAAGGTGCCCTGGTGAGGGATGGTCGTGCCGTACCGCATCGTGAAGGGGGCGCCGGGGGTGAGCCGCGTGGCCGGCCAGTCGCCACGTGCGAGGTCCAGGCCCCGGTAGGCGGGCAGCCCGCCGCTGCACAACTTGCCGTCCGGGATGACCTGTCGGTCCCGGCCCCCGACACCGGCGACGCGCAGGTTGTCCCAGTCGGCGAAGGCGGCGCCGCCCCCGTTGGCCGCCGCCGCGGCGCGGCAGGCGGGCGTGCCGGTGAACCGCCCGCTGCCGGCCGCGCAGGCCGCGGCCCGGCTGACGGGGTCGACGGGCGCACCGTGCGCGGCGGCGGGTCCCGCGGACGCCAGCAACGGGAGCAGCGCGGCGGTCCCCGCGACGACGGTTCTGAGCACGTGGCGCGATGGGGCCATGCCGGGCGCCTCCCCTTTGCCGGTTCGGAGTTCGGTACGCGGATCGCCCCGTACTACGGACCGTGGGCTCGCCGCGTTCAGCGGCCGGGCGCCGGGAACCGGTGGCGGCGGAAATGTGTCTGTGTGGGGGACAGCGCGTACGGGCGGGGGTACCGTGCGACGCTGAGGGGGGCGAGGGCATGAGCGGCTGGAACGCTCCGGGCTACACGGAGTCCGCGGAACTGGGTTCGGGCGGCAGCGGCCGTGTCGTCCTGGCCCTGCACGACGCCACGTCGACTCCGGTGGCGATCAAGTACCTCAGCGACGAACTCCGGGCCGACACCGGGTTCTTGAGCGAATTCCGCGCCGAGGCGCGGCTCCTCGGCGGCCTCGACACCCCGTTCGTGGTGAGCCTGTACGAGTACGTCGAGAGCCCGCACGGCGCGGCCATCGTCATGGAACTCGTCGACGGCATCGCGCTGCGCGCGCTGTTGCGGCAGGAGGGCGCGACGGGGCCGGAGGCGGCCCTGGTGGTCCTGAAGGGCTCGCTGCTGGGGCTGGCCGCCGCGCACCGCACGGGCGTCGTGCACCGCGACTACAAACCGGAGAACGTGCTCGTCGCGGCGGACGGCTCGTCCAAGCTGGTCGACTTCGGCATCGCCGCGCGCAGCGGCGAGACCCCGGACGTGGCCGGCACGCCCGCCTACATGGCACCGGAGCAGTGGACCGGGCTGTCCGCCTCGCCCGCCACCGACGTCTACGCCGCGACGGCGACCTTCTACGAGTGCCTGACCGGCACCAGGCCCTTCCAGGGCCAGAACTTCGCCGAGTTGGCCGTGCAGCACATCGAGGGCCCGGTGCCCGAGGACGGCGCACCGGAGGGGTTACGGCCCCTGCTGCGCCGCGGGATGGCCAAGGACCCGGCGGACCGGCCCGCGAACGCCGCGGCCTTCGTCGCGGAGTTGGAGAGCATCGCGGGGGCCGCGTACGGGCCGGACTGGGAGGAACGGGGTCAACGCAGGCTGGCCGCCCTGGCGGCGCTGCTGCCACTGCTGTTCCCCTCGGCGAGGGCACAGGGTTCGCAGACCGCGTTCGCCACCACCGTCATCGGGCAGGGCGGCCGGCGGCTCGGCCGGCAGGGACTCCTGGCGGCCGTCGGGGGCCTCGCCCTGGCGGGCCTGCTGACCTTCGCCGCGGTGGCCTCGGGCGAGGCCCCCCGGCAGACCACCGCCAACTGGACGGGGACGACCACCACCGCCACCCCGGACGACGGCTCGGGCGCGCCCGGCGGCACGGTCGCCCCGTCCGGCAGCCCGTCCGCGAGCTCTTCGGCATCGGCATCGGCTTCCGCGTCGGCCTCGGCCTCCGCGAGCACGTCCGCCACGGCGGGTGCCACCACGACCGCGCCGCCGACGTCCGGCGGTACGACCACGGCGCCCACCGGCGGAACGGCCACCACGACTCCGCCCGCGCCGCCGACGAGCACCCCGCCGCCGACATCCGCGTCGCCCACGCCGCCGGTGACGGTCGCATCGGTGTCCGTCGCCTCGCTGTCCCAGACGGGGACGTTCGACGTGTCGGCGAGCGTTCGGGTCACGACGAGCGACGCACGACCGGTGACCCTGACCGTCACCTGGTACCAGGGCACCGCCAAGGACGGCCTCGGTACGCAGGACGGCACGTCGGTCGTCGACCTGAGCGGGCAGACCTCGTACACGATCCCGGCACCGCACTCGTTCCCGCGCACGTCGGGCTGCTGGTTCGGGGCCGTCGCGTCGACCTCCCCGGCGGCCGGCAACGGGCAGTCCACGCAGCAGATCCACTCCAGCTCGCGGCAGTGCGTGGTGATCTCTTGAGCGAGCCGCGCGACCTCACGCCGGAGGACACGAAGCGCACGTGGCCGCTGGGGCGGGAACCGCAGGACGCCGTGCCGCCCGCCGAGGACGCCGTCCCGCCCGCCGACGAGCGCCCGGAGCCCGACACGGACTACAGCGCGACCGTCCTCTCGGAGCACTGGGCCCCCGCCGCGACGCCCACGGTGCGCGAGGCCGTGCCCGCCGGGCCGTCGCGCGCCGCGACCCGCGTGGAGCCGGCCCTCACCCTCCCTGACCGGGTGGACGGCGAGGTCATGCGCTTCGGCCCCGGCGTGACCCCGGCGGCCGCCGCACGCGCGAGCGTCGCGGTGGAGGTGTGGCACGGCACCCTGCGCCCGCCCGCGGTGCCCGGCGACGGGACCGCGCGCAGGCGTCGCCGGCCGCGCCGGTACGTCCTGGCGGGCGTCGTCCTGCTCGCCGTACTGGCATACCTGGCGTGGCAGCGCTTCGGGCCGGGGCTCTCGGTCCGGGAGGTGACCGTGACCGCGGTGCCCTCGGCACCGTCCTGCGACAGCCGGGTGGACGTGGTCGCCACCGTCCGCACCAACGGCCGCGCCGGAACGATCACTTACCGTTGGCTCCGCAATGACGGAACGTCGTCGGACACGCTCTACGAGAAGGTGCCGCGCGGCCGCGACACGACCCGGCTGCATCTGCTGTGGACCTTTCACGGGCGCGGCACCTACGACGCGCGGGCCGAACTGCGGCTGAGCGCGCCCGGCAGCCGTTCGGCGACGGCCGCGTTCACCTACGAATGCCGCTGACACGAAGTGTGACGGCACATCAGCTCCCGGTGTTCCCCGACTCACAACCGGACCCGGCAAGAACACGCTGAGTGACCGAGTTCCGCGCACCCTCCCGCCTGCTCGCACATCGTGAATCCGTGGCCTTCGGCGCCGCCGGGAACGGTATCGGTTGCCGCCCCCGGTTTGACTGCGGACCTGCGCGACGAAATCCGGCACGGGCCACGACGATCAAGTTCGAGTGGCAGCCCGGGAAAGATCAGCGGAGACTACGAGGAGCGACATATGGTTGTATGGCTTGAGAAGAGCTCATTAACCGATGTATTTAGGAAATTTTGCCCCGGCCTTTACCGGGGCGCGAGGACACCGGCGGTCGGCGGCGCCGACGGCCGGCGGGGCGAAACCTCCTCAAGGAGCTCAGATCGTGGACGACTCCGTCGAACTCCTGGCGCACAATACGGGTGAATCTTCAACCACCCAACGTGAAACCAGCCGGCGCGAAACCACCCGGCGCGAGACCACCGGACCGGCGGCCGGCACCGAGGCGATCCTCGCCGAAATGCTGGCCGGCCTGCTGGGCACCGACCGGGTACCGGCCGACGGCCACTTCTTCGAGGAACTGGGCGCCGACTCCTTGGTGATGGCGCACTTCTGCGCGCGGGTCAGGAAACACGCCGACCTGCCCGCCGTCTCGATGCGGGAGATCTACCGGTACCCCACGGTGCGCAGCCTCGCGGCCGCCCTCGCGGAGACGGCCGGGCCGTCCACGCCCGCCCGCGCCGAGTCCCCGGCCCTGGCGGCGGCGCCCCCGGCCCTGCCCGAGCCCGTCGGCACCCCGCACCATGTGCTCTGCGGGACCCTTCAGGTGCTGTTCTTCCTCGGCTACGCCTACGTGGTGGCGCTGATCGCGACCACCGGCGCGGAGTGGACGGCCGCCGGGCACGGCCTGCTGGACACCTACATACGCTCGGTGGCCTTCGGCGGCGGCGCCTTCCTGTCGCTGTGCGTCCTGCCCGTCCTCGGCAAGTGGCTGATCATGGGCCGCTGGAAGCCGCGGCAGATCCGTATCTGGAGCCTGGCGTACTTCCGCTTCTGGTGCGTCAAGACGCTCATCCGCATCAATCCGCTGGTCCTGTTCGTGGGCTCGCCGCTCTACTCCCTCTATCTGCGGGCCCTCGGGGCGCGGATCGGCCGCGGCGTCACCGTCCTGTCGCGGCATCTGCCCGTCTGCACCGACCTGCTGACCATCGGCGACGGCACGGTCATCCGCAAGGACTCCTACCTGAGCTGCTACCGGGCGCACGCCGGGGTGATCCAGACCGGCCCGGTCACCCTCGGGAAGCACGTCTTCGTCGGCGAGGTCACGGTGCTCGACATCGGCGTCTCCATGGGCGACGGCGCCCAGCTCGCGCACGCCTCCTCCCTGCACCGCGGCCAGTCGGTGCCGGACGGCGAGCGCTGGCACGGCTCGCCGGCGCAGCCCGGGGCCGGTGCGGACTTCATGACGGTCCCGGCCGCGGCCTGCGGCGGGGCGCGCAAGACCCTGTACAGCCTGTACCAGCTGCTGATGGCCGTGATGCTGTACGTGCCCGCCGCCGTCGGCGGCGTGGCCCTGCTGGTGGCCGTGGTCCCGCAGTTCGCCACGCTGCTCGACCCGGGGCCGGTGGCGCTGAGCTCGTGGGTGTTCTACGCCGACGCGCTGGCCGCCTCCCTGGTGTTCTTCTTCGGCGCCCTGCTGCTCGGCCTGCTCCTCGTGGTCACCCTGCCGCGGCTGCTGAACCTGCTGGTCCGGCCGGACGCCGTGTACTCCCTCTACGGCTTCCGCTACGGGGCCCACCGGGCCATCGGTCTGATCACCAACCGGCGGTTCTACCGGACGCTGTTCGGCGACAGCTCGGCCATCGTCCACTACCTGCGCCACCTCGGGTACGACCTGTCGAAGGTCGAGCAGACCGGTTCCAACTTCGGCACCGAGGTCAAGCACGAGAACCCGTACCTGAGTTCCGTCGGCAGCGGCACGATGGTCGCCGACGGGCTGTCGATCATGAACGCCGAGTACTCCGGCACGTCCTTCCGCGTGACGCGGGTGTCCATCGGCGCCCACAACTTCCTCGGCAACCACATCGCCTACCCCGCGGGTGGCAGGACGGGCGAGAACTGCCTGCTCGCCACGAAGGTCATGGTCCCGCTGGACGGCGAGGTCCGGGAGAACACCGGGCTGCTGGGCTCCCCGAGCTTCGAGATCCCGCGCACGGTCCTGCGCGACAGCCGCTTCGACGACCTCAAGAGCGGCGGGGAGTTCCGCGCCCGCCTGACCGCGAAGAACCGGCACAACGCCGTCACCATGGGCCTGCACCTGCTGATGCGGTGGCTGTTCTTCTTCGGCGTCGCCCTGATCGCGTCATTCGCCGCCGACCTGTACGACCTGTACCCCGCCTACGGCGTCGCGGTGGTCGCCGCGGCCAACGTGGTGACGCTGGCTTTCACCGCCGGCTACCTCGTCCTCGCCGAGCGCGCGGCCACCGGCTTCCGGGGGCTGCAGCCGCTCTACTGCTCGATCTACGACCGGGCCTTCTGGCGGCACGAGCGCTACTGGAAGGTCACCGCGGCGTCGCTGTTCGTCATGTTCTTCAACGGCACACCCCTCAAGAGCGTGATGTGGCGGCTGATGGGCGTGCGCATCGGCAAGCGGGTCTTCGACGACGGCTGCTTCCTGCCCGAGCGCTCCCTGACCGCCATCGGCGACGACTGCACCCTCAACGAGGGCACCGTCATCCAGTGCCACTCCCAGGAGGACGGCACCTTCAAGTCCGACCGCAGCACCCTGGGCGCCGGCTGCACGCTCGGCGTCGGCGCCCTGGTCCACTACGGCGTGACGATGCACGACGGGGCCGAACTCGCCCCCGACACCTTCCTCATGAAGGGCGAGGAAATGCCCCCGCACGCCCGCTGGGGCGGAAACCCCGCGCGGGAGATGCCGGAAGGCGCCCCCGCCCCGCGGACCGCCGCGCAGGGCGGCGTGCCCGCCTGCGGCAGCACCCTGACCGGCCGAGAGTAGCGCCGCGTCAGCGGTGAGTGGAGGAACGCTCCGATGAACACAGCAGCGGACACCGGCCGGGAGTTCTGGCGCGGTGTGCTCACAGCCGGCGGCTTCACCGCGATCCCGCGCTGGGCCGCGGCCCCGTCGCCCGGCCTGGGCGAGCACGAAGAGGCCGTCCCCGCCGACCTCGTCGCCGCCCTGGATCGGCTCACCGGCGAACTGGGCGTGCCCTTCCCCACGTTGCTGCTGGCCGCACACGCCAAGGTGCTGGCCGCGCTGTCGGGCGAGCCGGACGTGACCACGGGCTACGTCGTCGCCGAGGGCGCCCCGCCGCTGCCCTGCCGGCTGACCACCGGGCCCGCGACCTGGCGGGCGCTGGTCCAGGACGCCCACCGCGCCACGTCCGCCCTGTCGACGCACCAGGACGTGCCCCTCGACGCCCTGCAGCGTGAACTCGGGCTCCCCCGGACCGTGTTCGAGACCGTCCTCGACCCCACCGGCGACGGTACCGGGACCGCCGCCACCGAGACCGTCGTGCTGCGGGTCGGTGTCACCGGGCAGGGCACGCCGCGCGGGCTGCGGCTGCGCTACCGCACCGATGTGCTGGACGCGGACAGCGCCGCCCGGATCGCCGGCTACCACCTGGCCGCGCTGCGGCTGATGGCCGACGGGCCCGCAGCCGAGCACGGCCGGCAGAGTCTGCTCTCCCCCGCCGAACTCCGCCTGCAACTGGAGGAGATGGCCGGGCCGCACCGGGAACTGCCCCACCGCCCCTTCCACGAGCTGTTCGAGGAGCGGGTCCGCACGCACCCGGACGCGGTCGCCGCCGTCCACGGCGACCGGCAGTGGACCTACCGTGAGCTCAACGCCCGGGCCAACCGGCTGGGCCGGGCCCTGCTGGCGCGCGGTCTGCGCCACGAGGGCGTCGTGGCGGTGGTGACGGCACGGAACCTGGACTGGATGGCCACCGTCCTCGCGGTCCTCAAGACCGGCGGCGTCTACCTCCCCGTCGAGCCCCACTTCCCCGCCGACCGCATCGCGGCCGTGCTCTCCCGCGCGGGCTGCGCGCTCGTGGTGACCGAGCCCGGGAGCACCGCCACGCTCGACCAGGCGCTGCCCGCCCTGCCCGGGGTCCGCAAGATGCTGGTCGGCACCGCGTACGAGGAGGACCACGCGGGCGGCGACCTCGGCATCCCCGTCGGGCCGGACCAGCTCGCGTACATCTACTTCACCTCCGGCTCCACCGGGGAGCCCAAGGGCGCGATGTGCGAGCACGCGGGCTTCCTGAACCACCTGCTCGCCAAGATCGAGGACCTGGGGATCACCGAGGGGCAGGTGGTCGCGCAGACCGCGCCGCAGTGCTTCGACATCTCCCTGTGGCAACTGGTCTCCGCGCTGCTGACCGGCGGCCGCACCCTGATCGTCGAGCAGGACGTGATCCTGGACGCGGACCGGTTCCTGGACCGGATCGCCGAGGGCCGGGTCGCGGTGCTCCAGGTCGTGCCGTCGTACCTGGAGGTCGTGCTGTCCGCCCTCGAACGCCGGCCGCGCGACCTGCCGGACCTGCGCTGCGTGTCGGTCACCGGCGAGGCCCTGAAGAAGGAGCTGACGCAGCGCTGGTTCGCGGCCCGGCCCGGGATCCCGCTGGTCAACGCGTACGGCCTGACGGAGACCTCGGACGACACCAACCACGCGGTCATGCACCGGCCGCCGGACACCGACTGGGTGCCGCTCGGCCCGCCCGTGCGCAACGTGGGCGTGTACGTCGTCGACGAGCACCTGTCCCCCGTGCCGCTCGGCGCACCCGGCATGATCGTCTTCTCCGGGGTCTGCGTGGGCCGCGGCTACGTCAACGACCCCGAGCGCACCCGGCAGGCGTTCGGGGAGGACCCGCACCACCCGGGCCGCCGGCTCTACCGGTCGGGCGACCACGGCCGCTGGCACCCGGGCGGCACGCTGGAGTTCCTGGGACGCCAGGACAGCCAGGTGAAGGTGCGCGGCTTCCGAATCGAGATCGGCGAGATCGAGAACGCCCTGGTCCGGGTGGACGGCGTCCGCGACGGCGCGGTGGTGGTCGTGGACGGGGCGGACGGCGGCGCCCGGCTCGTGGCCTTCCACTGCGGCCCGCAGCCGGTCGAGGCCGCCACCCTGCGGGAGCGGATGGGCAGGTCCCTGCCCGCGTACATGATCCCTTCCGCCTTCCACTGGCGTGAGGTCCTGCCGCTGACGGCCAACAGCAAGATCGACCGGAAGGCGCTGACCGCGCTCGCCGGGGAACTGGGCGTCGCCGAGGACGAGCGCCAGGCGCCCCGCACCCCGGCCGAACGGCGGCTGGCGGCGGCCTGGGCGCAGGTGCTCGGCATCCCCGAGGACCGCGTCGACCGGCGCGACGACTTCTTCGAGCGCGGCGGCACCTCCCTG
Source organism: Streptomyces sp. NPDC058691 (assembly GCF_042714775.1). Classification (NCBI taxonomy): domain Bacteria; kingdom Bacillati; phylum Actinomycetota; class Actinomycetes; order Kitasatosporales; family Streptomycetaceae; genus Streptomyces; species Streptomyces sp. NPDC058691. Next base: position 9,445 of record NZ_JBHXSO010000097.1, on the reverse strand, counting down.
GCCGCGGTGCGCATGGCGATCCTGCTGGACCGCGCCGTCTCGCTGAAGGACGTCACCCGCCATCCCGTGCTCGCCGACCTGGCCGGGCTCCTGGGCGCCGGGGCCACCGGCGGCTCGGCCCGGCGCTCCGGCCTGTTGCAGCAGCTGAATCCGGGCGACCCGGCGCACGCCGGTGTGCTGGTCTGCTTCCCGTACGCGGGGGGCAACGCGGTCGACTTCCAGCCGATGGCCAAGGCCCTGGGGAACGGTGGTCCCGCCGTCCTCGCGGTGGAGCTGCCGGGTCACGACCCGGCGGCCGACGGCGAGCCGTTCGCGCCGATGACGCAGGTCGTCGAGCAGGTCGTCGAGCAGGTCTGCGCGGAGGCCGCCGGGCGCGGCGCGGGTCCGGTCATGCTGTGGGGCCACTCCTCCGGCGCCGCCTACGCCCTGGAGACCGCCCGGCGGCTGGGGGAGCGCGGCGTGGAGGTCCGCCGGGTGTTCCTCGCCGCGCAACTGCTGGGTGACGCCGCCGGCCACCGTGCCGAGGTCGCCGAGCTGACCGGGCGCGGCGACGCCGAGATCACCATGGGGCTCAGCGGGAGCGGCGGCCACCCCGAACTCGGCGAACTGGACGCCGCGCGCGCCGGGCAGGTCGCCGCCGCGTACCGCCACGACTGCGTCTCGGCGCACCGCTATCTCGCCCACGCCCTGGAGAAGCCGCCGGCGGCCCGGCTCGCGGTGCCGGTCACCGTGGTCGTCGCCACCGACGACCCCCGCACGGCGGACCACCACCGCCGCTATCCCGAATGGCGCCTGCTGGCCGAGCACGTGGACCTGCACGAGATCGCGGGCGGCGGCCACTACTTCCTGCGCACCTGTCCCGAGGCGGCCGCGGCCGCCGTCCTGCGCGCCGTCCCCCTGCCGGCCACGTCATGACCGGCATCCGAGAGGAGACCGACTTGTCGACCTCACCGTCCCCGCCCTCCTTGCTCGACCTGGAGCTGCGCCCGACAGCGCCGCCCCTGCTCCAGGCCCGTCCCACCGATGACGCCGCCGCCTGGGCGGCCGCGCACCGCGACGCGCTGCGCGGCGTCGTCGCCGAGCACGGCTCGGTCCTCGTCCGGGGCCTCGGGCTCCGCGACGCGGCCGGAACGGGCGCGGTGTTCGCCCGGCTCTCCGGCGGCCTGATGACCGAACGGGAGTCCTTCGCACCCCGGCAGTCCCACCCGGGCGGCGTGTACTCCTCGACGAAATGGCCGCAGAACCAGCCGATGTGCATGCACCACGAACTCAGCTACGCGCTGGAGTTCCCCGGCCTGATGATGTTCGCCTGCCTCCAGGCGCCGGACGAGGGCGGCGCCACCGCGGTGGCCGACGCCCCCGCCGTGCTGGACGCGCTGCCGGACGAGCTGGTCCGGCGGTTCGAACGCGAGGGCTGGCTGCTCACCCGGAGCTACAACGACGAGATCGGCGCGACGGTCGCCGAGGCGTTCGGCACCGACGACCGCGCCGCGGTGGAGGCCTACTGCCACGCCAACGCGATCGCCTTCGAGTGGCAGCCCGACGGCACGCTCCGCACCCGTCAGCGCCGCAGCGCGGTGGTCAAGCACCCGCTCACCGGGCGGCGTTGCTGGTTCAACCAGATCGCGTTCCTCAACGAGTGGACGCTCGACCCCGAGGTGCGCGAGTACCTGGTGGACGTCTACGGCGCCGACGGCCTGCCGTTCAACACCCGCTTCGGCGGCGGCGACCCGGTCGGCGAGGACGTCGTACGGCTGCTGAACGGCGTGTACGAGACCCACACCGTCCGTGAGCCCTGGCAGTCCGGCGATCTGCTGCTCGTGGACAACATCCGTACGGCGCACAGCAGGGAGGCCTTCGCGGGGCCGCGCGAGGTGCTGGTCGGCCTGGCCGACGCGGTGCGCCTGGCCGACTGCGCGCCGACCGTGGAGGTGGGTTCGGGATGACCGCCCTCGACTCCCTCGGCTCCCTCGCCCCGAAGCCGGGACCGGCCGTGCCCCACGGACCCGCAGCGGTGCCGTCGTTCGCGGTGATCCCCGGCGGCCAGGTGCAGCGCGCTCTGCGGGGCCGCGAGAACGAGGTCACGGAACTGGTCGGCGCCGCCTACCGGTTGCACAGTGCGGGCGACTCGGTGAACCCGCCCTCGTACTTCCTGCGCTTCCCCGACCGGCCGAGCTCCCGGATCATCGCGCTGCCCGCCTCGATCGGCGGCGACCTGCGGGTGGACGGCCTGAAATGGATCTCCAGCTTCCCGGAGAACGTGGCGGCGGGCATTCCCCGGGCGTCGGCCGTGCTGATCCTCAACGACCACGCCACCGGCTACCCGTTCGCCTGCCTGGAGAGCTCGATCATCAGCGCCACCCGGACGGCCGCGCTGGCGGCCCTCGCCGCCGACCGGCTCAGCCGGGGCCGGACCCGCCCGGCGCGGGTGGGGTTCATCGGCACCGGGCTGATCGCCCGTTACCTCCACACCTTCCTGACCGGCACCGGCTGGACGTTCGACGAGGTCGGCGTGCACGACCTGTCCGCCGACAGCGCGGCGGGCTTCCAGGGCTACCTGGAGCAGTCGGGCGCGCCCGGACGTGTCACCCGGTACGACAGCGCGGAGCAGTTGATCCGCTCCAGCGACCTGGTGGTGTTCGCCACCGTCGCCGCCCGGCCGCATGTGTCCGAGCGGTCCTGGTTCGCGCACCACCCCCTGGTGCTGCACGTGTCGCTGCGCGACCTCGCGCCGGAGATCGTGCTCGACTCCTTCAACATCGTCGACGACGTCGAGCACTGCCTGAAGGCCGACACCTCCCCGCACCTGGCCGAACAGCTCACCGGCGACCGGGACTTCCTGCACGGAACCCTCGACGACGTCATGACCGGACGGGCCGCGGTGCCGGCGGACCGGACGGTCGTCTTCTCGCCGTTCGGCCTCGGCGTGCTCGACCTCGCGGTCGGCAAGTTCGTCTACGACGAGGTGGTCCGCTCCGGGGAACTGACGGTCGTCGACGACTTCTTCCATGAACTCAGGCGGTACGGATGAGGCGGCTCATCCAGTGAGGAGGCCTATACGCAACACCCCACAGAACAGATCAACGTGCTGACGAGGAGGCCGTCGTGCCCATCATTTCCGCCCCCCACGCCTTCAACGAAGAGGATCTCTACGTCGACCTGCGGTCGATCTTCGGGCGCTCGCTGTACCTGAAGTGCGAGGGTTTCAACTTCGCCGGCTCGATCAAGCTCAAAGCGGCCATCGAGATGGTGGAGACAGCAGAGCGCGAAGGACTCCTCACCCCGGAATCGGTCCTGGTCGAGTCGTCCTCCGGGAATCTCGGCGTTGCGCTGAGCATGATCGCGGCGAGCAAGGGCTACCGGTTCCTGTGCGTCACCGACTCCCGCTGCAACCTCTCCACCCGGTTGCTGATGGAGGCGCTGGGCAGCCAGGTGCACGTCATCGCCGGGCTGGACGCCAACGGTGGCTTCCTCGGGGCGCGGCTGGACTACGTCCGCGCGCTCTGCGCCTCCGACGACCGGTACGTCTGGCTCAGCCAGTACACCAATCCGGGCAACTGGCGGGCCCATTACCGCACGACGGCGCCGCAGATCGCCCGGCAGTTCCCCGAACTGGACGTGCTCTTCGTCGGGGCCGGCACCACCGGGACCCTGATGGGCTGCGCGCGCTGGTTCCGGGAGTGGCACCGCCCGGTGCGCATCGTCGCGCTGGACAGCATCGGTTCGGTCACGTTCGGCGGTCCTCCGGGACGCCGGATGATCCCCGGTCTGGGGATGGGTGTCCGGCCGCCGCTGCTCGACGAGTCCTTCGTCGACGAGGTCGTCCTCGTCGAGGAGGCCGACACGATCCGCACCTGCCACCGCCTGGCCAGGAACGGCTTCCTGTTCGGCGGCTCGACCGGGACCGTGGTCAGCGGCGCGATGGAGTGGTTCGCCCGGCAGGACGCACCCGACGACCTGACCGCCGTCGCCATCGCACCCGACCTCGGCGAGCGCTACCTCGACACGGTGTACCACACCAACTGGCTGCAGGCCCTCTACGGCGAGGACGTGCTCGACTCCGAGGAGTCGGCCGCCGGCGCCTGGATGGCCCCCCAGCCACCGCCGCTGTCCCCCGCCCCGGACCGGCGCCGCTACGACCGGGCCGGCAGACGGAGCACCGACCAGCCGCGTCAGCCCGAGAGCCGCGAGGCCGACGCCTAGCCAGGGGTTCCGTCCGGGGTCGAGGTCGGGGTCGGGGCCGGGCGCCGCGGCCTCGGCCTCGGGATCTCGCAAGCAAGGGATGAGGGCCTTTCGGCCCGGCGTGGATCACGACATCCACGGCGGGCGACCGGAAAGGCCCTCGTGCCGCACCGTCATGGACCCCTGACCGGGGCGGGACGGCCGCGCCCGGCCCTTCCCTGACCACCGCGGGCCGCGTCCCGGACCTCACGAGGTGACGCCGCCGCGCGCCGCGCGCAGCCCCCTGGTGAATCCGCACCGACTCCCCGACGAACCCGCCCCGTCGTGCGGCGGGCGGTCCGATGCCACTGCCCGGGATGCTTTCCCGGCGGGCGCGCCTGATGGTATGTCATGCGCATGACTTACCCTCGGAGAGACCGTCTCCGCTCCCCCCACATCACCCGCGCCTGCGCGGTGGCCGCCGTCCTGGCGGCGATCTCCGTGCCCGCCTTGCCCCGGGCGTCCGGCGCCACCGCCGCCGTCCCGGGCGGCCCCCTGTACGTGCAGAGCGCCGTCAACGGCCTCAACGCGTCCGACAGCGGCGGCTCCGTGGCGCTGCACCGCCCCAAGGGCAACGAGGACCACCAGCAGTGGACGGCCGTGGCCGTGCCCGGCGGTCACGAACTGCGCAGCACCGACGACGCGACCCACTGCCTCGGCCGGTCGGGCGCGCAGGCCGCGGTCGTGGCGTGCGGCGGAGCGGCCGCGGTGTGGCAGGTGACCGCGGCGGACCCGGGCACGTACGCCCTGGGCGTCCCCGGCACCGCCGATCGCCTCGCCCTCGGCGCCGCGCCCACCGGCGGCGTGTACCCCGAGCGTCCGCAGGTCGGCGCCGACGGCCCCCTCGCCCGCTGGCACCTGACGCCCGCGCCGCTCCCCCAGGCCGCGATGCCGCCCGCGGACCAGCGCACCCTCGACCAGGTCACGTTCCTGACCGCGCACAACGCCTACGCCAACGGCGTCGACGGCGGGTTCGCCCCGCCGTTCGTGAACTTCTTCCCCAACCAGTCGCGCGGCATCGCGCAGCAACTCGACGACGGCGTACGCGGCTTCATGATGGACATCCACCAGACCCCGGACGGCGCGATCCTGTGCCACGACAGCTGCACCCTGGTCAGCCGCCCGGTCGCCCTGTGGGTGGACGTCCAGCGCATCGTGGACTTCCTCAAGGCGCACCCAGGCCAGTTCGCCACCGTCTTCCTGGAGGACTACGTCTCCGCCGACGTGCTGCGCGGCGAACTCGCCCGCGTTAACGGCCTCCAGGACGTCCTGTACCGCCCCGACCAGGACGGCGTACGCGAGCACGGCTGGCCCAGGATGGCCGACCTGGCCGCCCGCGGCAGACAGCTGATGATCTTCACCGACCGGACCCGCGCCGCCGACTCGGGGGGCCTGACCCGCGACAGCTTCGGCGTGATGTACCAGCAGGAGTGGACCGTCGAGAACTACTGGTCGATGGGCTCGGGCGCGGGCGGCTCCGACTGGTCCTGCTACAGCCGCTGGTACGGCTCCGGGGTCAACGTCCCCCTCACCCGCGAGGAGCCCGGCTTCCACCCGCTCTTCGTCATGAACCACTTCCGGGACGCGACCATCGCCGGCACCGCCTCCACCGACAACAGCAAGCTCCTCAACCGCATCCGGAACTTCTGCGAGCCCGCCGCCCGCAAGAAGCCCACCTACGTGGCCGTCGACCGCTACGACCTCGGCTCCCCGCAGTCGGCGGTCGACCAGCTCAACGGCTACACCGTGGTGCCGTAGCCATGGGAAGGACACTCGTGCGCAGCCCCCTCGCGGCCGTCGCCGCCGCCCTCGCCACGCTCCTCGGCCTGCTCACCCCGGTCGCGGCGGCGACCCCCGCGCAGACACCGACGGCGGCCGCGGCCGCCGCACCCACCCCGCTCGCCGCCTCGTGGACCGCGCCGCTCAGCACCCGGGGCCGCTGGATCGTCGACGCCGACGGCAACCGCTTCAAGCTCAAGTCCGGCAACTGGCACGGCGCCAGCGGCACCTGGAACGGCTCGGGCGACGCCGCCGATCCCGCGAACCACCACGCGGGCGAGGACTCCGGCCGCATGCCGCTGGGCCTGGACCGCGCCCCGATCGCCGACATCCTCACCGGGTTCGCCGAACTGGGGATCAACAGCATCCGGCTGCCGTTCTCCAACGAGATGGTCCACGACACGGTCCCCGTCACCGACGCCTCCGTCGCGGCCAATCCGCAACTGCGCGGCAGGACGCCGCTCCAGGTGTACGACGCCGTCGTCGGGGCGCTCACCGACGCCGGCTTCGCCGTCATCCTCAACAACCACACCAACACGACCCGTTGGTGCTGCGGCGTGGACGGCAACGAACGCTGGAACGCGTCGCAGTCCACCGCGGCCTGGGAGGACGACTGGCTGTTCATGGCCCGCCGCTACCGGGACAACAAGCGCGTCGTCGGCGCCGACCTGTACAACGAGGTCCGTCGCTCGGTCCTGGACGACCCCAACTGGGGCGCCGGCGACGACCACGACTGGTTCGCCGCCTCCCAGCACCTGGGCGACCGCATCCTCCAGGAGGCCGCCCCCGACCTGCTGATCATCGTCGAGGGCATCAACTGGACCGGTCTGCCGATCGACGGCTTCCCCCACGACCGCCCCACGCTGGAGCCCGTCCAGCGGCTCTCCCACACCCTCGTGCGATCGGGGAAGCTGGTCTACTCCGCGCACTTCTACGGCTACACCGGCCCCCGCCACAGCGGCGCCACCGGGATCGGCGAGACCCACGACCCCCGTTACAGCGACCTCGGCCGCGACGACCTGTACGCGGAGCTGCGCCGCCAGGCCTTCTACGTCCCCTCGACCCCCGACCAGCACTTCACCGCGCCGCTGTGGATCAGCGAGTTCGGCGTCGGGGGCCGGGACGAGACCGATGAGAGGACCCGCGCCTGGTTCGCGAACTTCACCGACTTCCTGATCCAGACCGACGCCGACTTCGCCTACTGGCCGCTCGTCGGCCGGCACGAGAACCGACACGGCAACGGCTGGGCCCTGCTCCACTGGGACGCGGCCGGGCACCGCATGGGCCTGTACGACGGCGACGACTGGCGCGCCGACGCCTGGACCCGGCTGATCGGCGCACCCGCCAGGACGGGCCATGTCGACCCCGTCCCGCGCTGGTCGATGCTCAGCCCCGACCACGGCGACTTCGTACAGAGCCTGCGCCTGCGCGCCCGCCCCGACTGGGACTCCGGTGCCCGCAAGGCCGCCTGCCCCGACGGCCAGCGGCTGGTGGGCCTGGCCCACACCGGCAACCGCGGGCTGTGCACCGACACCGGCGCGGGCGACCTCTGGGCCGCCTCGGGCGCGTACGAGGTCGTGACCGACGAGCGGTACGTCGCGGCCGGCGGCGACTGGGCCTCGGGATACACCAAGTACCAGTGCCGGCAGGGCGACTTCATGACCGGTTACGCGGTGCGCGGCGCCGCCGTCTCCAGCGTCCTGTGCGCCACCGCCCGCACCTCCCTCGGCACGGGCGGCCGCACGGTGTGGTTCGACCGCGGCGACAACCGTCCCGCCTCCGCCAAGGGCGGCGACTTCGCCTACGGCAACTACAAGGGCCAGTGCGCCGACGGCGAGTACGCGGCCGGCATCGCCTTCACCGGCCGCGTCGGCTCGTCCCGTACACCCGACGCGCTGTACTGCCGGTCTTTGACATAGCCCTGACCAGGACCTGACCAGGACGGGTCCCGGACCGTGTGCGGTCCGGGACCCCCAACTCGTCGGCACGCAGGGCGATCAGACCCTATGATCACTCCGCCCCCGTGTCCGCTGCCTCCGCGCACGCACTTCAGAAGCAGGCTCCCCCGACCATGACGTCACCACCCCGCAAGGCCCCCCGGCTGCTCGCCCGGGCCGCACAGACCGCCATAGCCGCGGCCGCCGTCGCGGACGTCTTCCGCGCCCTGGAATTCCGGGAACGCACCGTGCCCCACCTGGTGTCCCAGCAGAACGAGGCGCCGCGGGACTCGGTCCTCGGCACTCAGATCTTCATCTGGCTGATGACGCTGTCGGCCGTGCTCTTCCTGGTGTGGCTCGCCAGGAGCCGGCGCAACGCGCTGGAACTGTCCCCCGGGGCGAAGCTGCCCGGTGGCGGCCGGCTGATCGGCGCGTGGTTCGTCCCCGTGGTCAACCTCTTCGTCCCGTTGCGGCACGTCCTCGCCATCGGGCGCGCGAGTTCCGCGGCGTGGGACCGCAAGCGCGACACGACGCTGGTGAGCCTCTGGTGGGCGGCCTGGCTGGGGCACGGCATCGCACTCACCACGACCTTCAAGGTCGCCCCGGAGTCCATGGCCGGCCTCGTGGTCGCCGAGGTGCTCATGGCGGTCGCGGCCGTCCTGCTGATCCTCGTGATCGAGCGCGTCACGTCACTTCAGGCCGCCGCGCTCGACGCCCCGGCTCCCGTCCCGTCGCCCGTCGAGGTCTGAGCCATGTACTCCGGATATGACATAGTCCGCGTCTTCTGTGCCCCCGACGGCGGCCTCGGCAATCGCGTCGCCGTCGTCCGCGACGAGGAGACCACCGCCAACGAGGCCGAACGCGCCACCTTCGCCCGGCAGTCGGGCCTGCCCGAGACGGTCTTCGTGAACGACCCCGAGCGTGGGGTCGTCGACATCCGCGTCCCGGGCCGGCAGCTCCCCTTCGCGGGGTCGGCATCGCTCGCCGCCGCCTGGCTGCTGGACGCCCCCGAACTGATCACCCCGGCCGGTGTGCTGGGCGTACGGCTCGACGGCGAGTACAACTGGGTGGAGGCCAGCCCCGAATGGGCCAGGAACCGCACCCTGCGCCAGTACGCCTCGCCCCGCGAGGTCGACACGCTCCCCGTGCCGCCCCCCGGTGAATGGCTCTACGCCTGGGCCTGGGAGGACGAGGCCGCCGGCCGCGTCCGGGCCCGCGGCTTCCCCGGCCGCCCCGCCGGCCCCGCCGAGGTCGAGGCCTCCGGCTCCGCGGCCCTCCTGCTCACCGCCCGGCTCGACCGCGCCCTCAACATCACCCAGGGCCGCGGCTCCCAGCTCCTCACCGCCCCGGCCCCGCACGGAATGGTCGAACTCGGCGGCCGCGTCCGCCTCGACCGCGCCGTCCCCGGCACCCGCCCCCGCCCGGCCATCACCCTCGGCACCTCCCCGTCCTCCCGGCGCCGTATCCACCTGCTCGACCTGTGAACCGTGGCCCCCGCCCGCGCAAGC
>NZ_JBHXSO010000096.1:17964-18930 GCF_042714775.1 Streptomyces sp. NPDC058691 | reverse complement strand
TGACACCCCGTTTTTTTTTTTTTTCCCCGGCTGCCTAAACCTGTTGGGGGGCCACGCGGTCTCTCCCCCGGCGGGCGCCTGGTGACCTGGTTTCTAACTGTGGGGGGTGGCGGCGCGGCCGACCCCGCCAACGGCTGACCCACCCCACCCCGGACACCGCACCACCCCCTGATTGCCGAAAGTGGATGAACATCATGGGCGACCTGCTCCTGCTCCGCCACGGCGAAACCGCATGGACCCTGTCCCGGCAGCACACCAGCCACACCGACCTTCCCCTCACCGCGCACGGCGAGGAGGAGGCCACCCGCATCGCCCCCCTGCTCGCCGCTCACGACATCGGCCTCGTCCTGACCAGCCCGCTGCGCCGCGCCGTGCGCACGGCGGAGCTGGCCGGGGCGGCCGGCGCCGAGGTCGAGCAGGCTCTGCGCGAATGGGACTACGGGGGTTACGAGGGCGTCACCACCGCGGAGATCCACCGCAACCGGCCGACGTGGAACCTGTGGTCCGACGGAGTGGCTCCCGGGCCCGCCGGTCATCCGGGGGAGAGTCCCCGGGACGTGGGCCGCCGCGCCGATCGCGTACTCGCGCGCATTGAGCCGATGCTGCGCGACCCCGCCGCCGGCGATGTACTCCTCGTGGCCCACGGCCACATACTGCGCGTCCTCACCGCCCGCCGGCTCGGGCTGCCGCCCTCCGCGGGAGCACTGTTCGCGCTGGACACCGGCACCGTCAGCCGGCTCGGTGTCGAGCACGGCCGTCCCGTCGTCAAGGCCTGGAACATGACGGGGAGCACGGCGACGGGAGCCCGGGCGGCGGGTCCTGGGGCGGCAGCGGCGTAGAGCGTCGTCGCGTACCCGTGGTGCCGGGCCGGCCCGGCCCCACCCCCCGGGGGACCGCCACGGCGGGGGCATATAAAAAAAAAAAGCTGCCCGCCCCCAATTAGTATGATATATAAGGGGTCGGCGG
>NZ_JBHXSO010000096.1:6617-17954 GCF_042714775.1 Streptomyces sp. NPDC058691 | reverse complement strand
GGCGCCGGGGCGCGGGCGGGGGGGGGGGGGGGGGGGGGGGGGGCGGGCGTGCCCCGGGCCGCCGGGCCCCCGGGGGCCGGCCCCCCCCCCCCCCCACCGCCCGGTGATCCGGAAGGGTGCGCCCGATCGTGTGCGGGTATCGGTGGCGACCCCCGCGCTGAGCTGGTGCGACGCGCGCCGTCGGCGGATCGGGCCGAACCACGGCCGACTGGCGGCCGAGAGGGATCTTCATAGGCTTGGCAGCGTCCGCCGACGGGACTCCTGCGCCAGGTCCCGGTCCGCAGTGTCCACCGAAGGAGAGCCGCCATGCCCGCTTCCCCTGCCGCGGGGTCCTCCCGTCGTACGACCGAGGACATCGCCGGTTTCACGGCCTCGCCCCAGTTCTTCCAGGCCCTGCAGCAGATCGTGGTGGACCTGATCGAACTGCACCTCCAGGGGAAGCAGGCGCACTGGAACGTGGTCGGCCACAACTTCCGTGACCTGCATCTCCAGCTGGACGAGATCGTGGACGACGCCCGCGAGGCGGCCGACATCATCGCCGAGCGCATGCGGGCTCTGCAGGCCACGCCCGACGGGCGCTCCGACACCGTGACCGCGACCACCACTCTCCCCCCATTCCCGGCGGGCGAGCAGAATGTGAGCACCGTGGTCGATCTCATCACCACGCGACTGCGTGCCACCGCCGACACTCTGCGGACCCTCCACGACCTGGTCGACGGCGAGGACCCCTCGACCGCCGACCTCCTGCACGCGATCATCGACGACCTCGAGAAGCAGGCCTGGATGGTCAGCGCGGAGAATCGCTCGGTCTGAGCGGCACGGGCGGTGGGCGGCGGTGCGCGGCGGTGGGCCCTCACGGCTGGATGACCACGGCCCCCTTGATGTGGCCGGCCACCGCGCGATACGCGTCCTTGGCATCGTCCAGGCTGTAGCGCCCGGCGATCGGCAGCGGACGGAACTGCCCCGAATCGAAGTACGGCGTCAGCCTGTTGAGGAGTGCGCTGCTCTCGACGACATCGAGGTCCGCGCTGTTGCAGCCGATGACGAGCGTCTCGTTGCGGTACAGGTCGACGAGGTCGATCTCCACGGTTCGCGTGCCGACCGCGCTGATGACCACCAGTCGCCCGCCGTGGGCGAGCGAGGCGAGTGCCGCCGCGGTGGTGACCCCGCCGACGGCGTCGAACACCACGTTCACGCCATGGCCGGAGGTGCGCTCCTTGACGAGGGCGGCGATGTCCTGCGGACTGCCGTCGAGGGCCACGAACTCGTCGATCGCCGAAGCGGCGGGCGTATGGCCGGCGGGACGCACCCGGTCCACGCCGATGACATGGGCGCCGATCACATCGGCGATCTGGGCCACGGCGCCGCCCACACCGCCCGAGACGCCGAACACCGCGATGGCTTCCCCCGGGGCCAGTTGGGCTTTCACCACCGTGCCGAGCCACCCGGTGACGAAGTGGACACCCGACGCGGACGCCTCCTCGAAGCTCAGCCGTTCGGGCTTGCGGGCGAGCGCCGTCTCGGGGAGGGCGAGCAACTCCGCGTGGGAGCCGTCGCGCCGGAAGCCGATGTCGCCTCCGGTACCCCACACCTCGGCGCCGATCCAGTCGGACGGCCCCTCGACCACGACACCGGCGAAGTTGCGCCCGGGAATGCGGGGGAGGACCGTTCCCTCCATTTGACCGGCGACGTTCTTCACGTCCGACGGGTTCACCGATGCGGCCTTGACGGCTATCACCGCGTCGCCGCCCCTTTTCGACGGGTCGGGCCGGGTGGTGACGTCGAGGACATCGGGGTCGCCGAAATGATCGAGAGACACAGCGCGCATCACGAAGCCTCCAGACTGGAGTGTGTCGTGACGCCCCGGGCGTCACGACCCTGGGCGCCAATGCGCCGTGAATCGGTTCGCACGCCCATCCATTCTTCCGGGTCGCGGCGGCACGCGCACTTCCGCGCCGCCGCGTTCTCCGCGGTCACGACCGGCCGACCCTGGGGGAGTCAGCCGGCGGGAGGCAGGTCCACCAGCGTGGCCAGGGCGGCGCGGTGGCGGCCGGGCGTGCCCAGCGCGATCTCGTCGGCCTTGGCGCGCTTGAGGTAGAGGTGGGCGGGGTGCTCCCACGTCATGCCGATGCCGCCGTGCAACTGGATGCACTCCTCGGCGGCACGTACCGCCACGGGCGCGCAGAACGCCTGCGCCACGGCGACGGCGACCGCCGCCTCCCGGTCGCCGCGCGCGAGCGCGTCGGCGGCGTTGCGGGCCGCGGCACGGGCCTGCACGAGCTCCAGCCACAGATCCGCGAGGCGGTGCTTGAGCGCCTGGAACGAGCCGACCACCCGGCCGAACTGGTGCCGCTCCTTCAGATACCGGACGGTCTCGTCCAGGCACCACTGGGCCACGCCCAGCTGCTCCGACGCCAGCAGGCCCGCCCCGGTCAGCAGGGCGGCGCGCAGCGCCCCGGCGGCGCTACCGGGACCGGCGAGCCGGCGGCCCGCCGCCCCCGTGAACGTGATGTCGGCGATGGGCCGGGTCAGGTCCAGCGGCACGGGCACGGAGACCTCGACGCCGGCGGCGTCCGCGCGCACCTCGTACAGCTCAGGACCGCCGGGGCCGAGCGCCGGCACGAGCAGGACCCCGGCGGAGGACCCGTCCGCCACGCTGGTCACCCTGCCGGTCAGCACCCCCTCCGCGTCGGCGCGCACGGTCGCCGGGAAGGCCGCGTCGGGCGCGGTGGGCAGTGGCACGGCGAGCGCCGCCACCCCGGTGCCCTCGGCGAGCCGGGCCGCCACGGCGTCGGCGTCCTCCGTTCCCGCCGCGAGCAGGGCGGATGTCGCCAGTACGGCACTGCCCAGGAACGGAACCGGCGCGACGAAGCCACCCAGCTCCTCCAGCACCACCGCGGCCTCCCGTGCCGAGGCACCCTGGCCGCCCAGCTTCTCGGGCACCAGCAGCCCCGCGAGGCCCACCTCCTGCGCGAGCGTGCGCCACAGCGCCCCGTCGTGGGGCGCTCCGGCAGCGATGTGGGCCAGTACGTCCGCGGGCGCGCACCGGTCGGTGAGCAGCCCGCGCACCGCGGAGCGCAGATCGTCCTCGACGTCGGTGTACAGCAGATCGGAAGTCATCGCGGCAGGTCCTTCCAGGGAACGTCCTTGTCGGTACGGGGCTCGGAGGGCAGGCCCAGGACCCGCTCGGAGATGATGTTGCGCAGGATCTCGGACGTGCCGCCCTCGATCGAGTTGCCCTTCGCCCGCAGGTAGCGGTAGCCGGCGTCACGGCCGTAGAAGTCGACGATCTCCGGGCGGGTCATCGTCCAGTCGCCGTACCGCAGCCCGTCCTCGCCCAGCAGTTCGACCTCCAGGCCGCTGACGCGCTGGTTGAGCGTGGCGAACGCCAGCTTCATGCCCGAGCCCTCGGGACCGGGCGCGCCCACCGCGAGCTGCTGGCGCAGCCGTTCGCCGGTGAGGCGGGTGACCTCGGCGTCCACCCAGAGCCGCAGCAGGCGGTCGTGTAGATCCGGCGTCCTCAGCTCCGGCCGCTCCCGCCACGTCGCGGCGACGGTGCCGATCATGCCGCCCTCGCGGGGCAGCGCCATGCCGCCGATCGCGACCCGCTCGTTCATCAGCGTCGTCTGCGCCACGCGCCAGCCGTCGCCGACGGCGCCGAGGCGGTGCGCGTCCGGGATCCGGACGTCGGTCAGGAAGACCTCGTTGAACTCCGCCTCCCCCGTGATCTGGCGCAACGGCCGGACCTCGACGCCGGGATGGGTCATGTCGCACACGAAGTACGTGATGCCCTGGTGCTTCGGGAGGTCCGGGTCCGTGCGGGCGATCAGGATCGCCCAGCGCGCGTTGTGCGCGTTGGACGTCCACACCTTCTGGCCGGTCACCAGCCAGTCGTCGCCGTCGCGGACCGCCCGGGTGCGCAGGCCCGCCAGGTCCGATCCGGCACCGGGCTCGCTGAACAGCTGGCACCAGACCTCCTCGCCGGTCCACAGCGGGCGCAGGAAGCGGGACTTCTGGTCGTCGGTGCCGTAGCGGAGCACGGTCGGGGCCGCCATCCCGAGGCCGATGCCGATGCGGCGCGGTTCGTTGTCCGGCGCCCCGGCGGCCGCCAGCTCCGCGTCCACCACGGCCTGCAGCGCGCGGGGCGCACCGAGCCCGCCGAGGCCCTCCGGGTAGTGCACCCACGCCAGCCCGGCGTCGAACCGGGCCCGCAGGAAGTCCGGGCGGCCGGTCGCCGCGGGATCGTACGAGGCGAGCAGCGCGTGTGCGCGTTCGCGCAGCTCCTCGGGGGTGAGCGTCATGCGGTCCTCCGCGGTTGCGGGTCTCTAAGCAAGCGCTTGGAAAGTAACCTACGGCGGCCCCCCAAGTCACCCCCCGGGGGCGGTTCCCCGTTTTTTCCCCCGCCCGCCCGCCCTCCCCCAACCTTCGGCCGGGGGTGCCCCCAGCCCTGTGAAGTCACGCGCCCCGGCGCGCGTTTCGGTGGGTGCCGGTGTCGGGGCCTCCGGGGCCGGCCATTCTGGACAGCACATTTTGGTGCCTCGGGCACTCTGCGTTGGTCACTCCGGGTTGTGCACCCAAATATGCTCCACAGTCCAGAACGCCCACCCCTACGACCCCGCCCCCTCCGTAGTAGCAAGCGCCTGATCCCCAGTGGGGGGTATGGAGGCAGTCCGGGTGACCGCGGTTGCCTGGATGCCGCCCCACCGGTGTTGGCGGTGACGGCTGGGCGGCTGATGTGCCGCCGCACCAACCCTCGGCCTGTGCCATGGCCGCCTTCCACCCCCAACTGGGGATCAGGCGCGAACACTACGGAGGGGGCGGGGGTGGTGGGGGCACCCCCGGCCGAAGGCTGGGGGAGGGTGGATGTTCTGGACGCTGCGGGATATTTGTGTGCAGCATCCGGGACAGGACGGGATAGGCAGGTGCTGGAAACGCACGTAAATATGCCAGTCCAGGACGTGCAGCCCCGGAGGCCCCGCACCCGGCCCAGGAACCACGGGCGCCGGGGTCACTGACTTCACAGGGCACACGGGTGGGAGGGCGGGGGAGGGAAGCCCGGAAAACGGCGGAGCCAAAGTGAGGGCGGATCGAGAGAATGGCCTCGTGCGGTACCTGATACTCGGCGTCACAGAGGCGCGCAGCGCAAGCGGTGCGCCCGTGCCGCTGGGCAGCGGCAAGCGCCTCCGAGCGCTGCTCGCGGCGCTGGCGCTCCGCGCGCCGCACCCGGTGTCGCCGGAGGCGCTGATCGCCGAGGTGTGGGGCGGTGAGGGGGACGACCCTCCGCAGGACGCCGCAGGCGCCCTGCAGGCGCTGGTGTCGCGCCTGCGCCGCGCCCTCGCGGACGGCAAGGAGGCCATCGCGTCGGGTCCGGGCGGCTACCGCCTGGTGATCGGGTCCCCGGACGACGTGGACCTCGGGGTGTTCGAGCGCCTGGCCCGCGAGGGCGCCGCCGCCCTGGCCGCCGGCGACGCCGAGGGCGCCGCGGACATCCTCGGCCGGGCGCTCGCGCTGTGGCGCGGCCCCGCGCTGGCGGATCTGCCGGACCGGGGCGCGGCCGCGCCCCGGCTGGAGGCGCTGCGGCTGGCCGCCGCGTACCACCGGATCGAGGCGTGCCTGGCGCTGGGCCGCGCGGCTGAGGTGCTGCCGCAGGTACGGGGCCTGGTGGCGGAGCACCCGCTGCACGAGCCGTTCCGGGCGCAGTGGATCCGGGCGCTGCGCGCGACGGGCCGCTCGGCGGACGCTCTGGGGGCGTACGAGGAGTCCCGGCGCACTCTCGCCGACCGCCTCGGCACCGATCCCGGCCCCGAACTGCGGGCGCTGCACACGCAGTTGCTGACCGCGCAAGAGCCGTCCCCGGCCCCCGCGGCCGCCCCGCCGCCCCCGCCCCCGACCCGCGCGGGAAATCTGCGGACCCGGCTGACCAGCTTCGTGGGCCGGCAGACCGAACTCGCGGCACTCCGCAGGAGCCTGGTGGACGGCCGGCGGCGCCTGGTGACCCTGACGGGCCCGGGCGGCTCGGGCAAGACCCGGCTGTCGCAGGAGGCCGCTCAGGCCGAGGAGGCGGCCGCGGCCTACCCGGACGGGGTGTGGCTGGCCGAGCTCGCTCCGCTGGACCATCCCGCCGCCGTGCCGGACGCGGTGCTCAGCGCCGTGGGACACCGGGACACGGCGGTGCTGGCGGCGGCCCGCGAGGTGCGCGGCGCCGCCGAGGCCGATCCGACGGCCCGGTTGCTGGAGTTCTGCGCGCAGCGCCGCCTCCTGCTGATCCTGGACAACTGCGAGCACGTCGTCGACGCCGCCGCCGCGCTGACCGACCGACTGCTGGCCGCCTGCCCGGGGGTGACGGTGCTGGCGACGAGCCGGGAGCCGCTGGGCCTGCCGGGTGAGGCGGTGCGTCCGGTGGAGCCCCTGCCGCTGCCGACCGCGCGCCGGCTGTTCGTGGAGCGCGCGGCGGCGGTGCGTCCCGGTTTCGACGCCTCCCGCGACCACGCGGACGCCGTGGACGAGATCTGCCGCCGCCTGGACGGCCTGCCGCTGGCGATCGAGCTGGCGGCGGCGCGGCTGAGGGTGCTGTCGCCGCGTCAGATCGCCGACCGGCTCGACGACCGCTTCCGCCTGCTGACCGGCGGCAGCCGTACCGCGCTGCCGCGGCAGCAGACGTTGCGGGCCGTCGTCGACTGGAGCTGGGACCTGCTGAGCGGGGCCGAGCGCACCGCGCTGCGCCGGCTGAGCGTCTTCGCGGGCGGCTGCACTTTGCAGGCGGCGGAGGCGGTGTGCGGCGAGGACGCGCTGGATCTGATCGGGCAGCTGGCCGACAAGTCGCTGATCGTGGTGGAGCACGGCGCGGACGAGGTGCGCTACCGGCTCCTGGAGACGATCCACGAGTACGCCGCCGAGCGCGCCGCCGCGGACCCGGACGACCGGGCCGCGACCGCCGCGCGGCACACCGCGTACTGGCTGGAGTTCGCCCGTGCCGCGGACCTCGGCATGCGCGGTCCTGACCAGCTGGTGTGGGCCTCACGCGTGGAGGCCGATCTCGACAACATTCGCACCGCGCTGGACCACACGATCGAGGCGGGGGAGTACGACGACGCGATCGCGCTCGCGCTGCACATGGGCTGGTTCTGGTGGCTGCGCAACTACCGGGACGAAGCGGCGACGTGGATCGGCCGGCTCATGGAGCTCACCGATCTCCCCGGGGACCGCGACGATCCCGACTTCTGGCCGCGTATGAATCTGCGGCTGCTGCACCTGTTCGTCGTCAGCGACACGGTCTCGCGCGAGGAGATCCAGGGGCCGGCGATGCTGGACCTCGCGTCCCGCGTCATCGCCGCCTACGAGGAGCCGAGCCCGCACTCGGCCCGTTTCCCCGGCATCCTGTGGCCGTTCGCCAACTACATCGTGGGCCGCCACGACAGGCTCCGGGAGCACGCGGACGCGATGGTCGAGAGCTGCCGCCGGTACGGCGGCGACTGGGAGCTGGCGGCCGCGCTGATGTTCCGTACGCACATCACCATCGACCTGCCGGGCGGCCTGCCCCGGGCCGACGAGGACTGGCCGGAGCTGCTGGAGCTCAGCGAGCGGATCGACGACCGCTGGATGCGGGCCCAGGTGTGCGAGGCGGGCGCCGAGATGGCCCTCGCCTACGGCGACTACGCGGCGGCGCAGGCGGATCTCGACGAGGCGCTGCGGTACGGCTCGGAACTGGGGGCCCGCGTGGAGGGCATCTTCGTCCGGTCCCGTATGGGCGAGCTGGCGTACCGCGCGGGGGACGACGAGCGGGCCGAGAAGCTGCTGATCCAGGCGGCGGAGGAGGCCGAGCAGTACGGGGTGTGGGACGCCCGCGCGTACATCCGGGCGCTGCTGGCGCAGATCCTGCTGCGGCGCGGTGATGTGCCGGGCGCCCGGGAGCTGAGCGAGCTGATCCGGGGCGAGGGCAACCTGGGCACGCCTCCGCCGGACTTCGAGCTGCTCCGCGAGAGCCTTTCCGCCCGGGTTCTGGCGGCGGAGGGCGATCCGGCCGGCGCCCTGGCCGGTCTGGCCACCGCGCTCCGCGCGGGTGTCGGCGGCTACTGCGCGGAGATCCGGCTGGCGGCCGTGGTCGAGTACGGCGCCGAGGTGCTGCTGACCCTCGGCGACCCGGCCCGCGCCGCCCTGCTGCACGGCGCGGCGGACGGTCTGCGGGCCGGGCTGCCGCGCCCGGTCCCGGAGGAAGAGGGCATCCGGGCCGCCGAGGCGGCGGCCCGCGCCGCGCTGGGCGGCACCGCCTACGAGACGGCCCGCGCGCGGGGGCACGAGCTGGGCGCGACGGGGGCGTACGACGTGATGGCGGAGGCGATCGCGGCCCAGTAGCGGGCGGGATTGCCGGGGCCTTCTGGCGCGTTGCATCCTTGAGCTTTCAACCGATGATGGAGTGCGCATGAAGGTCGAGATCTACAGCGACATCGCCTGCCCCTGGTGCTATGTGGGCAAGCGCCGTTTCGAGCGTGCGCTCGCCGCCTTCCCGCAGGCCGGGCAGGTCGAGGTGGTCTACCGGCCGTTCCAGCTCTCCCCGGAGAAGGCCGAGACGCCCGAGCCGCACCGCGCCTACCTGAACGAGCGCTTCGGTCCGCAGGCTGCCGCCATGGACGCCCGGCTGGAGGAGCTCGGCCGCGCCGAGGGCCTGGCCTTCGACTTCGACCGCGCCATCGAGAACAACACCCTCCTCGGGCACCGGCTGCTCTGGCACGCCCTGACCGTCTACGGCCCGGCCGTCCAGGCCGCGCTCAAGGACCGCCTGCTCGTCGCCCACTTCGCCGAGGGCGCCGACGTCGGCGACCGCGAGACGCTGGCGTCGCTCGCCGCGGAGGCCGGGCTCGACCGCGACCGGGCGGCCGCTTTCCTCGCCGGCGACGAGGGACGCGAGGAGGTGCTCGCCGAGATCGACGAGGCCCGCACGATCGGTGTGAACGCCGTCCCCACCTTCGTTTTCGAGGGCAAGTGGGCCGTCCAGGGCGGCCAGGAGACCTCCACCTTCCTGCGTGTCCTGGAGCAGGTCGCGCAGGAGACGGGCACCGCCCCCGTCGCGGATGACGCCGCCGCGTGCGCCGACGGCGCCTGCGAGGTGCCGGCTCCCTAGGACGACAGGGCCCGGCCGCAGCTGAGGCGGGCGTCGGCCCAGTCGGCGACGTTCGCCAGATGCAGCCGGCGGGGCGGTTCGACGACCAGGCGGATCGTCTTGTGGCCCGTGATCGGCACATGGACGGGTACACCCGGGTCGCCGCCGTGGAGGACCTCGGAGCGCCACAGCCGCGTGCCGTCGCCGTAGACGGAGAAACGCGCGGCGCCGAGGCCCAGGGAGAGGTCGTCGATACCGGCGACCGCGTCGTAGGCGGTGCAGGATCGGTTGAGCACGATCGTGACGGAGGACGGGGCGCCGACGGTGACGCCGCCCGCGTAGGAGGTGCCGCCGATGCCGAGGCCCCAGCGCTGCCACATCCAGTCGCCGAAACGGATCACGGGACGGTCCGACGTGCCCGGGCCGCCGTAGCCGAGCCGGTTGAGCGGGAAGACCTCGGGCTCCGGCGGCGGGGTCGGCTCGGGGGTCGGGCTGGGAGCCGGCGTGGGCGGGGGTGTGGGCGCCGGCTCGGGTGCCGCCGTCGGTGTCGGGGTGGGCGTGGGCGTCACCTCGGGGGCGCGGCTCGGCTTGACCGGTGACTTCGGGGTGGGCAGCGATGCCTGCCTGCGCGGCGGCTGCGAGGCCGGTGGCGCGGGCGCCGGTGACGCCTTCGAGGGCGTGGGGGTCGGTGAGGGCCGGGGCACCACCGGGGCGGCCGCCGGCTTCCGGTGCGCCTGCGGTCGCGGCGGTGTGTCGTTGCCGGACAGGGCGATCGCGACGGCCGCCCCGGCCGCGGCGACGACCACGCCCGTCACGACGGCGATCTTCAGGGGCGCACTGGCGCCCTCGGCCGCCGCGGCACCACCGGCGCCCGCTCCGGCGCCCCCTGCCGAACCTCCGCCCGCGGCACCCGCGGCCGCCGCGCCCGCGCCCACCGCCGCTCCCGCGGCGGCGACACCGGCCGCCTTGGCGGCGTACGAGGCGGCGAACCACCCGATGACCGCCACCGGAAGCAGACCCTTGAGCGCCGCGTTCACATCCGCCAGTTCGGCCGCCGCGAGGCGGCACTTGGCGCACTCCTCCAGGTGCTTGCGCAGCTCCCGGTCGGCCCGCATCCGCAGGCCGCCGCGGGCATGCGCCCCCAGGCGGTCGGCGTACTGGGCGCAGGAGCCCTCGGCGGTGAGCGACGCGGAGACATGGGCCTGCAGATACGCCTGGCGCAGCCCCTCACGCGCCCGGTGGGCCAGCACCGCCGTCGCGTTCGCGGTCAGCCCGAGCAGGGGCGCGACCTGGCTGGGCGACTCCTCCTCGACCGCCGTGTGCCACAGCACCGCCTGCCAGCGCTCCGGCAGCGTGCGGAACGCCTGCATGGCCAGGGAGCGCTCGGCCACCTGCATGGCGCGCACGTCCGCGCCGAGGTCGGTGGTGTCGCCCGTCGTGCCGGAACCGGCCGCCGACACCGCGAACACCGCGAAGTCGTCGACCAGTTGCTCACGTTTGGCGCTGCCCGTCCAGGTCGCCGCGACGCGGCGCACCGTGGTCAGCAGGTAGGCCCGCACGGCCGAGTCCGGACCGCTGCCGCCGCGGATCGCCTGCAGTGTGCGGGCGAAGACCTCGCCGGTCAGGTCCTCGGCGGTGTGCGTGTCGCGGCAGCAGCCGCGCGCGTAGCGGCGTACGGCGGCGGCGTGGCGCCGGTACAGCTCCTCGTACGCGCTGTCGTCCCCGCCGCGCACCCGCGCGACGAGGTCGGCGTCGGACGCCGGCGCACCCGCGGCGGCGTCCGGCGGATCCGTGTTCGGATCCTTCTCCTGCCGCGTCTTGGTGGAGGGCGTCTCGACGGTCGTTTCGTCGTCCGACGGCCGGCTGCCCGGAACGGGGGCCTCACGACGGGCGGCCAGCGGCTCCCGCTGGCCCGGCACGCGGCGGGCGGACTGCTCCTCGCCGGAGTCCGATCCCGCCTCCGGGGCGGGCTCCGGCTCCCCGTTTCCTTCATCCACGGGCGTAAGAGTGGCACAACCGTCGCTTCCGATGACCCGTCAAACATCGGAACCACTCGTGGGGGGGGGGGGGTGTGGGGGGGCGCCCCGCCCCCCCACCCACCGGGGCCGCGGGCGCGCCCCCCCCCGGCCGCCCGCCGCCGCCACCACCCCGCGCCGGCCGCCCAACAGCCCAGCACCGCGAGCGGCACCCCCCCCACGGTCATCGTCCCGAAGGGGCCGAACTCGCCGGTCTCGCAGAGC
>NZ_JBHXSO010000096.1:0-6607 GCF_042714775.1 Streptomyces sp. NPDC058691 | reverse complement strand
CCGATGCCCCAAAAAACACCGCACCCACTCGTCCGGGAACTTGCCACACCCCGGACCCCACTCCATCACCCGGACGGGGCAGCGTCACGCACCCGGACGGGACCGCAGGCCCTCCAGCAGGATGTCCAGCAGTCGTGCGGAGGCGGCCGCCTGGTGCGCGGCGTCGGGCAGCGCGGGCGCCGCCGTGGCTATCACCAGCAGCACGTCGGCCACGGACACGTCCGCCCGCAGCTCACCGGCCGTACGCGCGCGGTCCACCAGCTGACCGACGACCTCCAGCAGCGCCGTGACCCCGGAGCCGGACGCGGCGTCCTCCGCCGCGCCGCGCTGCTGCGGCACCCGCGTCTCCTCGGCCGTCCCGGAGGCTCCCGCCGGCTGCACCTGAAGCACCTGCGGCGGCAGCAGCCGTCCCGCGCCCGAGGCGACGGACGTGCGCAGGAAACGGGACAGGGCCGACCAGGCCTCGTCCTCCTGACCGAGCGCGGCCCGCGCCTGCTCGGTCAGCCGTGCCGTCTCCTCCTCGGCGATCCGGCGTACCAGCACGTCCTTGCTCGGGAAGCGCCGGTAGACCGTGCCGACGCCCACCCGGGCCCGGCGCGCCACGTCCTCCATGGGCG
Organism: Streptomyces sp. NPDC058691; assembly: GCF_042714775.1. Lineage (NCBI taxonomy): Bacteria > Bacillati > Actinomycetota > Actinomycetes > Kitasatosporales > Streptomycetaceae > Streptomyces > Streptomyces sp. NPDC058691. The sequence goes on along the minus strand of NZ_JBHXSO010000096.1, from coordinate 5,990 downwards.
CGCCGTAGCCGAGCTCGCCGAACACCTCGCGCGCGGCCCGCAGCACGTGCTCCAGGTTCCGCTGCGCGTCGACCCGCAACGGGGACGTACGGCCCCCGCCCCCACCACCCCCGCCGCCGGTGTGGCCGGCCGGATCGACTGCAGTCGCCACCGAAGCCACGGAAGCCCAATGAGGGTCCTGAATATGCATATGTGTATCCCCCGGAAATCGCGTCTCCCCCCGGAGACTCCCCACCCCAAGATCGCCGGGCCGCTGCGACAACTCGCCACAGGGACACCCCGACGGGATACGAACATAGTTGAGGGCAGGTCAAGATTGAAGGGGCAACCTACCCACGATCGGAGTACCCGGGCCGCCGGAGCCCCGCGCACGCACTTCCCACCGGTCAGGAACCCGCCCGTGACCTGCCGCTCAACAGGATTCAGCCATTCATTGCCGTACGCCCTGTGGACAAACCCCGAGGGCTCATTGCCTCATGGGACGATGGCAGCACTCAAGGAGCCGTCCGGCGCGGGCCCGGAGTCCGGGATCCCGCGCGTCCTGGTGGTCGGCGGCGGATACGTCGGCATGTACACCGCCCTGCGCCTGCAGCGGAAGCTGGGGCGCGACGAGGCGGAGATCGTCGTCGTCGAACCGCAGCCGTACATGACCTACCAGCCCTTCCTCCCCGAAGCGGCGGCAGGCTCCATCTCCCCGCGGCACGTCGTGGTCCCGCTGCGCCGTGTCCTGGACCGCTGCGCGCTGGTCATCGGGGAGGCCCGGCGCGTCGACCCGGCCCGCCGGATCGCCACGCTGGCCACCCTCGCCACCGAGGAGGAAGGTTCCGGCGACGTTCCGATGCCGTACGACCACCTCGTCCTCGCGCCCGGCTCGGTCTCCCGCACGCTGCCCATCCCCGGCCTCGCCGAGCACGCCATCGGCTTCAAGACCGTCGAGGAGGCCATCGGGCTGCGCAACCACGTCCTGGAACAGCTCGACATCGCGTCCTCCACCCGGGACGTGGAGGTCCGCGACGCCGCGCTCACCTTCGTCTTCGTCGGCGGCGGCTACGCGGGCGTCGAGGCGCTGGCCGAGCTGGAGGACATGGCCCGCCACGCCGTGCGCTACTACCACAACATCCAGGCCGACGACCTGAAATGGGTCCTGGTCGAGGCCACCGGCCGCATCCTCCCCGAGATCGGCGAGGACATGGGCACGTACGCGGTGCGCGAGCTGCGCGGCCGCAACATCGACGTCCGGCTGAACACCCGGCTGGAGTCCTGCGAGAAGCGTGTGGTCGCCCTCGACGACGGCTCCCGGCTGCCCGCCCGCACGATCGTGTGGACCGCGGGCGTCAAGCCGCACCCCGTCCTGTCCCGCACCGGCCTGCCCCTGGGCGACCGCGGCCGCGTCCGGTGCGCCGCCACGCTGCTGGTCGACGGCACCGACAACGTCTGGGCCGCGGGCGACGCCGCCGCCGTGCCGGACCTCGCCTCCGACGACCCGGACGCGCTCTGCGCCCCCAACGCCCAGCACGCTCTGCGCCAGGCCCGCGTCCTGGCCGACAACATCGTCGCGAGCCTGCGCGGCGGCCCCCTGAGCGACTACCGTCACGCCTACGCGGGGTCGGTCGCCTCCCTCGGCCTCCACAAGGGCGTGGCACAGGTCTACGGCCGCAAACTCACGGGCTACCCTGCCTGGTTCATGCACCGCGCGTACCACCTCAGCCGGATGCCCACCTTCAACCGCAAGGCGCGCATCCTGGCCGAATGGATCCTGTCCGGACTCTTCAAGCGGGAGATCATCTCGCTCGGCTCCCTGGAGAACCCCCGCGCGGAGTTCGAGCTGGCGGCTGGCGCCGGCCGCGAGCCCGACGCGCCCTGACCGACCAGTGCGGATGCGGTCGCCGATTCCCCAGGAGCGGCGGGTCGGCCACACTGGACCCCGTGACCATCCGTGCGTCAGCACCTGCAAAGAGTGACAAATACGAGGAATCGGACGTTTGAACCTCACGCGTTGGAGCGCCCGGCTCCCCGGAACACAACGACGCAATGCCCAGGCGGCGGCCGCGAGCACCGAACCCCCGTCCGGCGGAGCGGTCCCCGCGGCACGCGGCCAGGCAGGCGACCCCGCCGACGCGCCGGCGCACACCCTCGACGCACTCCCCGTACGGGAGGTGCTGGCGCGGCTGCCCGCCCTCATCGCGGTCACGCACGGTTCCGCCCACCGCCTCGGCTACGTCAACGAGGCGTACGCGGAGGTCTTCGGCCCCCGCACCCCCGGCGAGCCCGCCCGCGAGGCGCTGCCGGAACTGGCGGAACTCGGCCTGCTCCCCCTCATGGACCAGGTCTTCCGCGGCGGAAAACCCCGCACCGTGAAGGCCCGCAAGGTCGCCACCGCCACCCGGCAGGGCTACTTCACGATCACCTGCAGCCCCGTTCCGGTGAAGGACGGCGGCGACACCGGCGGCGTCCTGGTCTTCGCCACCGACGTCACCGACCAGGTGCAGTCCGCCGAGCGCCTGCGGGAGAGCGAGCGCCGCCTGCACGCGACCGCCGTCACCCTCCAGCGCAGTCTGCTCCCGCAGGAGCTCGAACAGCCCGACGACCTCCGTGTCGCCGCCACGTACCAGCCCGGCGGCACCGACGCCGCCGTCGGCGGCGACTGGTACGACGTCATCACCCTCGGCGCCGGACGCACCGCCCTGGTCATCGGCGACGTCATGGGCCGCGGCGTGCGCGCCGCCGCCGTCATGGGCCAACTGCGCACCGCGGTGCGTGCCTACGCCCGCCTCGACCTGCCCCCGCACGAGGTGATCCAGCTCCTCGACGGCCTCGCCGCCGAGATCGACGCCACCCAGATCGCCACGTGCGTCTACGCCGTCCACGACCCGAGCGAGAGCCGGCTGTCCTACGCCTCCGCCGGCCACCTGCCGATCGTCGTCCGCGACGCGGACGGCACCGTGCACCGCGCCGACGAGCCCACCGGGCCCCCGCTCGGCACCGGCGGCTGGGTCCACACCTCGGGCACCGTGCCGCTGGGCCCCGGCGCCACCGCGGTGCTCTACACCGACGGCCTCATCGAACGCCGCGGCGAGGACATCGACGAGGGCGTCTCCGCCCTCATGAACACCCTGGCCGGCGCCACCGGCAGCCCGCAGGTGATCTGCGACCGCCTGCTGCGCGCGCTCGGTGTCACCTCCGAGCACGCCGACGACGTGGCCGTCCTCGTCATGCAGTACCCGCAGCGCGAGGGCACAGGCTCCGAACTCTTCCGCAACGCGTCGCTGGAACTCCTGGGCGGCGTTGAGGCGGCCCCCCGCGCCCGCGCCTTCGCGCAGGGCGTCCTGACCTCGTGGCGCTTCCCCGTCGAGCTGATCGACCTCGGGGTCCTCGCCGCGAGCGAACTGGTCGCCAACTCGCTGCAGCACGGGGTGCCCCCCATGAGGCTGCGGCTGCGCCGCACCGACCGCCGGCTGATCATCGAGGTCACCGACGGCGACGACCACCTGCCGCGCCGCCGCCGCGCCGAACCCGTTGACGAGGCCGGCCGCGGCATCTCCATCATCGCCACCATCGCCTCCGCCTGGGGCTCCCGGCGCACACCGGGCGGCGGCAAGGCGGTGTGGTGCGAGTTCGCGCTCCCCACCACCTGAGGGCGGACTACGCGGCCAGCACCGGCTCCCTCAGCGGCGCGTCCTGGTGGATCGTCAGCCGGCGGCCCAGGCGCAGCGACAGCACGGTGATCCCCAGCGAGCAGGCGACCAGCATCACGATGTACTGCGGGTACATCCCGGCACCCGCCATGAGCCCGCCGACCGCGGGCCCCACAGCCATCGCGAGCTGCTTCACCAGCGCGAAGGCGGAGTTGTACTGGCCGACCATGCGCTCCGGGGCCATGTCCGCGACCAGAGGCGCGACCGTCGGCGACAGCATCGCCTCGCCGAGCCCGAACAGCGCGTAGGTGGAGATGAGCATCGCCATGGCGATCCCGTGCGCGTCCGCCACGAGCCCGGACAGTCCCGCGACCACCCACGCCACGGCCCACAGCACGCCCACCGCCGCGATCACCCGGCTGCGGCGGCGCCGCTCCACCGGCCGCAGCACGAGGAACTGCGCGACGACGATCGCCGCGGTGTTCGCCGCCAGCGCGATGCCCAGCGTCGATGTCGACACCCTCGTCACCTCGACCGCGTAGGCCGACAGACCCGACTCGAACTGCCCGTAGCAGGCGAAGAACAGCACCCCGCCCAGCAGGCACAACCGCACCATCGCCCGGTCCGCCAGCAGCGCCCGCCAGCCGCTCGGGACGTGTTCCGTCGGCGCCGGCTCCATCCGCACCGTCCTCGGCAGCCGCACGGAGGCCACCACCGCGGCCAGCACGACGAACATCGCGGCCTCGACGGAGAACAGCAGCGTGAACGAGCCCGGCCGCGCGGTGTCGACCAGCAGCCCGCCGAACAGGCCGCCGATGCCGAGCCCCAGGTTGTTCAGGAAGAACTGCGTCGCGAACGCCCGGGACCGCGTCGCGGGGGTCGAGCACCACACGATGAGCGTCGCCAGCGCGGGCTGCATCACCGCGATACCGGCGCCCATCACCACCGAGGCGGCGATCACCAGCGGTGCGCTCGTGGCCAGACCGAACCCCAGCGCACCCACCGCGGACGCCATCGCCCCGGCCAGCAGCACGGGCAGCGGGCCGTTCCGGTCGATCGTGCGCCCGGTGAAGGGCAGCACCGCCAGCGCCGCCACGGCGAACGCGGACAGCACGACACCCGCCGTCCCCGCCCCCAAGCCGCGTACCTGCGACACATAGACGAACAGGAACGGCACGGTGAAGCCGTTGCCGAACGCGCTCAGCGCGTTGCCCAGCTGGATCCGGCGCAGCGCTGCGCCCATCGCGGTGCTCACACTCACCCCTTAGGTCAGAAGTCCTCGATCGCTAAGACTTCAACAGTAAAGTTCGAAGTTGAACAGTACACAACGCAAGTCTTTAGGGCCAATGAGTTCCATGGCACACTCGTGCCATGACGAGCGCAGGCGACGGCCAGTCCAACTCCCCGCAGGAGCTGGACCTCGATGAGCAGATCGCGATCTACCAGCGGGAATTCCCCGAGGTGGACCCCCAGGTCGAGAAGATCGTCACGGCACTGGGCCGCCTCAACCGGCGTCTCCACGTGGGCTACAGCCGCCACTTGTCGGCGGTCGGCATCACCGCCGCCGAATGGGAGGTCCTCAAAGCCCTCGTCGTGGTGGGCCGGCCCTACCGGCTCGGCCCCGGCGACCTCGCCAAGCGGCTCGGCCTCACCCCCGCCGCGATGACCCACCGCATCGACCGGATGGTCTCCGAGGGCCTGGTCACCCGTGAACGCGACGAGTCCAATCGCGTCCGCGTCATCGTGGAGCTCACGGACGTCGGCCGCGGCAAGTGGCTGGAGACGATGCGCATGGCCGCCGCCTTCGAGGGCGACCTCCTCCAGGATCTCGCCCCGGATGAACGCGCCGTCCTCGGCGACCTGCTGACCCGCCTTCTGCGCCGCGTGGAAGCCGACCAGCCCGACGCCGGCGGCAGGCTGCAGGACCTCGACTGACCCGGTTTGACACCCGCGTCCGCGATCCGTAGTGTTCTCCGGGTTGCCCGCTGGTGAACAGTTAGTCTGCACCGGTTCCCGGGCGGCCATCCCGAAGCAAGCCTCCGAACGAACGACGAGTAGTCGTCTCGTTTTCGTGCGCGCATTCGGAATGAGGATCTGCGGAATTGCTCGATTGGCATCGGGCGCCACTGATCCGCTAACGTTCAACACGTCGGAACGGCCCAACAGCCGGGAAGACAAAGCCCCGCTGACTGGGGATCAGGCCGGAAACGGTCTGATAGAGTCGGAAAAGCCGAAAAGCGAAAGCCGGACGGCACACCCGCTCCAGAGGGTGGCAGAGAAGGAAATCGGATCTGCTAAGCTGGAGACAACGAAGGGAAAGCCCGGAGGGGCCGGTGAAACGGTCTCGAAGGAAGC
>NZ_JBHXSO010000095.1:0-19253 GCF_042714775.1 Streptomyces sp. NPDC058691 | reverse complement strand
AACTTTCTAACAACCCACCCCCCTTCATACCTTTTGGGGGGGGGGGGGGGTGTGTTTTTTTTTCTACCCCCCCGGGGGGGGGGCCCGGCCCCCCCCCCCCCCCCCGTCCGCAAGGGGGTCAGAGAGAGGTCACCACCGGTACCAGCGCGACCTGCCGCCACCCGAGGACGTGCCCCGCATGACGAATCCGAGCAGCCAGAGCACCAGGACGATGATGGCGACCCACCAGAGGGCCTTGAGGGCGAATCCGGCCCCGAACAGGATGACGGCCAGAAGCAGAACCAGCAAAAGGGGAACCACGTGAGCCTCCATGAACGAATTCGTGAATGGTGCATACGGAATTCGGCGCGCAGTCGGGTGCGGGCCGGAGAGGAGAGCCGGCACCCGACTGCGCCGCTCACCGCAATTTCCGGGTGCCCCGGATGCGGGACCCCAAACACCCGCAGTTCCCGGCGGTTTACGGTGGCCCGCCCGGGGAGGCCCAGCCGCCGCCCTTTTCGGCCTCTCGCCTTTCCGGCGGTGCCGGACGCGCCCCGACGCGGAATTCCCTGATCGGGATGGGGAATTCACCGGGCGCGGGAGCGCGGGCCGCGGTGCACGCTGGGCGAGTTCTCTTCGCGGCGCTCAAGGGCCCTGGCGGAAGCCGGACTTCGTGCGGTTCGGGGAGGCGCCGGTGACGTCAGCCCCGCACAGCGCGGGCCAGTGCCTCCTCCGCCGCCTTGACGGCCTCTTCGCGGTCCGCCGGGACCAGGCCGATGCGGCTGCGCCGGTCGAGGAGGTCGGCGGCGTCGAGCGCACCCTCGTGGTGCACCGCCCAGACGAGTTCGGCCCGGGTCACGGGATGCCCCGGCACGACGGACTCGCGCAGCGCCGGTTCCGCGGCGCCGAGGGCGTGGACCGCCGGGGCCTCGGTGCCGTACCGCCGCACCAGGCGGCGCGGCGCCGCGAGACCGGTCAACTCCGCGGCGGGGGCCGCGCCGACCAGCGGCAGCGTCGTCGTACGGGACGGCCCGGCGGTGAGGCCGCGGGCGGACACCGCCGCGTCGACCGCGTCCTGCGCCATCCGCCGGTACGTGGTCAGCTTGCCGCCGACCACGGTCACGACACCGTCGCCCGAGGTCAGGACCGCGTGCTTGCGGGAGATGTCGGAGGTGTGCCCGGCGCCGTCCGCGGAGGTGTCCAGGAGCGGCCGCAGTCCCGCGAAGGCGCCGACGACGTCCTCGCGCCCCACGCTGGTGTCCAGCGCGCTGCCGAGCACGTCCAGCAGGAAGCCGATGTCGGTCTCGGGGACCTCCGGCACGTCGGGGATGTCGCCGTCGACCGGCTCGTCGGTCAGACCGACGTAGACGCGGCCGTCGCCCTGCGGCAGTACGAGCACAAAGCGGTTGGACTCGCCGGGAATCGGGATGTGCAGGCCCGCGGGGAGCTCGCCCAGCGGCTCCGCGCGCAGGACGAGGTGGGTGCCGCGCGAGGGACGCAGGCGGATGCCGTCGACCAGCCCGCCGGCCCACACGCCGGCGGCGTTGATCACGGCGCGGGCGCGGATCTCGGTCTCCTCGCCGGTCAGTTCGTCGCGTATCAGGGCCCCGGAGCCGGTCAGCGCGACCACGCGGACCCGGGTCAGGACCCGTGCGCCGTGCGCGGCGGCGGTGCGGGCGATCGCCGTCACCAGGCGGGCGTCGTCGGTGAGTTGGCCGTCCCAGGACAGCAGTCCGCCGCGCAGGCCGGACGGGCGCAGCGCGGGGGCGAAGTGCCGGGTCTCCACGGCGGAGAGCCGGCGCGGGGCCGGCAGCGTGGCGCGGGAGGTGCGGGCGGCCAGCCGCAGCGCGTCGCCGGCCCGGAAGCCGGTCCAGGCGAGGGCCGCCTGGCCGCGCGAGACCAGCGGGGTGAGCGGGAGCACGAAGGGCTGCGCGCGGACGAGGTGGGGGGCGGTGCGCTCCATCAGCACACCGCGCTCGACGGCGCTCTCGTGGGCGACGTCCAACTGGCCGGAGGCGAGGTAGCGCAGGCCGCCGTGGATCAGCTTGGAGCTCCAGCGGGAGGTGCCGAAGGCCAGGTCGTGGGCGTCGACGGCGGCGACCGACAGGCCGCGCGAGGCCGCGTCGAGCGCCGCCCCCGCGCCGGTGGCGCCGAGGCCCACGACAAGGACGTCCACGACCGCGCCGTCCGCGAGTTCGGCCAGTTCGCGGACGCGGCGGGCCGCGGACAGCGACGAGGCGGAGGAAGCGGAGGAAGCGGAAGAAGCGGAGGAAGCGGAGGCGGACGAAGCCGGGCTGCTCATGGGGCTCATGGCGTCAGGGTCCTTTCCAGCATGAACCGCAGCTCCTCCAGGAACGCGGCCGAGTTCAGGTCGGGGTCGTCCTCGTCGGTCATGGTGCGCAGCGAGAGGGCGAACGACTGCACGAGCAGCAGCACCGATCGCGCCTGCCGGGCAGGTTGTGCGTCGCGTACGGAACCTTCGGCGTGGCCCTCCGTCAGGGCGCCGGTGATCAGTTGCAGCAGCGCGTCCTGGCTGGCGCCGCGGCGGTCGAGCACATAGGGGAGCAGCAGTTCGGGGTCGACGTCGACGATCTTGACGAAGAGCGGGTGCGCCCGGAACGAGCGGACGCCGTCCACCAGCCCGTCGACCAGTTGCGTGCGGATGTCCAGGTCCCCGCCACTCCGGGGCATCGCCTCCATCGCGACGCTCACCCACTCACGGGTCATCAGGTCCCCGACCAGGGTGCGCACATCGGGCCAGCGCCGGTAGAGCGTCATGCGCGAGACGCCCGCGCGGCGGGCCACGTCGGTGAGGGTCGTGCGGCGGACGCCGACGGCCAGGACGCAGTCGCGGACGGCGTCGAGCACCGGATCCGCCGCCGTCCGAGTGTTGTGACGAATAGGCGCCATGTGTCACAGTGTAACGCCCGTGAGGGCCGCAGGAGATGGCCCCCCGCCCCCCGACCCCGACCGGTGAGGACGACGACGTGGACATGTTGTGGAGCGGCTGGGGTGACCCGGCCAAGGCGGCCCCGCTGCCCGACTCCGTGATCGGACTGCTGCGCGATCTCCTCGGGGTCAAGCCCCGCGAAGCCGCCCCGGCAGACCTGGCCGGCATCGAGGTCCCGGAGAGCCCGCTCGGCGACGAGGCCCGCGACGCGCTCGCCGACGCCGTGGGCGGCCCCTCGTACGTCCGTACCGACGCCGAGAGCCGGATCCGGCACCAGCGTGGCAAGTCCACCCCCGACCTGCTGCGCATCCGGGCCGGCGACGTGGCCGACGTCCCGGCCGCCGTCGTGCTGCCCGCCGGCCACGACGAGGTGCTGGCCGTGCTGGCCGTGTGCGCCGAACACGACCTGGCCGTCGTGCCGTTCGGCGGCGGCACCTCGGTCGTCGGAGGTCTGGCCCCGCAGGGCGGCCGCCCCTTCGTCGCCCTCGACCTGCGCCGCATGGACCGCATGCTGTCCCTGGACCCCGTGTCGCGGACCGCGATCCTCCAGCCCGGCCTGCGCGCCCCCGAGGCCGAGGCGCTGCTCGCCGAACAGGGCTTCACCCTGGGCCACTTCCCCCAGTCCTACGAGTGGGCCACCATCGGCGGGTTCGCCGCCGCCCGCTCCAGCGGCCAGGCGTCCGCCGGTTACGGCCGCTTCGACGAGATGGTCCTCGGCCTGACCGTCGCCACCCCGCGGGGCACCCTCGACGCCGGACGCGCGCCGCGTTCCGCCGCCGGCCCGGACCTGCGCCAACTCGTCCTCGGCTCCGAGGGCGCGCTCGGCGTCATCACCTCCGTCACCGTGCGGATCCGCCCGGTCCCGCAGGTGACGGTCTACGAGGGCTGGCGCTTCGCCGGCTTCGCCGAGGGCGCGGCCGCCCTGCGCAGGCTCGCCCAGGACGGCCCCCGCCCGACGGTGCTGCGGCTGTCCGACGAGACGGAGACGATGATCGGCCTGGCCCAGCCCGACGCCATCGGCGCCTCCGGCGGCCCCTCGGCGGCCGGTTGCGTCGCGATCACCGGCTACGAGGGCACCGAGGAGGACACCGCCTACCGCCGCGCGCGGGCCGCGGCCGTACTGCGCGACTGCGGCGGCGAGTACCTCGGCGAGGAGCCCGGGCAACGCTGGGCCCACGGCCGCTACTCCGCGCCCTACCTGCGGGACGCCCTTCTCGACGCGGGCGCCTTCGCCGAGACCCTGGAGACCGCGACGTTCTGGTCGCGCCTGCCGGAGCTCTACGACTCCGTGCGCCAGGCCCTCACCGACACCCTCGCGGGCGCCGGCACGCCGCCCCTGGTCATGTGCCACATCTCGCACGTGTACGAGAACGGTGCCTCGCTCTACTTCACGGTCGTCTCGGCGCAGGGCGAGGACCCCGTCGCCCATTGGGCGCCCGCCAAGACCGCCGCGAACGAGGCGATCATCGCCGCCGGCGGCACCATCAGCCACCACCACGGCGTGGGCGCCGACCACCGCGACTGGTACGTGCGTGAGGCCGGCCCGCTGGGCATCGCCGCGCTGCGGGCCGTGAAGGACGTGCTCGACCCGGCCGGGCTGCTGAACCCCGGCATCCTCCTCCCCACCCGCTGAGCCCCATCCCCCGTCCCGGAGGCACGCGCATGCGACAGTTCACCGCCGTCGTCAATCCCACCGCCGGGGGGTCCACGGGGGCCGCCGCCCTCCTTCCGCTCGCCCGGCTGCTGCGCGAGGCCGGCGCGGGGCTGGAGACGGAGTACAGCACCAGCCTGGCGCACGCACAGGAACTCGCCCGCCGCGCGGGCGAGCAGGGGCGCGTCGTGCTCGCCGTCGGCGGGGACGGCATCGTGGGCGGCATCGGCGGCGCGCTCAGCGGCACGGACACCGTCCTCGGCCTCGTGCCCGCGGGCCGCGGCAACGACTTCGCCCGCGCCCTCGGCCTTCCCTCGGGACCGGACGACCTCGCCCGGGTCCTGCTCCACGGGGATCCACGTCCGGTCGACACCATCGAGATCGACTCCGCGGTCCACCACCGCACGGTGGTGCTGGGCAGTGTCTACGCGGGCGTCGACGCCGTCGCCAACCGCCACGCCAACGCCTCCCGGCTGCTGAGCGGCGCCGCCTCGTACTACGCGGGCGGACTGCGCGCGGTCGCCGGCTGGCGCGCGGCCGCCTATCGGGTCACCGTCGACGGGGTGCTGCACGAGCGCCGCGGCTACACGGTCGTGGCCGCCAACTCCGGCTACTACGGCTCCGGTCGCGCGATCGCGCCCGGCGCCCGCGTGGACGACGGGCTGCTCGACGTCGTCATGATCCACGACGCGCCGCGCCGGCTCTTCTTCGCCCTGATGAACGAACTCAAGACCGGCGCCCATGTGGACCGGCCCGAGGTCGAGATCGTGCGCGGGAAGGAGATCCGCATCGAGGCCGACCGCGCCGTCCCCTACGGGGCGGACGGCGAGGTCGACGCGGTCCTCCCGGTCACCGCGCGGATCCGGCCGGGGGCGCTCAAGGTGCTGTGCTGAGTCCGAGGCCGCCGCGCCGCGGGGAAACGATGCTCCCTCCCGGGGTCCCGGCTTCAACGAGACGGCCGCCGGCGACGCGCGACGGTGCGGACGCCGGGCCACTGACCGGCGGCGTCGGCACCGCGGATAACCTGCGCGGATGAGACGCATCCTGGTCGCCGGCATCAGCGGGGCGGGCAAGACCACCATGGCCCGTGCCCTTGCCGCGCGCCTGGGCCTGCCGTTCCACGAGATGGACGCCCTGAAGTTCACCGGCCCCGGCTGGGCCGCCGACCCCGCGTTCCGCGACCGGGTGGCGGAGATCGCCGCCGGCCCGGGGTGGGTCTTCGACTCCTTCGGCTACCCGGAGGTCCGGGACCTGGTGTGGACGCACGCCGACACGGTCGTCTGGCTCGACTACCCCAGGTCGGTCGTCATGCCGCGGATCCTGCGCCGGTCGCTGCGGAGGACCGCGCTGCGCGAGCGGATCTTCGGCGGGAACGTGGAGACGGTGTCCTCCTGGTTCCGTGCCGACCACCCCGCGTGGTGGGCCTGGTCCCAGCACGCCGCCCGGCGCGCCGAGATCGAGCGGCGCTCCCTCGACCGGCGCTTCGCACCGTTGCACGTCATACGGCTGCGCACCCCGCGGTCGGCCCGGGAGTGGCTGCGAGCGCTGCGGTGAAGGGGCCCGGCAGCACTCGGCGGGGGCGAAGGCCGGCCCGGTGTGCTCTGTTGCCGTTCTGTCACAACCAAGTGCCTGCCATCGGTCTCTATAGGGGTGTCGTCGCAGAGGAGCGACGGCTCCGGGTGATCGGCCGCCAACAGTGAGTGAGCAAAAATGAGCGCGTCACGTCCTTCGCACGCGGAACCGTCCCGGCTGCCCCGCAGGTTGTTCATGGGACTGGGCGCCGGCGGCCTGTTGTCGGCCGGTGGCTACGCGCTGTACCGCGGCGTGGGCGGCGAGGCCTTCGCGCGCGGCAACCCGACCCCGTCCCCCTCGGCGTCTCCCTCGGCGTCCGCCACCCCGACGCGTTCGGCGCCGCCGCACGTCGAGCCGCCCAGCGTCGAGCACCCGCGGCTGATAGGCGACGGCTCGACCGCGCTGACCGGTGCCCAGCCGCGGCAGCCGGCCGTGCGAAGGCTGGAGAAGGGGGAGCGGCCGCCGCAGTTCGTCGTGATCTCCTGGGACGGGGCCGGGGAACTGGACAACGGCCTCTTCGCCCGCTTCCGGAAGGTCGCCGAGGAGGCGAACGCGACCATGACGTTCTTCCTCTCGGGGCTGTATCTGCTGCCCGAGTCCAAGAAGCACCTGTACGACCCGCCCCGCAACCCGGTGGGCGCCTCCGACATCGGTTACCTGACGGATGCTCACATACGTTTGACACTGGAGCAGCTGAGGTCTGCGTGGCTCGAGGGCCACGAGATAGGCACCCACTTCAACGGCCACTTCTGCGGCGGCTACGGCTCGGTGAAGCGCTGGTCGCCCGCGGAGTGGCGCAGCGAGATAGAGCAGGCCACGCGCTTCGTCCAGGAGTGGAAGACCAACACCGGCTTCGACGACATGGACCCGCTGCCCTTCGACTACACCAAGGAACTCGTCGGCGGCCGTACGCCCTGCCTGATGGGCCAGTTCAACCTGCTGTCCACCGCCGCCGCCCTCGGATGGCGCTACGACGCCAGCTCGCCCGGCGGGCTCCAGGTCTGGCCGCGCCGCAAGCTCGGCATCTGGGACTTCCCGCTGCAGTCCCTGCCGTTCCCCGGGCACAGCTTCGAAGTCCTGTCCATGGACTACAACATGCTCGCCAACCAGTCCGGGGTCACCCAGGGCGACCCGGCGCGCCGTCCCGAGTGGCGCGACCAGGCCCGCGGCTCCTACCTGGCCGGCTTCGAGCGCGCGTACACCACCAACCGCGCCCCGCTCTTCATCGGCAACCACTTCGAGCAGTGGAACGGCGGCATCTACATGGACGCCGTCGAGGAGGTGATCGGCGAGATGTCCCAGAAGGAGGATGTCCGCATGGTGTCGTTCCGCCAGTTCTGCGACTGGCTGGAGGCACAGCACCCCTCGGTGGTGCGCAACCTGCAGCGCCTGAACGTGGGGGAGCAGCCCGTCGGCGGCTGGAAGGGGGTCGTCACCGTCTGACGGAGGGTGTCGGCGCGGCAAGGGGGAGCGAGACAGGAATGGCGGGTTCGGTGTGAGCAGCGCAGCGGAGGCGGAGGAGTTCTTCGAATCCTTCTATCCGCGCCTGGCGGGCTGGTGCCGCAGGCTCGTGGACAGCGACGCCATCGCGCACGAGATCGCGTCCGAGTCGTTCACGCGACTGTGGTCGCGCTGGGCGACGGTCCGGGAACCCGCCCCGTACCTCTTCTCCATCGCGGCGAACCTCGTGAAGGAGCACTGGCGCCGGCAGGAGCGGGAGAAGGCCGCCGTAAGGCAGTTGGAGATCGTGACGGCGGACCACGCCCCGGCCGCCGACCACGGCACCGACATCCGCGCCCTGGTGGAGGCCCTGCCCAGGCGGCTGCGCGTCCCGGTCCTGCTGCACTACTACGCCGACCTGTCCGTGAACGACATCGCGGAGGTCCTGCACCGCCGTCCCGGCACGATCAAGAGCGATCTCCACGCAGCCCGGCAGCACCTGCGGGCCTCTCTCAGGGGGCTTCATGAAACGACCGTCTGACCCGGGTGACCTCCCCGAGCCCGGCGAGGGGGGCGCCGAGGACGCGCCGAGCGAGATCGCCGAGGTGTTCCGGCACCCCGTGACGCTCCTGGCCCCGCCGCCCGGTGCCTTCGCCGCCGTCCGCCGCCGGGCCCGGTCCGCGCGGCGGCGCCGGGCGGCCGTCCTCGGCGCCGTGGTGACCGGCTGTGTGGCGGCCGCGGTGTTCCTGGTGCCGGTGCCGGGCGGCGGTGGCGCATCGAGCGTGCGGCCCGCCGCGCCGCCGGTGAGCGTCCTGCCCTCCGAGGGCGGTGACCGGGCGACCCCCGCACCCGTGCCGTCCGGGACGGCGCGGCCACCCGCGGCCCGGCCCTCGGCCTCTTCCACCCCGGTGTCCCAGATCACCGCCTGCCGTTCCGCACAGCTCAAGATCGCCTTCGGTGACTCCGAGGGCGCCGCCGGCTCGGTGGAGCGCGCGCTGGTCTTCGTCAACACCGGCCCGCGTCCCTGCACTTTGTACGGCTTCCCGGGTGTCTCCCTGGTGGGTGGGGCCACGGGACGGCAGATCGGCAGCCCGGCCGAGCGCACGGGGACCGCCGGCGAGCCCGTCCTGCTGCGGCAGGGCGGCTCCGCCGAGGCCGGACTGCGTATGGCGCAGGTCGCGAACTACGACGCGAAGACGTGCGCTCCGCAGAAGGCGCGAGGTCTGCGCGTCTACCCGCCCGACGAGCGCGACGCGCTCTTCCTGCCGGACGACACGCTGCTGGGCTGCGCCGCGACGGGTGTCATCACGCTCTCCGTCACCGCCGTGCACAGCCCCACGGCACCCTGAGGCCACGGCGGCGGCCGCGCCCCGCCCCGCTGCGGGCCGGGTTTCATCCGGCCTGCCGGTTCGACGCGCTGACCCTTTCGCACCCTTTGGTCGGCCCTGTTATCACTTGTTGCATATATGTGTTATCGGCGCTACGCTCCCTGGTGTCGGGCCGGAACACCACCCATCCGGCACCAGGACGACAACCGGCTCGGCTGCCACATCACCGCGGGCGCCCCGGGCGTCGACGACACCGCCGACCGATGCGGGCTCTTGCCGCTCGTCCCCCAGCCGCCGCGTACGCGTGCAGACCCGCGTGCGGCGGGCACGCCCGGCACCGCCGGACGCCGTGACCCGCGTGATGCCCGGCGCGCGATGTGCGATGCGCGATGCGCGACGCCCCCGAGGCAGGAGAACCACCCATGACTGTCACCAGTGAGAAGGCCGTCCAGGATCTGCTGATCGACGGCACATGGCGGAAGGCCGCCAACGCACACACCTACACGGCACACGACCCGTTCACCGGCGAGGTCGCCTCCCGGGCCGCGGCGGCCGTTCCCGCGGACGTCGTGCGCGCTGCCGACGCCGCCGAGCGTGCCTTTCCCCCGTGGGCCGCGTCGCCGCCCGCGGAGCGCCGCCGCGTCCTGTGGACGGCGGCCGGGAACATCGAGGCGCGGGCGGAGGAGATCTCCGCGGCGATCACCACCGAGATGGGCGGGCCCGCCGCCTGGGGCCACTACAACACCACCGCCCTCGCCGAGAAGTTCCGCCACGCGGCGAGCGCCGTCCACGAGGGCCTCACCGGCGAGCTCATCCCTTCCGAAGTGCCGGGCCGTACCTCGTTCGCGGTCCGCAGGCCGGTCGGCGTGGTCGCGTGCCTCATCCCGTGGAACGCCCCGGCGCTGCTCGTCGGCAACTCGGTCCCCTACGC
This sequence comes from Streptomyces sp. NPDC058691, assembly GCF_042714775.1. NCBI lineage: Bacteria > Bacillati > Actinomycetota > Actinomycetes > Kitasatosporales > Streptomycetaceae > Streptomyces > Streptomyces sp. NPDC058691. The sequence continues at coordinate 9,402 of NZ_JBHXSO010000095.1, read as the reverse complement.
GCTGGCCGTGGGCGACACGGTGGTGATGAAGGCCGCCGAGCAGACCCCGCGCACGCACGGCCTGGTCGCGGAATGCCTCATCGAGGCCGGGCTGCCCGACGGCGTGTACAACCTCGTCACCAACGCGCCCGAGGACGCCCCCGAAGTCGTGGCCGCGCTGATCGCTCATCAGGCGGTCCGGCGGGTGCATTTCACCGGTTCCACCCGGGTGGGCCGGATCATCGCCCAGCAGGCCGCCGCGCACATGAAGCGGGCGATCCTCGAACTCGGCGGCAAGGCACCGCTGCTGGTCCTCGCCGACGCCGATCTGGGCCAGGCGGTCAGCGCCGCCGCCTTCGGCGCGTTCGCCAACTCCGGCCAGGGCTGCGTGTCCACCGAGCGGATCATCGTCGACCGCACCGTCGCCGAAGCGTTCGCCCTGCGCCTGGCCGCCCTCGCCGCCAACGTCACCTGCGGTGACCCCCGCGATCCGCACACCGCGCTGGGCCCCGTCGTCGGACCGGCCGCGATCACGCGGCTGTCCGGCCTGGTACAGGACGCCGTCGTGGCCGGCGCACGGCTGCTGGCCGGGGGAACGGCCGAGGGCCCGTGCTTCACGCCCACGGTGCTGGCCGACGTCACTCCCGCCATGCGCGTCTACCGCGAGGAATCCTTCGGCCCCGTGGCCGCCGTCGTCGCCGCCGACGGACCCGAGGAAGCCCTGCGCATGGCCAACGACAGCGACTACGGGCTCAGTTCGGCCATCTTCACCCGGAACATCCCGCTCGCCCTCGACCTCGCCAGGCGCATCGACGCCGGCATGTGCCACATCAACGGCACCACCCTCGACGACGAGCCCCAGATCCCCTTCGGCGGCGTCAAGAACAGCGGCTACGGCAGATCCGGCGGACACGCGGGCCTGGAAGAGTTCACCGAACTCCAGTGGATCACCATCGAGGGCCCCGAGCCGCCGCGCTACCCCATCTCCGAATGACCGCGCCGAGGGAGACGGCACACCGCGCACCGGGACAACGGGGGGGCACCAAGCACCGCAACCTATCGACGATTTCGGGTTCAGCCATGGAAACGATGACCGACAGCTACGACTACGTCGTCGTCGGCGCCGGGACGGCCGGCAGCGTGATCGCCGCACGGCTGTCCGAGCGCGACGGCGCACGCGTCCTCCTGCTGGAAGCGGGCACGGCCGAGACCTCGACCGCCATGACCACGCCTCCCGCCTGGCCGGCACTGCTGCGGACACCGGCGAACTGGGGGGACGTCACCGTCCCGCAGCGGGCCACCGGCACCACCGTCCCCATCGCGCGCGGGCGCGCGGTCGGCGGAGGGTCGGCCATCAACGCGATGAACTTCGTGCGCGGCCACCGCTCCAGTTACGACGCCTGGGCGAAGGCCGGCCTGGCGGACTGGGGATTCGACGCCCTGCTGCCCTACTTCAAGCGCAGCGAGAACACCACCGGGCGGGATCCCGCACTGCGCGGGGTCGGCGGCCCCCTGACCGTGGGACACGCCGATCCTCCGCACCCGGTCGTGGCGTCCCTGCTGGACGCGGCGGCCGAGACCGGCCACCCGCGCGCGGCCGACATCAGCGGCGGGGCGGAGGAGGGGTTCGGCTGGTCCGACCTGAACATCGTCGACGGCAGGCGGCAGAGCGCGGCCGACGCCTACCTGGCTCCCGCTCTGCACCGTCCCCGGCTGACCGTCGTGACCGGGGCCCTCGTGCACCGGCTGCGCTTCGGCGGCGGGCGCTGCACCGCGGTGGAGTACAGCACCGGCGCCGGCACCTTCTCGGCCGGCTGCTCGGGCGAGGTGGTCCTCACCGCGGGCTCCATCGGGTCGGCGCACCTGCTGATGCTGTCCGGCGTCGGTCCCGGGGGACACCTGCGCCGCGCGGGTGTCGACGTCCTGGTGGACCTGCCGGGCGTCGGGGCCAACCTGCACGACCACCCGATCGCCAACGTCGTCTACCGGGCCGCGCGTCCGGTTCCGGCGGGGGCGAACAACCACGGCGAGGCGTGCGGCCTGGTGCACAGCGAGCCCGGGCTCGACGGCCCCGACCTCCAGGTGCTCTTCATCGACGCCCCGGGTCACATACCGGCCGCCGACGTGCCCGAAACGGGCCACGGCTACACCATCGCGGTCGCCCCGATGCTGCCCCGCAGCCGGGGGAGCGTCCGTCTCGCGAGCGCGGATCCCGGCGTCCCGCCACGCGTGGACCCGGACTACTTCGGCGATGACCGCGACCTCGCCACCGTGGTCCGGGGCCTGCGCATGGCGCGGGAGATCGGTCGGGCGCACGCGATGGACCCATGGCGCGGGTGCGAGGCCCAGCCGGGGCCGGAGGCGACGGACGACGCCGCCTTGGGGGAGTACGTGCGCAGGACCCTGGCCCCGTACCACCACCCCGTCGGCACCTGCCGCATCGGCGACGACGCCCTGTCCGTCGTCGACACCGAACTGCGCGTGCACGATGTCGAGGGCCTGCGGATCGCCGACGGCTCCGTCATTCCTTCGATCCCCTCGGCCAACACCAACGCCACCGTCTACGCCATCGCCGAACGGGCCGCCGAGATGCTGCGGGCCTGACGGCCGCCGCGTGCGAAGCGGGTCCCTTCAGTGACTTTCGCCACCGAGGGGACCCGCTTCACCCATGCGGGCGGGGCGGGGGGCATGATCGGAGGTGCCGTGCCCGTCCCGAGGGCGGGTGCGGGCAGCCCGGCGTGCCCGGAACACCCCATCCGCGGAGGTAGGCAGGAACGTGCAGTACACCAAACTCGGCTCCACCGGCCTCGACGTCTCGCGCATCTGCCTCGGCTGCATGAGCTACGGCGTGCCGGAGCGCGGCAACCACCCCTGGACGCTCGACGAGGACGCCGCGCGCCCGTTGATCCGTGCGGCCATCGAAGCGGGCGTCACCTTCTTCGACACCGCCAACGTCTACTCCGACGGCACGAGCGAGGAGATCGTGGGGCGGGTGCTGGCCGAGCACGCGAACCGCGACGAGATCGTCCTGGCCACCAAGGTGCACGGCCGTATGCGCCCCGGTCCCAACGGCGCGGGCCTGTCGCGCAAGGCGATCCACACCGAGATCGACGCGAGCCTGCGCCGCCTCGGCACCGACTACGTGGACCTCTACATCACGCACCGCTGGGACTACGACACCCCGGTCGAGGAGACCATGGAGGCCCTCCACGACGTGGTCAAGGCGGGCAAGGCCCGCTACATCGGGGCGTCGTCCATGTACGCCTGGCAGTTCGCCAAGGCCCAGCACACCGCGGAGCGGGGCGGCTGGACCAAGTACATCAGCATGCAGAACCACTACAACCTCCTCTACCGCGAGGAGGAGCGCGAGATGCTGCCGCTCTGCGCCGACCAGGGCGTCGGGGTCACCCCGTGGAGCCCGCTCGCCCGCGGCCGGCTCACCCGCGACTGGGACGCCGGCAGCGCGCGTCAGGAGACCGACGAGTTCGGGCAGACCCTGTACTCCGAGCAGGACAGCGTCATCGTCGACGCGGTGGCGGCCATCGCCGCCCGGCGCGGTGTGTCGCGCGCCCAGGTCGCCCTGGCCTGGCTGCTGCGGCAGCCGGGGGTGACCGCCCCCATCGTGGGCGTCGGCAAGGAGCAGCACCTGCTCGACGCCGTGGCCTCCCTCGACCTTCAGTTGGACGAGGCGGAGCTGAAGGCACTGGAGGAGCCGTACCGGCCGCACTCCGTCGTCGGCTTCAGCTGACGGAACCGACGGAACTGACGGCCCGTCATTCGGTCACCGCCCAGCTCACAGGCGGACGACGACCAGTGCCGTGTCGTCGGTGACCCCGCCGGGCGGCAGCAGCTCACCGAGCACCGCGTCGGCGAGCCGCTCCGGCCCGGCGCCGCGGTGCCGGGCGAGGACATCGGCGAGCCGGGCGAGACCGGCGTCGATGTCCTCGCCGCGCCGCTCGACCAGGCCGTCGGTGTAGAGCACGAGGGTGTCGTCCTCGCCGAACGGGACGACGGCCTGCGGCCCGGCCACATGCTCCGGGCGGGCGCCCAGCGGCGGATCGGTGGCCTGGTCGAGGAACTCCACGGTGCCGTCGGCGCGCAGGAGCGCCGGCGGCGGATGCCCGGCACTGCTGTACGTGACGGTCCGTTCCTCCCAGTCCACGAAGGTGTTCACCGCCGTCGTCGACTCGGCCCCGGGCACCGAGCGGGCGTACAGCCCCAGCACCTCCAGGGCGCCGGCCGGGCCCTCCGCGACCCGCGATGCCGCGCTCAGCGCGCTGCGCAACTGCCCCATGACGCAGGCCGCGGGCAGGCCGTGCCCCACGACATCGCCGACCGAGACGCCGATCCGGTCGCCCTCGCCGGGCAGGTCCACCAGGTCGTACCAGTCGCCGCACACGTTCAGCGCGCCCGTCGCCGGCCGGTAGCGCACCGCCACCCGGTGCTGCCGCAGCGGCTGCGGGGCCGGCAGCATCGCGGCCTGGAGCGCGAGCGCCACCTCCCGCTCACGGGCGTGGGCGCGCCGCAGCCGCTCGTTGACCTCCTGCAACTCGCGGGCCCTGCTGTACAGCTCGGCCTCCAGCACCCTGGCGCGGCCGCCTTCGGGACCGCCCCGGGCGCGGATGAGCTCGGTGACCTCCTCCACGCGGTGCGCCACCAGCACCACGCGCCCTTCCTCCCCGAGCACCGGCGTGTTGACGGTGCTCCAGTACCGCTCGTTCCACTGCCCGGGGCGCTCGGGGTCCTCGACGTCGTACCGCTGGAGCGCCATCGCGTCCCGTTCGCCCGTCGTCGCCACGCGCCGCAGCGACGCCCCCAGGTTGCGCATCCCGGAGGCCTTGGCCTGGCCGGGATTGTCGGGGAACACGTCGAAGAGGAAGTGCCCGATCACCTCCCCGGGCGTCCGGCCCGACAGCGCGAGGTAGTCCTCGTTGGCATCGACGAACATCAGCTGGGGCGTCAGGAGCGCCACCGCACTGGGCAGCCTCCGGAAGACCGCCGCGTAGTCGATTCCCGGTTGTGTCACGTTCCGACCGCCTCGGTGCCGACGTCGTCCTGAGCCTGGTGATCATACGAACGGCGCCGGCGTCGGCCGGTGATCCGCGGGCGCGTGCCCGGCGAGTCCACACGGGCGGGCGTGCCGCCGGCCGCGCCCCGGGTCCGCGGCGTCCGGCGCGGCTCGCCGCGCCACCACGCCACTCCTCGCCATGCGCGGAAGATCAGGAAGCCGAAGCGGACGGCACGGCCCCGCAGCATGGGCGGACGCGCCCGTGCGGAGCGGGCCCTTCTGCGCACAGTTCGCCATCCGCCCCCTGGCCCGTCGCACGACCGGGCATCGCATCGCGGTCGCCGGCGCGCCGCCGTTCTCCACACCCCCGGCGGGCCCCACCTCCGGCCCGACAGCCGCCGTTGGCCTGGCGTTTCACCGCCGCCCGCGCTCGCCGGGGCTCGCGCGGGGCGAAGCGAGAATTCCGTTTGCCGCCCGGCCCGCGGCAATCCCTCGTTCACCGGGACGTCGCCACGAGACGGCTTGCTGGAGCGAAGTTATATAGACAACTTTGCTCACCCGGGTCCCGCCGCGGCGGTCCCCGGGCGGAGAGGACCCAACACCGTGCCACCTCTCACTCGTGACGCTGCGTCCGGGAGCACCATCGCGCTCAGCTCCACGACGCCCCCGCAGCGGGGCGACAAGCTGACCTTCACCTGGACGACTGACTCCCCCGACCCGAAGAACTGGATCGGCGTGTACGACGGCGACCGCAAGCCGGGCAGCGGCGGCGGCTCCCTGGTGTGGACGTACGTCCCCGGTACCTCCGGCAAGACGACGCTCGACACGTCCGGCCTCAGCGGCGGCCCGTACACCATCTACCTCCTGGCGAAGGACGGCTACGGCATCCTCGCCCAGAGCGCGCCGTTCAGCTTCGCCGGAGCGCCCACCGGCGACTCGCTCACGCTCAAGACCCAGACCCCCTTCGAGGGCGACCAGGTCGTCTTCCACTGGACGACCAGCGCGCCCGACGCCACGAACTGGGTCGGCGTCTACGACGGCAACCGCCAGCCCGGCGTGGGCTCGTCGCTGGCGTGGGAGTACACGCCGGCCGCCTCCGGCGACATCACCATCAACACCTCCGGCCTGACCGGCGGTCCGTACACCGGCTACCTGCTGGCCAAGGACGGCTACGGCATCCTCGCCAAGACCTCGCCGTTCAGCTTCGTCCCCCGTCCCGTGATCCCGCGCCCGCACGCGGTGGTGGACGCCCTCACGACCGCCCCGCAGCTCGAGGGCAGCGAGTTCACCGTGCCGCTGGCGGGCCTGTGGGTGCGGCCCGAGGGCAACCCCGCGGGCAGCGCGACGTTCAAGAGCGCCGGCGGCGACTCCTGGCTGTCGGTGGCCGCGGACGGCACCGTCAGCGGCAAGGCGCCGGCCAACACCCCGAAGAACCCGGGGCGTCTGGTCGTCTCCGTCACCGACAGCGCGGCGGGCACCGACACGATCACCGTCCAGGTGCCGGTCCGCGACGACCGGGACCGCATCCCGCTCAAGGTCGCCTCGCTGAACCTCTGGGACGGCGGCACCCACATCGACGGCTTCGCGGAGAAGCTGCTGAGCCTGGTGCTCACCCAGGGCCTCGACGTCGTCGCCCTCCAGGAGTCCGGCGGCACCGCGGCCGGCGACCTGGCCCGCGCGCTCGGCTGGGAGGTCCACCAGGCCGGCGGTCTCGGCATCGTGAGCCGTTTCCCGCTCGGTGACGTCGTCGCCCCCACCGCGGACCTGCCGGCCGCCGCCGCCACCGTGCGGCCGCCCGGCGGCCCGTCGGTGCGGCTGTGGACGGCGCAGCTGGACGAGGCGGACTACGGGCCGTACGCGCTGCTCGCGGGCAGCAGTGCGGCGCAGGTCGAGGCGGCGGAGGAGGGGACGCTCCGCTACCGGCAGGCGGTGGCCCTGGTCGCCGCGATGCGGGCGGACATCGCCTCCCGCGGCCCGGTCGTCCTGGCCGCGGGTCTCGCCTCGCCCTCGCACCTGGACTGGACGAGCAAGACCGCCGACCAGCACGGGGGAGTGGGCCGCCTTCGCTGGCCCGTCACCGGGACCCTGGAGCAGGCCGGCCTCGTCGACGCCTTCCGCGCCGTCCACACCGACCCGGTCGCGGCGCCCGGCACCACCTGGTCCCCCGTCAGGCCGCAGCGTGACGGCGGCAGCGGCGCCGAGCCGCAGGACCGCGTCGACCAGGTCCAGTACGCGGGGCCGCTGCGCGTCGTCGAGGCGCACAGCCTCGTCACCGGCTGGCCGAAGCCCGTGCCCGGCACGGCCGCCAACGGCTGGCCGTCCGACCACGCCGCCGCCGTCGTCACCTTCTCGCTGTCCGCCCGCGGCTGACCCGAACGAACCGAAGGACCACCCCCATGACCCAGTTCAGCCGCCGCGCCTTCATCGGCACCGCCGCCGCCGGGGCTGCCGCCGCAGCCGTCGGACTGCCCGGTACGGCCGAGGCCGCGAGCCACGACGACCGGGACGGCAGCATCGCCGACGTCAAGCACGTCGTCATCCTGATGCAGGAGAACCGCAGCTTCGACCACTACTTCGGGACCCTCAACGGCGTGCGGGGCTTCGGCGACCGCCAGGCCGTCGTGTTGCCGAGCGGCGACTCCGTGTTCCGCCAGCCCGACCGCAGCCGCTCCGAGGGCTACCTGCTGCCCTTCCGGATGGACACCACCAAGTACAACGCCCAGAACGCGGGCGGTCTCCCGCACGACTGGGACACCGGCCACTCCGCCGTCAACAACGGCTCCATGGACAAGTGGGTCTCCGCCAAGGGCGAGCGGACCATGGGCTACTTCAACCGCGAGGACATCCCCTACCAGTACGCCCTCGCCGACGCCTTCACCCTCTGCGACGGCTACTTCTGCTCCCTGAACGGCCCCACCGACCCCAACCGCCTCTACCTGTGGACCGGCACCGCCGGCCCCGGCGTCGACGGCACCACGGGCCCGTGGACCGACAACACCCCGGTCACCGACAACCCGGTGGCCGACTGGACGACCTACGCCGAGCGCCTGGAAGAGGCCGGCGTCAGCTGGCGCGTCTACCACAACCCGGACGGCTCGGACGACCGCTACGGCGACTACGACGACAACGCGCTGTCGTACTTCAAGCAGTTCCACGCGTTCCCCAAGGACGACCCGCGCTACATCAACGCCATGACGAAGTTCGACCCCACGGCGTTCGACAAGCACTGCAAGGACGGCACCCTGCCCACCGTTTCCTGGCTGGTGGCGCCCTACCTGTTCAGTGAGCACCCGTCGGCCGGCCCCGACTACGGCGCCCACTGGGTCAACACCGCGCTCCAGTCGCTGTTCTCCAACCCCGAGGTCTGGAAGCACACCGTCTTCCTGGTCATGTACGACGAGAACGACGGCTACTTCGACCACGTCATCCCGCCCTTCCCGGAGGCCGGCACCAAGGACGAGTTCGCGAACGGCAAGCCCATCGGCCTGGGCAGCCGGGTGCCGCTGTGGGTCGTGTCGCCCTGGTCGCGCGGCGGCTGGGTCAACTCCCAGGTCTTCGACCACACGTCGGTGGTGCGCTTCCTGGAGCGCGTGACCGGTGTGCAGGAGCCCAACATCTCCGACTGGCGGCGCACCATCTGCGGCGACCTCACCAGCGCCTTCGACTTCACCAAGCCCGACTACAGCATCCCGGTCCTGCCGGACACGGTCGCGCTGATGGCGAAGGCGGACGCCGGCAACTCCCTGCCGGGCGTCAAGATCCCCACCGCGCAGTCGATGCCGGCGCAGGAGGAGGGCGAGCGCCCGCACCGCCCGCTGCCGTACCTGCCGTGGGCCGACGTGACGGTCGACCGGGCCACCGGCAAGGTCACCTGCACGCTGACCAACGACGGCACCGTGGGCTACCACTTCACCGTGCTGCCCAACATCGCCCTGCCGCGCGTGGGCACCCCGTTCACGGTGCAGCCGCACTCGTCGCGCACCTATGTGTGGGACGCGGCGGCGACCGACGGCCGCTACGACTTCTCCGTGCACGGCGCCGACGGCTTCGTCCGGCGCTTCGCAGGGACCGTCGTCCGCGACGGCCAGGACGACGTGGCCGCGCCGCTCGTCGGGGCGACGCTGCGCCGCGCCGACGACCCGGGGCACACCACGGTCGAGCTGGAGCTGCGCAACGACGGCGGCTCCGATGTGGCCTTCACCGTGACGCCGAACGACTTCTCCGGTGAGGAGGAGGTCGTCTGGGTCCGGGCAGGTCACAACGACACCGTGAAGTGGCGCACCGACGAGGGCCGGTACGACGTGACCGTCACGGCGGGCACCGGCACCCGCTTCGTCCAGCGGTACGCGGGCACCGTCCACGCCGTGTGACGTAGGTCCGCGGGCGGGGCCGGACCGGGGCGGTCGCCCCCGGGC
>NZ_JBHXSO010000094.1:0-19288 GCF_042714775.1 Streptomyces sp. NPDC058691 | reverse complement strand
AAGGGCGAGGTCATCAAGACCGTGCCGGAGTCGAAGATCGTGGAGACCCTCATCGAGGAGGCCATGAAGCTCGCCGAGCAGATGGAGGCCGACGGCATCGCCTCCGGCGAGCCCTCCGTCTCCGTCAGCTGACCCTCCGCTCGCACGCGTACCGTTCCGCCCCTGTCGTCCGTCCCGGTCCGGGATACGGGCGGCAGGGGCGGAACGCGCTGCGGCGAGGTAAGGTTCGGGGACTTCCCCGACTACCGCTGCCCGTACGGTGAGGCGCCCACGTGTTGACGACCACGACGACCAAGGTTCTGGAACCCGGAGAACTCGACGCCGTGCTCGCGGTGCTCGACCGGGACCCGGTGGCCAACGCCTTCGTCGCCTCCCGGGTCGCCGTGGCCGGGCTCGACCCGTGGCGGCTCGGCGGCGAGTTGTGGGGCTGGTACTTCGGCGGCCGGCTGGAGGCGCTGTGCTACGCCGGCGCCAACCTCGTGCCCATCAGCGCCGGCCCCGAGGCCGTGCGGGCCTTCGCCGACCGGGCGCTGCGCTCCGGCCGCCGCTGCTCGTCCATCGTCGGCCCCGCGGAGTCCACCGCCGCGCTCTGGTCGCTGCTCGAACGGAGCTGGGGACCGGCCCGCGAGATCCGCTCCCACCAGCCGCTGATGGTCACCCGCGCACTGCCCGCCGACGTCGAACCCGACCCCGGTGTGCGCCGCGTACGGCGTGACGAGCTGGACGTGATCATGCCCGCGTGCGTGGCCATGTTCACCGAGGAGGTCGGCGTCTCCCCGCTGGCCGGCGACGGCGGCCTGATCTACCAGGCGCGGGTCGCCGAACTCGTCTCCACCGGGCGCTCGTTCGCCCGCATCGAGGACGGCCGGGTGGTCTTCAAGGCCGAGATCGGCGCCGTCACCCGGCACGCCTGCCAGATCCAGGGCGTCTGGGTCGACCCCGATCACCGCGGCCAGGGGCTCTCCGAGACCGGCATGGCGGCCGTGCTCCACTACGCGCTGCGCGACGTCGCGCCCGTGGCCAGCCTCTACGTCAACGACTTCAACACCCCTGCCAGGGCTGCCTACCGGCGCGTCGGGTTCACCGAGGTCGGCGCCTTCATGAGCGTCCTGTTCTAGTAGTGTCGCCGCCCATGGATGACGTGGCGGTCGAGCCGATCGACCTGGCGGCACGGGTGGACGAGGCACTGGCCGTCCAGGCGGTCGCCTTCGGGCTGGGCGCCGAGGAGGTCGCCATCCGCCGCCAGATCGTGCTGCGCCACCTCGGCTTCCCCGGAGTCCGCGCGCTCGGCGCCCTCGCCCCGGACGGACGGCTCGCCGGCTTCGTGTACGGCATGCCCAACCACCGCACGCACTGGTGGTCCACCGTCGTCGAGCCCTATCTGCGCCGCACCGGCACCGACGACTGGCTCGACGACTCCTTCACCATCACCGAGCTGCACGTCCACCCCGACTTCCAGTGCCGCGGCATCGGGCGCACCCTCATCACCGCCATCACCGACGCCGCCGCCCAGCCGCGCAGCATCCTGTCCGCCATCGACACCGAGAGCCGGGCCCGGCGCCTGTACCGCGCCCTCGGCTACACCGACCTCGCGCGGCCGGTGCACTTCCCCAGCGCGACCAGTCCCTACGCGGTCATGGGCGCCTGGCTGCCGCTCCTGCGGTAAACGGGTTTCCGGCCGCGCCCGGCGTGTCGATATCCTCGCGGCAACGGCACGAAACCCCCTGGAGAGCCCCATGGTCCTGCGCATGTCCCGGCTGCTGCTCAAGACGCTGCGCGACGACCCGGCCGACGCCGAGACCGCGAGCCACAAGCTCCTGGTCCGGGCCGGATACGTCCGCCGCTCCTCGGCGGGGGTGTGGACCTGGCTGCCGCTCGGCAAGCGGGTCCTGGAGAACGTCTCGCGCGTCGTCCGCGAGGAGATGGACGCCATCGGCGGCCAGGAAGTCCTGCTGCCCGCGCTGCTCCCGCGCGACAACTACGAGGTGACGGGCCGCGCCGGCGAGTACGGCGACCTGCTCTTCCAGCTCCGCGACCGCAAGGGCACCGACTACGTGCTCGGGCCCACGCACGAGGAGATCTTCACCCAGGTCGTCAAGGACCAGGCCGCGTCCTACAAGGACCTGCCGGTGATCCTCTACCAGATCCAGACCAAGTACCGCGACGAGGCCCGGCCCCGCTCCGGCGTCCTGCGCGGCCGCGAGTTCCAGATGAAGGACTCCTACTCCTTCGACACCACCGACGAGGGTCTGGCCGAGGCCTACCGCCTCCACCGCGAGGCCTACATCAAGATCTTCTCCCGCCTCGGCTTCGACTTCCGGATCGTCTCCGCCGTCTCCGGCGCCATGGGCGGCTCGGCCTCCGAGGAGTTCCTCGCCCCCGCCGCCGCGGGCGAGGACACCTTCGTGGACTGCCCCGCGTGCGACTACGCGGCCAACACCGAGGCCGTCACCACCGTCGTGCCCCCCGTCGAGGGCGCGGACCACCCGGCCCTGGAGGAGGTGGACACCCCCGACACCCCGACCATCGAGACCCTGGCGGCGCACCTCGGCGTCCCGGCCTCCGCGACGCTGAAGAACCTGCTGGTCAAGGTCGACGGCGAGATCGTCGCCGTCGGCGTCCCCGGCGACCGCGAGGTCGACCTCGGCAAGCTCGGCGAACACCTCGCCCCCGCCGAGGTCGAACTCGTCACCGCCGAGGACTTCACCGGACGCCCCGACCTGGTCCGCGGCTACGTCGGCCCCCAGGGCCTCACCGGCGTCCGCTACCTCGCCGACCCCCGCGTCGCCGTCGGTACCGCCTGGGTCACCGGCGCCAACAAGCCCGACACGCACGCCCGCAACGTCGTCGTGGGCCGCGACTTCCACGTGGACGAGTACCTCGACGTCGTCACCGTCGAGCCTGGCGACCCCTGCCCGCGCTGCGGCACCGGCCTCAAGCTGGACCGGGCGATCGAGATCGGCCACATCTTCCAGCTCGGCCGCAAGTACGCCGATGCCTTCGAGCTCGACGTGCTCGGCCAGAACGGCAAGCCCGTCCGGGTCACCATGGGCTCCTACGGCATCGGCGTCTCCCGCGCCGTCGCCGCGATCGCCGAGCAGACCGCCGACGCGCAGGGCCTGTGCTGGCCGCGAGAGATCGCCCCCGCCGACGTCCACATCGTCGCCGCGGGCAAGGCCCTGCAGACCGAGCTGGCGCTCGAGGTCGCCGAGAAGCTGCACGCCGCGGGTGTCCGGGTCATCGTCGACGACCGCGCCGGCGTCTCGCCCGGCGTCAAGTTCACCGACGCGGAACTGCTCGGGGTACCCACGATTCTGGTCGTCGGACGGGGAGCGGGGGACGGGGTCGTCGAGCTCAAGGACCGTCGCACGGGTGAGCGCGAGGAGCTCTCCGTGGCGGACGCGGTGTCCCGCCTCTCCGCGTAGCGGGTGCGTTGAGCCTGCGGCGGGCTTGGGGGGTGGGCCTGCTGCCTGTTGCTCGCCGCGGGTGCGTTGCGCCTGCGGCGGGCATCCCCCGCCCGCCCTCCCGTGTGCCCGGCGCGGTCTGGCACCCCGGCGCGCGTTGCGGGGTGGGCCGGGGTCGGGGCCTCCGGGGCTGGGCATTCTGGACAGCACATTTTGGTGCCTCGGGCACTCTGCGTTGGTCGCCCCGGGTTGTGCACCCAAATATGCTCCACAGTCCAGAACGCCCACCCCTCCACCCCCGCCCCCTCGGTTTCGTCCCGCGCCTGATCCCCAGTGGGGGGTGTAGGGCGGCCATGGCACAGGCCCAGGGTTGGTGCGGCGGCACATCGGCCGCCCAGGCGTCACCGCCCACACGCACCGGTGGGGTGGATCCAGGCAACCGCGGTCACCCGGTCCGCCTCTATACCCCCACTGGGGATCAGGCGCATACAACTACGGAGGGGGCGGGGTCGTAGGGGTGGGTGTTCTGGACTGTGGAGCATATTTGTGTGCGGTATCCGGGTCGGGATGGGATGAGTAGGTGCTGGAAACGCACGTAAATGTGCTGTCCAGAATGGCCAGCCCCGGAGGCCCCGCACCCGGCCCAGGAACACACGCGCGTCGGGGCGCCCGGACTTCACAGGGCTGGGGGCGCCCCCGGCCGAAGGTTGGGGGAGGGAGGGCGGGCGGGGAAAAAACCCGGCACAAGTCAGAGCAACGTCGCGAATTCCAGGAGGAGTTCCCCGCTCGCTCGGTCTCCGACCGAGAACGCCCAGACGCCCGCCTCGACCGACCGGAAAAGCGCCCACCCCCGGACCCGGTCCCGCTCCACCTCGAGCGCGTCGGACAGTTTGGTGACCCGGCGGCGCGCAGCCGCCTGCGCGCCGGGGCCGGCCACCAGCGTCTCCAGGCGGTCGCGGACGAGCCACGCGAGGTCGAACGCGGGGTCGCCGACGAGCGGCTTGGGGTCAATGGCGAGCCAGGGGATCCGGTCCGCGGAGAGCACGTTGCCGTGGTGGTAGTCGCCGTGCAGCAGCACCGGCACCGGCTCGGGCGCCGGTGCGGTCAGGGCGTCCCGGATCGCGAGGGCCTCGTCGACCAGGGGGCGGGCGTCCGCGTCGACGTACGGCCGGCCGCCGCGCTCGCGCAACCGCGCCGCGAGACCGGCCGTGTGGTCGGCCACGGACGTGAAGGGGTGGCCGTCACGAGGCGGCACCCACAGGCGCCGGAGTGCGGCGCACGCCTCCAGCATCGCCTTGGGTTCGGGCAGCGAGCGCAGCGAGACGTCCCCGTGGAGGCGTTCCATGAGCAGGACACCCTCGTCGGGGTCGGCACGGAGCAGCCGCACCGCGCCGCGTCCGTCCCAGTGGGCGAGTGCGGCGTGCTCGTGCCGGGTCTCGTCGGTGACGAGGCCGAGCTTGAGCGTGGCGGGGGTGCCGTCGGCCTGGCGGACCAGGACGACCATGCTGATCTGGCCGCCGGGGGAGAGCACCCGTTCCGGTCGCAGGTCCCACCGCGCGAGGTGTTCCGCGGCGCGCTCGGGGAGCGTGGCGAGCCAGGCGCGGCCCGGGTCGCCCTCCCAGGCGCTGATCGTGCGGATCAGCCGCTCGGGCGGTTCGAGGTGCTGCGGTGCCGGGGTCATACGGGGGTTCGTCCCTCCTGCGGATCGGGTCTACCGGCCGCGCTCGGCCAGCCCCGGGAAGGCTACGCTCCCGCCGCGCCAGCCCACGGCGCGCACCGCGGCCTCGCGCAGCGCGTCGGCGGCTTCGCGGCGCAGGCCGGCGGTGGCGGCGCGGACGAGGTCGGCGTAGACGCCGGCGACCCGGTCCTCCAGTTCGGCGGCGAGGCGGATCGCCGCCGCGCGGTCCGGCACCGGGAAGGGCAGGGTGTACGCCGCCGAGGCGGCGACGGGCTCGCCGCCCAGGTCGGCGACGGTGCGGCGCAGGGAGTCACGGCGGGCGCGGTGGGCGTCGTAGCCGGCGGTGGCCCGGCCGGCGGGGTCGGCACCGATGCGGGCGCCGACCACGCCGTAGCCGTAGACGGCGGCGTGCTCTGCGGCGAGGGCGGCCTGGACGGCCGCGAGCGGCTGCTGCTGTGCCATGGGCGGGTCAGTTCTCCTTGAGCAGCAGGACGTGCCCGGCACCGCACGCGGCCACCGAGGCGAGCAGGCGCGCGAGTTCGGGCGGGGCGTCGAGCAGCGCGGCGGCCCGTTCGCCGGCGAGTGTCCGTTCGGCGCCGGCGAGGGCGGCCAGTGCCGGGCTCTTGCCCGAAGGGACGGACACGGAGGGCGAGGGGGCGGCGGATGCGGAGGCGGACGCGGACGCGGACGCCGTGGCACTCGGTGAGGGGGCCGGTCCGCGGCCCGTAGCCGGCCCGAACGCCGCGACGTGCCGGGCCACTTCGGCCCGCAGCGGCCGCAACCGCGCCGCGAGACCGGGGTGGGCGGCGATCGTGGCGTCGTAGCGGACGAGGAGCGCGGCGCTGTCCCGGGCGGCCCGCTCGCGCAGGATCTCGGCCGGATCCGGGGAGGGCGAGGACGGCCCGGGTGCGCCGGAGCGCCGCCCCTGCGGGTCGGAGCAGCCGCCGATCAGTGCGGCCGCGGCCGGCAGGACGGGCAGGACGAGAGCGGTGCGGACCGCACGCCGGCGCGGAATGTTCCTGAGTGGCACAGTGCCCCTTCCCGTGATCACCACCGGAGAGGGTACCGGCGCGGGGCATGTGCCTTGCGACGGCGCCCGCCGCGGCGCCGAATCGTCGTTCCGGCACCCGAACCGATAGGCTTTGGCCCGACACACGACCTTCCACCACAACAGCACACGCGGCCGAGGAGTCACCCGGATGAGCACCACCCAGAGCGAAAGGCTGCGCGGACTGCTTGAACCCCTCGTCGCGAAGACGGGGCTGGATCTGGAAGAGATCAAGGTGACGGCGGCCGGGAACCGGCGCCAGCTCCAGGTGATCGTGGACTCCGACGAGGGCGCCCCGCTGGACACCCTCGCCGATCTCAGCCGGGAGATCTCGCAGGCTCTGGACGACGCCGACGCCATGGGCGGCACGCCGTACCTGCTGGAGGTCTCCTCGCCGGGTGTCGACCGCCCGCTCACCGAGCCGCGCCATTTCCGGCGCAACGAGGGCCGGCTGGTCAAGCTGACGCGGGCCGGCGGCGACGAGCTGGTCGCGCGGATCATGGCGGTGGACGAGGACGGGCTCGACCTCGAGGTCCCGGGTGTCAAGGGGCGCAAGCCCAAGCCCGCCCGCATCGCCTTCGGCGAGATCGCCAAGGCGCGGGTGGAGATCGAATTCAGTCGCAAGGACCCGGCCGATGCCGATACCGACGGCGACGAGAGCACTGAGGAGGCGTAGCCGTGGACATCGACATGAGTGCCCTGCGGGGTCTGGTCCGGGAGAAGGAGATCTCCTTCGAACTGCTGGTCGAGGCGATCGAGTCGGCGCTCCTCATCGCCTACCACCGTGAGCCCGGCAGCCGGCGGAACGCGCGGGTGGAACTGGACCGCACCAACGGCCATGTGACCGTGTGGGCCAAGGAGGACGCGGCGGAGACCCCCGAGGGCGCCGAGCCCCGGGAGTTCGACGACACACCGAGCGGCTTCGGCCGGATCGCGGCGACCACCGCCAAGCAGGTGATCCTCCAGCGGCTGCGCGACGCCGAGGAGGAGATCACCTTCGGGGAGTACGCGGGCCGCGAGGGCGACATCGTCACCGGTGTGGTCCAGCAGGGCAAGGACCCGAAGAACGTGCTGGTCGACATCGGCAAGCTGGAGGCCATCCTGCCGGTGCAGGAGCAGGTCCCCGGTGAGGACTACAAGCACGGCACGCGGCTGCGCTCGTACGTGGTCCGGGTCGCCAAGGGTGTGCGCGGTCCGTCCGTGACACTCTCGCGCACCCACCCCAGCCTGGTGAAGAAGCTTTTCGCGCTCGAGGTCCCGGAGATCGCGGACGGTTCCGTGGAGATCGCGGCCATCGCCCGCGAGGCCGGGCACCGCACGAAGATCGCGGTGCGCTCGACCCGTTCGGGCCTGAACGCCAAGGGTGCCTGCATCGGCCCGATGGGCGCGCGGGTGCGCGCCGTGATGGCCGAACTGAACGGCGAGAAGATCGACATCGTCGACTGGTCCGACGAACCGGGTGAGATGGTGGCGAACGCCTTGTCACCCGCTCGGGTGAGCAAGGTGGAGATCGTCGACATGGGTGCCCGCTCCGCCCGGGTGACCGTGCCGGACTACCAACTCTCGTTGGCGATCGGCAAGGAAGGGCAGAACGCACGCCTGGCCGCGCGGCTCACCGGCTGGCGGATCGACATCCGCCCGGACACCGAGCCGGCCGACCAGTAGCACCCGTTGGCAACCGAGGATCAACCGTGCGCCGCATAACCCAGAGGGGTGAGGTCGGCGCGGGGAGGTAGACTAAAGATGTCTGGCCGGACGCACGGCCCAGCACGCCCGGAGCGCACATGCATCGGCTGCAGGGAGCGGGCGGCCAAGCACGATCTGCTGCGTGTGGCGGTGGTCGGGGGCTCCTGTGTTCCCGATCTTCGCGGTACGCTGCCCGGTCGGGGTGCCTATGTGCACCCCGACACCGTCTGTTTCGACCTGGCGGTCCGCCGCCGGGCGTTTCTGCGGGCCTTCCGGGCCCAGGGACCGCTGGACACCGTGGAACTCCGCGATCATGTCGAGCAGGCGACACTGTGAGTGAGCAAGGAAGAGCGCACGGGCGACCGTGCGATCAGGTACCCCGCGAGTTGGAAGTAGGTCGAGATTGCGATGAGCACTCGATGAGCACGCGATGAGTACGCCCATGAAGTAGCGACGGTCCGGCGGACGACCACCCCGGACCTCACGAAGGAGCGAAGTGGCTAAGGTCCGGGTATACGAACTCGCCAAGGAGTTCGGAGTTGAGAGCAAGGTCGTCATGGCCAAGCTCCAAGAACTTGGCGAATTCGTCCGTTCGGCGTCCTCGACGATCGAGGCGCCGGTTGTTCGCAAGTTGACTGACGCACTGCAGGGTCCCGGTGGCGGTTCCGCCCCGGGCAAGCCCTCCGCCGCCAGGCCCGCGGCGCCGCGCAAGGCCGCGCCCGCAAAGCCGGCCGCCCCCACTCCGGGCGCGCCGGCCCGTCCCGCTGCCCCGGCCCCGAAGCCGGCGACGGGATCCGCACCCACCCCCCGGCCCGCCGCGGCCGGTTCCGCGCCGACCCCGGGTCCGCGCCCGGCTCCGGCCCCCAAGCCGGCTCCGGCCGCCAAGCCCGCGCCGGTCACCCCGGTGCCGCAGGCGGAGTTCTCCGCCCCGCCGGCTCCGCCCGCCGCGCAGGCCCCGGCTCCCGAGCGCCCGGCCCCGGCCGAGCGCCCCGCCGCGCGTTCCGGTCAGCCCGGTCCGCGCCCCGGCAACGCGCCGCGTCCCGGTCAGCGGGACGGACAGCGTGATGGCCAGCGCGACGGTCAGCGTGACGGTGGCCGTGGCCAGGGCGGCCCCGGTGGCGCGCGTCCGGGCGGCCAGGCGCCGCGTCCGGGTGGTTCCGCACGTCCGGCCGGTCCCCGTCCGGGCAACAACCCCTTCACCTCCGGTTCCACCGGCATGCCGCGCCCGCAGGCGCCGCGTCCCGGCGGCGGAGCTCCCGGCCAGCCCGGCCCGCGCCCCGGTGGCGGCGCTCCGGGTGCCGCCGGCCCGCGTCCGGGTGGCGCGCCGCGTCCCGGCGGCGGTGCCCCGTCCGGTGCCCGTCCGACCCCGGGCGGGATGCCCCGTCCGCAGGGCGGCGGTCCTCGTCCGAACCCCGGCATGATGCCGCAGCGTCCCGCCTCCACGGGCGGCGGTCCCGGCCGTCCCGGTGCTGGTGCCGGTGCCCGTCCGGGCCCGCGTCCCGGCGGTGGCGGTGGCGCCGGTCGTCCCGGTGGCGGCGGCGGCTTCGCCGGTCGTCCCGGCGGTGGCGGTGGCGCAGGTCGTCCCGGTGGCGGCGGCGGCTTCGGCGGTCCGCGTCCCGGTGGCGGTGCTCCCGGCGCCGGTGGTGGCGGCGGCTTCGCCGGCGGCGGTGGCCGTCCCGGCTTCGGCGGTCGTCCCGGCGGTCCGGGTGGCCGTGGTGGCACGCAGGGCGCCTTCGGCCGTGGCCCTGGTGGCCGTCCGGCCCGTGGCCGCAAGTCGAAGCGTGCGAAGCGCCAGGAGTACGAGGCCATGCAGGCCCCGTCCGTCGGCGGTGTGATGCTGCCTCGCGGCAACGGCGACACCGTTCGCCTGTCGCGTGGTGCCTCGCTCACGGACTTCGCCGAGAAGATCGGCGCCAACCCGGCGTCGCTCGTCCAGGTGATGCTGAACCTCGGTGAGATGGTCACCGCGACCCAGTCCGTCTCCGACGACACGCTGCAGATGCTTGCCGACGAGATGAACTACACCCTCCAGGTCGTCAGCCCGGAGGAGGAGGACCGCGAGCTCCTCGAGTCCTTCGACATCGAGTTCGGCGAGAACGAGGGTGGCGAGGAAGCGCTCGTCGCGCGTCCGCCGGTCGTCACCGTCATGGGTCACGTCGACCACGGCAAGACCCGCCTCCTCGACGCGATCCGCAAGACCAACGTGGTCGCGGGCGAGGCCGGCGGCATCACCCAGCACATCGGTGCCTACCAGGTGGCCACCGAGGTCAACGGCGAGCACCGGGCCATCACCTTCATCGACACCCCCGGTCACGAGGCGTTCACCGCCATGCGTGCCCGTGGTGCCAAGTCCACCGACATCGCGATCCTCGTGGTGGCGGCGAACGACGGCGTCATGCCCCAGACGATCGAGGCGCTGAACCACGCCAAGGCGGCCGACGTGCCGATCGTGGTCGCGGTCAACAAGATCGACGTCGAGGGCGCCGACCCGACGAAGGTGCGCGGTCAGCTGACCGAGTTCGGCCTGGTGGCCGAGGAGTACGGCGGCGACACCATGTTCGTCGACATCTCCGCCAAGCAGGGCCTGAACATCGACAGCCTGCTGGAGGCCGTGGTCCTCACCGCGGACGCCGCGCTCGACCTGCGCGCCAACCCCGAGCAGGACGCACAGGGCATCGCGATCGAGGCCCACCTCGACCGCGGCCGCGGCGCCGTGGCGACCGTCCTGGTCCAGCGCGGCACCCTGCGGGTCGGCGACACCATGGTGGTCGGCGACGCGTACGGCCGTGTCCGCGCGATGCTCGACGACACCGGCAACACGCTCGAAGAGGCGGGCCCCTCGACTCCGGTCCTGGTGCTCGGTCTGACGAACGTGCCGGGTGCCGGCGACAACTTCCTGGTGGTCGACGAGGACCGTACGGCCCGTCAGATCGCCGAGAAGCGCGCCGCCCGCGAGCGGAACGCGGCCTTCGCCAAGTCCCGCCGCCGGGTCAGCCTGGAGGACCTGGACAAGGTGCTCAAGGCCGGCGAGGTCCAGCAGCTCAACCTCATCATCAAGGGCGACGCGTCCGGTTCGGTCGAGGCCCTGGAGTCCTCGCTGCTCCAGCTCGACGTCGGCGAGGACGTGGACCTGCGCATCCTCCACCGGGGTGTCGGTGCGGTCACCGAGACCGACGTCACCCTGGCGGCGGGCTCCGACGCGATCATCATCGGCTTCAACGTGCGGGCCGAGGGCCGCGCCACGTCGCTGGCCGACCGTGAGGGTGTCGACGTCCGCTACTACTCGGTGATCTACCAGGTCATCGAGGAGATCGAGGCGGCGCTCAAGGGTCTGCTCAAGCCGGAGTACGAGGAGGTGGAGCTCGGCACCGCCGAGATCCGCGAGGTCTTCCGCTCCTCCAAGCTCGGCAACATCGCTGGTGTGCTCATCCGCTCCGGCGAGGTCAAGCGCAACACCAAGGCGCGCCTCCTGCGCGACGGCAAGGTCGTCGCCGAGAACCTCAACATCGAGGGTCTGCGGCGCTTCAAGGACGACGTCACCGAGATTCGTGAGGGTTACGAGGGCGGTATCAACCTCGGCAACTACAACGACATCAAGATCGACGACGTCATCGCGACCTACGAGATGCGCGAGAAGCCGCGCGTCTGATCGCTGGTGCCGTGTCCGGGGCCGGTCGGTGGAAGTGAAATTCCGTCGATCGGCCCCGGCCGTTGCCTTTAGTGTGGTGCTTACTGTTCGCAGTGTTCGCACTGTTCGCCACGAGGCCCCACAGGTCGGCTTGACCTGACGCCCATGTTTGTAGGGACGCTGTCCTTCGACCTGCTTCTCGGCGACGTCCGGTCGCTCAAGGAGAAGCGCTCCGTCGTCCGGCCCATCGTGGCCGAGCTGCACCGCAAGTTCGCGGTCAGCGTGGCGGAGGTCGACCATCATGATCTTTACCGCAGGGCCGAAATCGGCGTGGCGGTCGTGTCCGGGGATCTCGGGCACATCAATGACGTACTCGGACGCTGCGAGCGATGGATGGTCGCGCGCCCCGAGGTGGACCTGCTGTCAGCGCGGCAGCAGATCCACGGGGACGACGACTGACACTCCCGTACCGAAGAGTGAAGAGTAGAGAGAAGAGCAGGCATGACCGACACCGCGCGGGCGCGCAAGCTGGCGGACCGCATCCGGGTCGTGGTCGCCGAGACCCTCCAGCGGCGGATCAAGGACCCGCGGCTGGGCTACGTCACGATCACGGACACCCGGGTCACCGGTGACCTTCGGGAGGCGACCGTCTTCTACACGGTCTTCGGCGACGACGAGGAGCGTGCCGCCTCGGCGGCGGCGCTGGAGAGCGCGAAGGGCGTCCTCCGCTCGGAGGTCGGGCGGCAGACGGGCGTGCGCTTCACGCCGAGCCTGACGTTCGTCGCCGACGCGATCCCGGAGAACGCGCGCACCATCGAGGACCTGCTCGCGAAGGCCCGTGCGGCCGACGAGGAGGTGCGCAAGAGCGCCACCGACGCGGCGTACGCCGGCGAGGCGGACCCGTACCGCAAGCCGGCGGAGGACGAGGACGGGGAGGACGCTGACGCTGACGCTGACGGCGACGCGAGTGACGAGGGCGAGAACCGATGAAGGACGGGCTTGTCATCGTCGACAAGCCGGGCGGTATGACCTCGCACGACGTCGTGGCCCGGCTGCGCAGGCTCGCCGGGACCCGGCGGGTCGGCCACGCCGGCACGCTCGACCCCATGGCGACCGGCGTCCTGGTCATCGGCGTGGAGAAGGCCACCCGGCTGCTCGGGCACCTCGCGCTCACCCGCAAGGAGTACGAGGCCACGATCCGGCTCGGCCAGACCACCGTCACGGACGACGCCGAGGGTGAGATCACGGCCGCGGTCCCCGCGGGTGCGGTCACCCGCGAGGCCGTGGACGCGGGCATCGCGGCGCTGACCGGCGACATCATGCAGGTGCCGTCCAAGGTCAGCGCGATCAAGGTGAACGGCGTCCGCTCGTACGCGCGCGTGCGCGGCGGCGAGGACTTCGAGCTGGCCGCGCGGCCGGTGACGGTGTCGGCGTTCGTGGTGCGGGACGTGCGGCGCGAGGGCGACGACCTCGTGGACGTCGATGTCACGGTCGAGTGCTCCTCCGGCACCTACATCCGCGCTCTCGCGCGGGACCTCGGTGCGGGGCTGGGCGTCGGCGGCCACCTCACCGCGCTGCGGCGCACCCGGGTCGGGCCCTACGGGGCGGGCCTCGCCCGCACGCTGGAGGAACTGGCCGAGTCCTTCGCGGTCCTCCCCATCGCGGAGGCCGCGGCGGCGGCGTTCCCCCGCTGGGACGTCGACGAGCGCGCGGCCCGCCTGCTGGGCAACGGCGTCCGGCTCGACGCGCCCCCCACGGTGGGGGCGGAGCCGACGGGGGTGTTCGGGCCGGACGGGCGCTTTCTGGCGCTTGTGGAGGGGCGTGAGGGGCAGGCGCGGATCCTGGCGAACTTCGCCTGAGCCGCGCGCTGCGCTGCGCCTGCGGTCCGGGTAGGTTCTTTTCCCCGCCCGCCCTCCGTGTGCCCTGTGAAGTCAGTGACCCCGGCGCCCGTTTCGTAGGGTGCCGGGGTCGGGGCCTCCGGGGCCGGCCATTCTGGACAGCACATTTCGGTGCCTCAGGCACTCTCCGATGGTCACTCCGGGTTGTGCACCCAAATATGCTCCACAGTCCAGAACGCCCACCCCTCCACGATCCCCAGTGGGGGGTATGGAGGCGGACCGGGGTGCCTCCGGTTGCCTGGATCCACGCACCTGCGCAAGGGCGGGCAGTCGACCGCTAAGCCCCGTGGGGGACCCCAGCCGGTGGCCGCTTGTCCATGCGGGCACCAACCCGGACGCCGGAGCAAACCCTCGGATCAGGTCCAACCCGCTACACCACTTCCAAGGATGCAACCGTCCCCTCGCAGGGCGCGGTGTGAAGGCCGGTGGGGGTGTGGCGGGGTCTCCGCCGCCGGTAGCTGGGGGAGGGACGGTGCAGGCGTAAACCGCGAGCCTGTGGCGGTCTTCCAGCAGAAGGCACGACATGACTGCCGGTGGGGGTGTGGGCGGTGTCGGCTGGGCGGCTGATGTGCCGCCGCACCAACCCTGGGCCTGTGCCATGGCTGCCTTCTACCCCCACTGGGGATCAGGCGCTTGCTACTACGGAGGGGGCGGGGTCGGAGGGGTGGGCGTTCTGGACTGTGGAGCATATTTGTGTGCGGCATCCGGGCAGGGACGAGATGGGCAAGTGCCCGTCACGCACGTAAATGTGCTGTCCAGAATGGCCAGCCCCGGAGGCCCCGCACCCGGCCTACCCCGCTACGCGCGTCGGGGCGCCCTGACTTCACAGGGCACACGGGCGGGAGGGCGGGGAACAAAACCTACCCGGACCGCAAGCGCAGCGTGTGGCGTGCGGCGCGGACCCTCCCCCCTCGCGGCCCGCGCCGCACGATTCCCCCCGCAGTGGTGCCTATCCACGCCGCAAGATCGATTCACCCCAACGGGCAGGCGCTCGGAGTGAAGACGGGGAGCGCTTGGGGGCGCGTTCACCTGGGGATCTGTTGGGACGATCAACGGACGTCTACGGTCGAAACGGGCACTGTGGCGGGGAGGTGCGCGGATGGCGGTGCGGTCCGCCGAGCTGGAACGGGCGTTGGTGCGCGTCTGCGACCTGGCCGGACGGCCGCGAGGGACGGGGTTCCTCGCGGAGGCGGCCGGTGGTTGCGGGACGCTGGTGACGAGTCATGAGGCGGTCGACGGGCTGGCGCGCCTCGTGCTGCACGCGTGGGGCGAACAGACGATCCTCGCGGAGGCGGACGCCATCACGCCGCTTCCCGGGCTCGGGCTCGCGCTCGTGGCGGTGGAGGGGCTGGAGGGCGTGCCGCCGCTGCCGGTCGCGGCGGCGGTGCGGCCCGGGAGGGTGCGGCTGCGGGGCCGGGATTGGTCGGACGCGGAGCTCGTCGGCACGGCGTCCGTCACGTACACCGCGACGGACCGCTTCCATCTGTTGGACGAGGTGTACGAGCTGGCCGCCCGGGAGTTGCCGCCGGGTCCCGAGGTATCGGGCACGCCCGTGCTCGACCCGGGGACGGGCGTCGTGCTGGGCGTGGTGGTGACCGCGCTGCACGCGGGGCACCGGGCGGACGGGTTCGCGGTGCCGTTGCGGGGCCGGGGGCTGGACGGGCTGCTGGCCAGGAACGCGGCGACGGTCCCGGCGTACGGGGCTCAGCTGAATCTCGCGGGGGCGCTGCAGTTGACCGCCACCTCCGTGGGCTCCGCCGGTGCGCCGAACGGGCTGTGGGGGACGGAGCCCGTGATGCGTCCGGAGACGGAGGCCGTGCTGCGGGCGTTCGCCGAGGGCGGTCCGGGGTGTCCGCATGTGCTGGGCCTGGTGGGGGACCCGGGCTGCGGGCGTACGACGGAGCTGGCGGCACTGGCCGTGCGGCGGGCGACGGGAACGGCGCCGGCGCCGACGCTGTGGCTGCGCGGGGCCGAACTCCACGCGGGCGACGGTGGTTTGAAGGACGCGGTGGAGCGGTCGTTGCGTGCCGCCGGCCGTATCGTGCACGCGGGGGCGGGGCCCGGGGACGCGGTCCCGGACACATCGCCTGACACGGTGGCGCATTTGGCCGAGGGCGCGGGCCGCCCGCTGGTGGTGGTGCTGGACGGCCCCGAGGAGATGCCGCCGGTGCTGGCGCACGCCCTGCCGGACTGGGTGGCGGGCACGGCGAGCTGGCTGCGGGCGGCCGGGGTGCGCCTGGTCGTGGCGTGCCGCCCGGAGTTCTGGGAGCAGGCGGGCGCGCTCTTCCCGCGGGGCGTGCTGCACGACCCTGGGCGGCGCGCCGGCACGCGGTCCCTGCCCGCCTGTGTGCGTCTGGGGGACCTGGCGGAGCCGCAGGCCCACCGGGCGCGTGAGCGGTACGGCGTCGCGGAGGGGGCTCTCGCAGGGGAGGACGAGGCGCATCCGCTGGCGCTGCGGCTGCTGTCGGAGGTGC
The DNA here is from genome assembly GCF_042714775.1 of Streptomyces sp. NPDC058691. Taxonomy (NCBI): domain Bacteria; kingdom Bacillati; phylum Actinomycetota; class Actinomycetes; order Kitasatosporales; family Streptomycetaceae; genus Streptomyces; species Streptomyces sp. NPDC058691. Next base: position 3,472 of record NZ_JBHXSO010000094.1, on the reverse strand, counting down.
GGGCGGCGCTGCCGGAGGGGGCGGCGAACGGTCCCGGGGGGCGGCCGGACCGGGCGGAGGTCTTCGGGGCGTATCTGGACCTGGTCTGCCTGCGGATCGCGGTGCGGCTGGCCGCCGACGGCCGGGGCGATCCGCGCGGCACGGCGGTGCGGCGCCTGGCGGCGCGCGTGGCGGGCAGGGCGCACGAGGCGGCGCGGCGCTGCCTGGGGCCGGGGCAGGGGGAACTGGACCGGGAGTCGTTCGAGGAGCTGTTCCCGTGGCGCACGGGGTGGGCGTCCGCGGTGCTCACCGAGGGCCTCGTGGTCCCCGCCGGCGCGGGGTACCGCTTCGCGCACGAGGAGTTCGCGGACTGGCTCCAGGGCGGGCACCTGGAGCTGGACCAAGCGCTGTACGCGCTCGTCCACCGCTGGTCCGCCACGGTACCGCCGGGAGGCGCGGCGGAGGCCCCCGTACGCCTGCCGTCGCGGCCGGCTGCCGCTGCGGGGCGGGGCGGCACGCCGCCGGTGCCGCCCGCGCCGCCGCTGGCACCGCCGTCCGCGCCGCGGTCGCTGCCCGTGCCCAGGCATCGCATCGGGCCGGTCGTACAGGCCCTGCTGCTCACCGCGCGCCAGTCGGGGCCCGTCGAACTCGCTCGCAGGCTGGAGGAATTGGTGCTCGCGCTCGACGGGTACGCGGCTCCGTCCGCCGCCCGCGGCGGCTCCGGACTCCCGCTGCTCGACGGCGTGCCACGCCCGCGCGACCGCGGCGGGGCGAGTCCGGCGGCCGACCCGGAATGGGACCGGGCACGGCGGGCGGACGCCGTGTGGTGGGCCGCGCACCTGCTCGGCGAGGCGCTGCTCAGAGTGCCGGACGCACTGCCGTACCGGGGCGTGCTGCGGCTGCTGGCCGAACGGATCACGGCCCGGTCGATCGAGGCCGGGGGATTCCGGGAGGCGCCGGGGCTGGGGCAGTTCGGGCCGTGGTTCTGGCGGCGGCTGAGGCTGCCGCTCGACGAACGCCTTGCGCTGCTGCGGCAGTTGCTCCCCGCCGACGCGCCGCCGCAGGGCGGGGACGAGGAGCGCTTCCTGACCGCCGCGGGCGAGGCGCTGGCCGCGGCACCCCGCGAGGCGCTGCCCGCCGTCGTCGCCTGGTTCGCCGACGAGCGGCCACTGCAGTCGGTCCCCGGCGGGCCCCGCCCCACCGTGGCCACCGCCGCGCAGGCGCTGCTGCACACCCATCGGCACCGCGCCGTGGACGACCTCACCGAGACCCTGGTCGCCGCCGCCCACCCGCGCGCCGACGAACTGCTGGCCGCGCTCGCCGAGGACGAACCAGCCGCCGTCTGCCGCGCCGTCGACCGCTGGGCCCACGACGGACGGCCGGAGCGCCATGTGGCCGCCGCCGCGTACGGGCTGCGTACGGCCCCGCACGTCACCGTTCCCGCCGACCGCCGCCTGCTGCGCTACGCCGCGCTGGCGATCCTCGCCCGCCCGGCCGACTGCACCCTGCACGGCGCCGCCCTCGCCGTCCTCGTACGGGACCCGGCCACCCGCTCCTTCCACCTGCCCGCCGCCCTGGAGCGGTTCGCCGGCGGCGACCCGCGGCTGCCCGCCGACGCGCTGGCCACGGCCCTGGCCACCCATCCGGACCCGGTACTCGCCGCCTTCCACACCCGTCTGCGCGAGCCGGGCGCGGGCGGCGCCGAGGTGCTTCGCGCCCTGGCGGAGGTCGGTGACCAGGCGCTGGCCCGCCGTGCCGCGGCCCTCGTCCGCGACCACGTGGAGCACCGTCCCGAGGGTGCCGCGCACGTCGCGGAGTACCTCGACCGCCGCCTGGAGGACGGTCCCGGCACCCGGGCCGTGCTGCTGCCGCTGACCGTCGGCCTGCTGCGGGAGCACCCGCCCGAGGTCCGGCGCGCGCTGGCGCCAGTGCTGGCCGCGCCCGGCGGCCACACCTCGCGGCCGCTGCGCCAGGAGCTCCTGGACGTCCTCCTGGAACGGGAACGGGACCACGGCGTCCTCGACGCCCTGCTCACGGCGGCCGCCGGGGGCTGCGCCCTGCGGCCGGCGCCGATGACCCGCGACCTGGTGCACCGCGTCGGCGTCGTGTTCTGCCGCTCCCCCGAGGGGGCGACGCTCTTCGACCGCCGGCTGGTGCAGCTGGCCGCCGCCGATGCGGGCTTCGCCCGGCAGGTGCGCGGCTGGCTCGCGGCGGACCGTGGCGCCGGGGTGTGGGACGCGCTCATCGGGCCGAGCGCCCGGCGCGCCTTCGACCGGCGGACTCCGGACACCCGGCCCGCCCGGGCAGCGGAGGCGACCGCGTTGGTTCCGTGAGCCCCCGTCCCGGCTCGGCTGCGCGGGTCCGGCGCGGGCCGCGGCCCGCCGTGTCCGCGGGGGCGCCGCGCCGGTGGGGCGCCCGGCATGGCAGTCTTGGACCTGCAATCGGACACCAACAGCGGTCGAGGAGCGGTCACAGTGCAGCGCTGGCGAGGCTTGGAGGACGTCCCGGGGGACTGGGGACGCAGCGTCGTCACCATCGGCTCGTACGACGGCGTGCACCGTGGGCACCAGCTGATCATCGGCCGTGCCGTGGAGCGTGCCCGGGAGCTCGGCGCGGCCTCCGTCGTCGTCACCTTCGACCCGCACCCCAGCGAGGTCGTGCGGCCCGGCAGCCACCCGCCGCTGCTGGCGGCCCACCACCGCCGTGCCGAGCTGATGGCGGAGCTCGGCGTGGACGCGCTGCTGATCCTCCCCTTCACCGCCGAATTCTCGCGGTTGTCGCCCGGCGACTTCATCCGCACGGTGCTGGTCGAGGCGTTGCACGCGCGGGCCGTCATCGAGGGGCCCAACTTCCGCTTCGGGCACAAGGCGGCCGGGGACGTGGAGTTCCTGTCGGCGATGGGCCTGAAGTACGACTACGAGGTCGACGTCATCGACCTGTACCTGACCGGCGCCGCGGGCGAGGGCCAGCCCTTCTCGTCCACGATGACCCGCCGCCTGATCGGCGAGGGCGACGTGGCCGGTGCCATGGAGATCCTCGGCCGGCCGCACCGCGTCGAGGGCGTCGTCGTCCGTGGCGCGCAGCGCGGCCGCGACCTGGGCTACCCCACCGCGAACGTGGAGACCGTGCCGCACACCGCGATCCCCGCGGACGGTGTGTACGCGGGCTGGCTGCACGTCGGCGACGAGGCCATGCCCGCCGCGATCTCGGTCGGCACCAACCCCACCTTCGACGGCACCGCGCGCACGGTCGAGGCGTATGCCATCGACCGCGTCGGCCTGGACCTCTACGGGCTGCACGTGGCCGTGGACTTCCTCGCGTACCTGCGCGGGATGGAGAAGTTCGACACCATCGACGCGCTGCTGGAGCGCATGGCGGACGACGTCAAGCGGGCGCGGGAGATCGTGGACACGCACGGCTCCGAGTGATCGCGGCGCCCGTTCCCCGCGGGGAGCGCGCGCACCAAGGCCGAGGGCCCGCCCCGCCATGACGG
>NZ_JBHXSO010000093.1:0-19662 GCF_042714775.1 Streptomyces sp. NPDC058691 | reverse complement strand
GTGCCGCACTCCGTCCACAGCTGGTGTGCGCACCGTTACCACGGGGGGGGGGGGGCCCGGTCCGGGCCCCGCCCCGCCTCCCGTTCCAGGAGAATCCCGAGATGCACGCACCCGTAACGCGCCGGACGACCACCGTCCCAGCGCTCGTCCGCACCGCCGCCCTGGCCCTGCTTCTGGCCTTCGCGTTCACCGGCCTGAGCGGCGGCCCCGCGCGGGCAGCCGACGGCGACGTGACGTGGACCGTCAGGACGGCCGCGAACGGGTACGGCGACGACCGGTCCAGCTTCAGCTACGACGTGAACCCCGGCGGCCAGGTCAAGGACGCCATGGTCGTCGCCAATCACAGCAAGACCGCGCTGCGGCTGGCGCTCTACGCCGCGGACGGCTACACCACCGAGACCGGCCAGCTCGACCTGCTCACCAAGGACAAGAAGTCCGTCGGGATCGGCGCCTGGGTCCACGCCGACCGCGACAGCGTCGTGATCAAGCCCGGCAAGACCGCGCAGATCCCCTTCACCGTCACCGTCCCGGCCAACGCCACGCCCGGCGACCACGTGGGCGGCATCCTCACGTCCCTCAAGCAGTCCGACGACGCCGCGGGCATCAACGTGGACCGGCGCCTCGGCATCCGCGTCAAGCTGCGGGTCAGTGGCGCGCTCAAGCCGCAACTGGCGATCGAGGACCTGCACGTCGACTACTCCGGCTCGGTCAACCCGTTCGCCAAGGGTGACGCCACCGTCACCTACACCGTCCACAACACCGGCAACGCCACCCTGTCGGGCCGCCAGGCGGTCTCGGTCACGGGCCCGTTCGGATGGCTGAGCACCAAGGCCGGCGACATCGCCGCCCCGCCGGAGCTGCTCCCCGGCGAGAGCTGGAAGGTGAAGGTTCCGGTCCACGGTGTCGCCCCCGCCGTGAGCCTGGCCGCGCACGCGACCATCACCCCGCTTCTCACCGACGCCTCGGGCACCACCACGCCGCTGACGGCAGTCGAGGTCACGGCCCACGGCTGGGCCGTCCCCTGGACGCTGCTGGTGCTCGTGGTCGTGGTGATCGCCGCCGTCGTCGGCGGCCTGCTCCTCACCCGCCGCGCCCGCGCAAACCGCAAGGTGCGCGAGGACGCCCGCGTGGCGAACGCCGTCGAGCAGGCGCTTCGCGACCGCACGACGCAGAAGAGCTGACGCGCCGCACGGTGCGCGTCGCCGGGCCTCACTTGGCCACGACGGCGCGCACCGTGCGCGAGTGGCGCGGGGGTGCGGGAGGGGTGGGGGTGCGGGCGGTGCGGTCCGCGGCGCGGGCAAAAGTGCGCGGCGCGGGCAGAATTACCCTAGGGAGATCACATCATCCGCCCGCGCCTCCACTGGAGCCCTGTGCCCCGATGGTGGTTCAACCCTAAACCAGCACGTCTCCACCGACACAGTGCGGGCCCCGGATAACGGACATCGAGCACCGGATAGCGGACACCGCGCGTCACCGTGCCTTGTCGTACGCGGCCACGACGAACGAGATGACGTCGCGCCGCAGTTCGCCGCCGTGCGGCCCGAGCCGGATCATGTCGGTGCCGTGGTAGCCGCTCCGGTCGACGACGAGCCGCTTCCGCGTCGCAGCGGACGCCGCGTAGACCTCACGGACCTGCTTCTCCACCGCGCCGTTCATGTCCCCCGGGGACACGGCGAACAGCGACGGGGCATCGATCTTCCGCACCGCCGCCACCGCGTCGACACCGCCGCACCTGGCAGGCGAGGACATCATGAGCAGCCCCACCACCGGGAGTTCGCCGTCCGCACCGGCGACGGCCGCCGTGGTGCCGCCGCACGAGGCTCCGCCGAGGAACACCCGCTCGGCGCCGAGGCGCTTGAGTTCGGCGAGGCCGGCGCGCGCGTCGCGGTCGATGTGCTCGTTGTCCGCGACGTGTTCGGAGGCGCCGTGGTTGCGGTACTCCGGGATCACCACGCGGTAGCCCCGCGAGGCGAGTTCCTTGCCGATGTCGAGGAACGAGCAGATGTTGTAGCCCTGTTCGTGATCGAGGAGCACCCCGTCGGGGCCGTCCCCGAGTTCGAGGGCGGACAGGTGGACGCCGTCGCTGGTGGTCAGCGTCGTGGCCTTGTCACGGAGCGACTTGGGAACACAGGTGTCGACGAGGTGCCCGGCGTCCGTGCGGGTCGTCCGGTCGGGCCAGCTCGGGGTGTAGTTCACGGGCGGGTGCGAGGCGGGCCGCCGCGAGGGCGGCACCGCGGAGTGGGACGGGGTGGCGGAGCGTGCCGGGGCGGGCGAGCCGGCCGACGGCGGCCGTGCCGCCCCCTTCGCGGAGTCCGGTGCACCGGCCGCCTGGGGTGTGGAGGAGCAGGCCGACAGCCCGCAGAGGCACAGCAGGGCGACCGGGATCGCCGAGCGGATTGTTCTCACGTTCGTCCTTGTGTGTGGGGTTCCCGGGACCGCCTCCGCGCCGACACGGAGCGGCGCGGCGGTCCGTTCGTCCTGACAGACGTGCGACTCCCGTGCGCGTTGCGGGCAGGGCCGGAATTTCTGCACCAGGGGGCGGAGCCACACGTTTCACACGGCTGTCTACGATCAGTGTCATGAACCCTCGCACCATCGACCCGTCCCGCGCGGACGCCGCCGCGCGCGCCTGGGGCGAGGCGCTCCGGCGCATCGCCGGCGCCGAGCCCCGTATGCGGCAGCACGCCGGCCGGGACGAGACCCACATGATCTTCACCGGCAGTGCGGCGCCCAGTGTCAACGGCGTGTACTCCTTCGCCCCCACGCCCTCGCCGGAGCAGATCGAGTCGCTCGCCTCCCTCGCGGCACGCACGGCCGGGGAATTCCCGCGGCCGGTTCCGTGGTGCATCCAAGTGCGGTCGCGCCCGGACCAGGCGGTGCTGCGGACGGCCGCGCGCTACGGCCTCACCCAGCAGTCCTGGGAACCCCTGATGGTGCGGGACCTGCGCACTGCTCCCGGCACCCCCGGGGCCGAGCAGGGCCTGCGGGTGCGCGCGGTCTCGGGAGCCGAGTCCGACAGCTATGTGACCGCCATGGCAGAGGGTTTCCAGGCGCCCAGGGAGATCTTCGCGGCCCTGGCCACCCCGGCCGTCATGGACGAACCCGCCATCACGGCCTACGTGGGCGAGGTCGACGGCGTGGCGGTCGCCACCGCCATGGGCATCGTGACCGACAGCCATGTCGGGGTCTTCAACGTCTCGACCGCCCCCGCGCACCGCAAGCGCGGCTTCGGGCAGCGGATGACCGAGCACGTCGTGGCCGAGGGCCGCCGCCACGGGGCCGGGACCGCCTATCTGCGTGCCAGCGACATGGGACTGTCCCTCTACACGTCCCTCGGCTTCGAGGTCGCCGAGCACTGGACGTATCTGACCGCTCCCTGACGTGTGCGGCGATCGCCGGGTCCGGTTCTGCGGGACCGGAGTATCTTAGCAGTGACTAAAATTCCGTCCCGGACCGGAGGCGACCATGGCAGGGGGCCGACCGCGCGCCTTTGACAGCGACACCGCCCTCGACCGGGCCCTGGAGGTGTTCTGGCGCCAGGGCTACGAGGGGACCGGGATCTCCGACCTCACCAAGGCGATGGGCATCAACAACGCGCCCAGCCTCTACAACGCCTTCGGGAACAAGGAGCAGCTGTTCCGCAAGGCGCTTGATCGGTATGCCGACGGCCCCGCCCGCTACATCCGCGAAGCGTTCGCGGAGCCGACGGCCCGCGCGGCCGTGGAAGCCCTCCTGCACGGCGCCGCCGACGCGACGACCGATCCCGGCCATCCGCGCGGCTGCATCACGGTGCAGGGCGCCCTGGCGTGCTCCCCGGGCGCGGAGGCCGCGCGCGACGAACTGACGGCGCGCAGGGCCGCCGGCGAGGCGGCCCTGCGGGAACGGCTCCAGCAGGCGGCCAAGAGCGGCGAGCTCCCGGCAGGCAGCGATCCCGAGGGCCTCGCGCGGTACTTCGCCACGATCTACCAAGGTGTGGCCGTCCAGGCGGCCAGTGGCGCCACCCGGGAGCAACTCCACCAGATCGTGGACATGGCCATGACCGTCTGGCCGCAGCAGCCCGGCGCCTGACCCTCCCGCCCCGCCGGCCCCGCCGCCCGTGTGCGGCGGGGCTGGTTCGCATCCGCCCGCCGCCCGCCGCCCGCCCGGAAGTCGTCAGGGCGGCACGTTCCCCCCTCCGATTGACACGCGCTCCCGGCCGGTCTAGTTTTTTAGTAGTCACTAAAAAATGCGCACACACCGGGACCTGCCGTGTCGCGCGCACACCACAGATGTGAAGGAGCACCCCCATGGGTCAACTCGACGGCAAGACGGCCATCGTGACCGGCGGTACCAGCGGAATCGGCCTGGCCACCGCGGAGCGCTTCGCGGCGGAGGGCGCACACGTCTTCGTCACCGGCCGCCGCCAGGACGCACTCGACGCGGCCGTGGCCAGGATCGGCCACAACGCGACCGGCGTACGCGGCGACGTCGCCGTTCCGGCCGACCTCGACCGGCTCTACGCGGCCGTCGCCCGGCAGAACCGGCGCATCGACGTGCTCTACGCCAACGCGGGCGGCGGTGAGTTCGCCACCTTGGAGCAGGTCACCGAGAAGCACTTCGACCAGACCTTCGGCATCAACACCAAGGGCATGCTCTTCACCGTCCAGAAGGCACTGCCGCTGCTGAACGACGGCGCCTCGATCATCCTGACGTCCTCCAACGCCGGGTCCCTCGGCAACGAGGCGTTCGGCGTGTACGCGGCCTCCAAGGCCGCGGTGCGGTCCTTCGCGCGCACCTGGGCCGCCGAGCTCAAGGGCCGCTCGATACGCGTCAATGCGGTCAGCCCCGGCACGATCGACACCCCCGGCATCGACAGCCTCGCCCCCGACCAGGAGCAGGCCGACCGACTCAAGTCCTACATGGCCGGCACAATCCCGATGGGCCGCATCGGCCGTCCCGACGAGGTGGCCGGCGCCGTCCTCTTCCTCGCCTCGGACCAGAGCGCCTTCGTCACCGGCATCGAACTCTTCGTCGACGGCGGTCGCAACCAGATCTAGGCAGACGGCTCTGCCGAGCCGCGCTTTCACAGATGGGACAGAGGACATGCGATTGGGCCCGACAGGGATCTGGAGTATCGAACTGCGGACGGCCGGTCCGGACGAGATCGTCGACGCCGCCGCCGAACTCGACGAACTGGGCTGGGGCGCCTTGTGGATACCGGGTCTGGGGGGCGGCGACGTCCTCGGCGACTCGGAGCGTCTGCTGCGGGCGACGCGGACGGCGAAAGTGGCGGTCGGAGTCGCGAGCATCTGGCGGCATCGGCCGGACGAGATGGCGGCAGGGCACGCGCGCCTTCAGAGCGCTTACGGCCGGCGGCATTTGCTCGGCCTCGGCGTCAGCGACCCGGCAGCCGCCCAGAGCGCGGGGCAGCCGTATCGGCCCTTGGCCGACATGTCCGCCTACCTGGACAGGCTGGAGCAGGCTCCCGCGCCGGTGCCCGCGGGCGAGCGGGTCATGGCGGCACTCGGCCCCAGAATGACGGAACTGGCCGCACAACGCACCGCTGGCATCCATCCGTTCATGGTCACCCCGGAGTACTCGGCCGCGGCACGGGAGCGATTGGGCGACGGACCTCTCATCGCGCCGTACCAGGCCGTCGTCCTCGAAGAGGATCCCGGCAAGGCCCGCAGCGCGGCGCGCGAGTTCCTGGGAGTGTTCCTCGGCATGGACCACTATGCGCGGAACCTGCGCCGCCAGGGGTTCACCGAGGACGACCTCGCGCGCGGCGGGAGCGATCGTCTCATCGACAGCGTCGTGGCCTGGGGAGACGTCGAAGCCATCGGCAGGCGCATCCGCGCTCACCATCAGGCGGGCGCCGATCATGTCTGCCTGCACGTGGTGGGCGCGGGCCCGGCGATGCCGCTGCCCCAGTGGCGGGAGCTGGCACCCCTCACCTCCTGAGCCCCGCACGCCGGGCGGCTCCGCCGAGCGTCACGCCGAGCAAACTTTGGACTTGCGGGTCCAAATTTTGCGACGCAAGGTGGGCACCGTTCCGTCCGCACCCAAGGGAGCAGCACGATCATGACCGCACGTCTGCAGCACAAGACCGCCCTGGTCACCGGGGCCACCAGCAACATCGGCCGGGCCATCGCCCTGGCCTTCGCGGCGGAGGGGGCGCATGTGGCCGTCTCGGGACGCAGCCGGGAACGAGGAGAGGAGGTCGTGGCGGAGATCCGCGCGCAGGGCGGGGCCGCCACGTTCGTCGCCGCGGACCTCGACGGCAGCGCCGCCGCCTCGCGGCGGCTGGCGGAGGAGGCCGGGCGCGCACTCGGCGGGCGCATCGACATCCTGGTCAACAACGCGGGCATCTACCCGGGCCCCACGACTCCCGACACCGACGAGGAGACCTTCGACCGGGTCGTGGCCGTCAACGTGAAGGCGCCCTTCTTCCTCACTGCGGCCGTCGCCCCGGCCATGGCCGCGGCCGGCGGAGGCGCGATCGTCAACCTCGGGTCGTGGATCGCCCGGCTTGGCATACCCGTCGGCGCGCTCTACAGCTCCACCAAGGGCGCGGTGGAGACGCTCACCCGGGCTTGGGCCGCCGAGTTCGGGCCGGGCGGGGTGCGGGTCAACGCCCTCTCCCCCGGAGTGGTCCAGGCCCCCGGCCACAGCTCCGAAGCGCTGATGGCGGGCACCCCGGCGGGGACCGTCGGCTCGCCCGAGGACATCGCCCAGGCCGCGGTGTACCTCGCCTCGGACGAGGCGCGGTTCGTCCACGGGATCACCCTGGACGTGGACGGCGGCCGCACGACCGCCGCCGTGATCGCCGCCTGACGCGCGGGCGGAAGCCCGCGGACGGCGGGGCGGTCCCGGGCGCCGTCGACCGGGACCGCTCCGCCGTGCGCCGTCGGACGTCAGACGGCCGGCCGCTCCTCGAGCTTCGGGTTCACCCCGAACTCGTTGTCGCCGGGCTGGCTGTCGCCGCAGAAGAAGACCAGCAGGATGATGCCGCCGATGCACGGGATCAGGCCGAGCAGGTACAACCAGCCACTACGGCCCGTGTCGTGCAGCCGGCGGACGCCGACGCCGATCGTGGGCAGAAGGACCGCGAGCCCGTACAACGCCGGCAGCAGGGTGAAGTCGATCGCGCGGCCGACGAGGAGCAGCACGATGTAGATGATCACGTTGAACAGCGTGAACATCCAGTACTCGGTGCGGCGCGCTCGCCCCTCGAAGACCGCGTACTTCTTGAGCACGTCGATGTACCAGTGCATGTGATGCCCCCAAGGTCATGTTCGAAGCCCGTACTGAAGGATCGGGCAGGCGGAAGTTATGAGTCTTGAGCTGCGCAGGTCAAGACACGTTTCGATAACCGGCTCCGCGCTCCGACCACCGGTGTGCAGCGCCGCGTTCGCCCCGTCGACGCCGGGCGGCAATCCGTCCGCCTCCGGCTTCCGTTTCGATGCGGACAGGCCGTCAGCCGGCCCGTGTCGGACAACCTCAGGAATCCCCGTGCTCCGCGATCTCGTCGTCCGTTCCGTCCTCGGCGCTCTCAAGGCGGTGGGCTACGCGTACTGGTACCTCTGGCGCCGGCGCACCTACGTCTCGTACCACGACGTACGGAACATCGATTACCACGGTGTGACTCGACTCGGTGAAACGGTGGACGGGACGCCGGTGCCGCGACCGTCCGGCCCCGGCGACGGCGGTAGCCGTACGAATCCGGGGCCGGACGGGGCCGCGCAGGGCCCCACGGGGCGGGGTCAGGCGAGACGGGTCCGGTAGATCTGCTGGGTGACGTCCCGTTGGGTGCGGGTCGCGCCGCGGTCGGTGGTGAAGACGACCGTGCCGTGGTGCAGGGCGGGCCAGGTGTTGTTGCCGAGAGTGGTGACCTGCTCCGCGTCCGACCAGGTGCCGGCGGTGTCGAGCGTGGCGGTGCGGACCTTCCAGCGCCAGTCCGCGGACCGGGAGTCGTACCAGACCGCGCGCACACGGCCGTCGGGGTCCTGGGCGAGCCGGGCGCGCTGGCTCATCGCGTCCGGGTCGAGGGCGACCTGCCGGTACGCGCTCCAGGTGACGCCGCCGTCGGTCGAAGTACTCGACCGCAACTGGGGGTTGGCGCCGGAGCTCTGCAGGGCGCCGGACTCCCAGATCGCCACGAGCGTGCCGTGCCCGTCGGCCGCGACGCTCGGGTGCCGGTCCGCGCGGTCGGTGACCGCGCTCACCGCGACCGGGGTGCCCCAGGCGCGGCCCGGTGCGGTGCGGACCGCGGCGAGGATCTGCCAGTTGTCGGGGTCGGTGCCGCCACTGGCCGGCTGGCCGGGCGGCGGGGTGTGCCCGGTCCACAGCGGGTCCGGGTCGTACCGGTCGTCCTGCCAGGTCACGACGGCGTGCTTGCCGCCGACGACGGTGACGGCCGGGAAGAGCGAGGCGGGGTAGCGCGGTGACCGGGCGTCGGCGGGGGTGCCGGGGCTGGTGGTCTTGCCCGCCGCGGAGACGTTCACCGCCGCCTTGTCGACGCCGACGATCTGCGCGTACACATCGAAGGCGCCGCCGCTGTTGTCGGACCAGACGACCAGCGGGTGCTTGTCCTCGATCAGAGCCAGCGCGGGGTTGATCGCCCGGCCCTTGCCCTTGCTGACCTTCTGCGGGGACTTGAAGGAGGAACCGCCGTTGCCGCTGGTCGCCATGAGGATCACCGGCCGGTGCGGCTGCTCCTTGCCACGTTCGTCCTGCCACACCACCCACACGTCGTCGCCGTGGGCGGCGATCCGCGGGAAGCGGGCGGTCGTCGAATCGCCGGACAGGGTACGGGCCTTGCCGGGCCGGCCCTTGCGGTCCAGCCGGACGTGGACGATCCGGGTCGCCTGCTCCTCGTGCACCTCGGCGACGACGTGGGTGACGTCACCGGCCACCGCCACGTCGGCGAAGCCGGTGAAGCCGCCCTGCTCGCCGGTGACCCAGGCCGCGCGGTCGGCGGTGGTGTCGGCGGCCGGCAGCGGGATCTCCGGGGCGGGCTCGGCGGGCGCGCCCACGGACAGGAAGACCGGCGAGGTCGCGGCGCGCAGCTGGTCCGGGAGGGTCGGGTCGGCCTCCGAGCCCGACGCGCTGCCGGGCGAACGGACCTCGACGCGGTACCAGGTGTGGTCACCGCCCTTGATGTCGAGCGGCAGTTCGTACGTCTCGTTCTCCGTGCGCGGGACGAAGGTCGCGACCGGTCCGGCGGAGCGGCCGGGTGCGGCGTACACGTGCACGGTGGTGCCCTTGCCGGACCTCACCTTCACCCGCAGGCTCGCCTTCCGGGGCAGCTTGCGGCCGGTGACCACGATCTCGTCACCGCCGATCGCCTCGTAGACGCCGTCGCCGTCCGCGTCGGCCTCCAGGGTGACGAACGGGCCGGTGATGTTCTGCGAGACGGTGGTGCGGCCGGCCCGGAATCCGTCGAGGATGCCGCGGACCGAACGCTGCGCGGCGAAGACCCGGGTGGTGGGCTCCCCGGGGCTGTCGACGTCCCACAGTTCGCGGAAGTGGCAGTCGCTGGCGGCGGCCACACCGAAGCGGAAGCCGTGGTTCCAGCGGTTCTCGGCGTACTCCATCTCCACGTCGGGGTCGCTCGCGACGTTCAGCACCTCGACCAGGTCGCTGCCCTGAACACTCGCGTTGGCGTTGACGCCGCCGGCCCTGGTGTACTCGCCGTCGTCGGGGTGGGCCTGCGACCACACGGCGTTCTGGGCGTGGACGTCCCACACCGACTGCTGGACGTGCCGGTAGGCGGCCGAGCCGGGCGGGTTGGCGCCGTCGACCACCACGTCGACGTTGCCGAGCACGATGGCGTGCGGGGAGCCGTTGGCCTCCTCACCGGGCAGGAGGAGCAGCTTGGAGGAGGTCCACTGCGGGTCCCACACCTGGTCGAAGGTGCGGTGGTCGGTCAGCGGCATGAAGTCCAGACCGACCTTCTCGCCCTGGGCGATCTGGTCGCCGACCGGGAGGTTGCCCGGGAGGGTCTGCTTCGAGGTCTGGCGGGGACCGCTGCCGTCGGAGGAGTGGTCGTCGTGCACATGGGTGTCGCCCGCCAGCCACTGGCCCTTGGGGGCCTTCGCTCTCCTGGCGGCCGCGGCCGGGGCGGGCCGCCCCGAGCGGCTTGTGACCGTCGCGGCGTCGGCGACGCCGGCGCCTATGGTCGCGGCGGCGACGGCCGCACCGGCCGCTACGAGCAGCTTCCTTCGCGGCAGATGGCCGCCGACCGGCCGGTCGGGGACATTGGGTTGCGTCGGGGCATGCATCAGGACAACCGCCTTTCGTCCACTGCCCTGAGGAAGGGCAGTGCGATCAAGACGCTAGAAAGATGCATGCGCAGATACATGAATTCGCCGCGAAGGGGCCCTTCATGTCTGCGTAACACCGCGAGCCGTGGCCGCGGACGGCACACCAGGCCGGCCATGGCCGGCCGCGACGCATGACGGCCCGGGTCCCCCGCCCGGTCGGGCTCCTCCAGCGCCGACCGGCGGCGCGCCCCCTGGGCGCATGGATCACTCGGGGCGGCCGCCGGACGCCGCCGTCTGTGACGCGAGGGCCGCGTCGAGGAGCACCGCCGCGACCTCACGGGCAGCGGAGGCCGCGCCGGGGTCGCCGTCCATCCGTGCGGACACCGCGGAACCGTCGTAGAGCAGATGCAGCCGGCGCCCGAGCGTCTCCGGGTCCACGACGCCCGCCTGCCGCGCGAGCTCCGTCAACAGGCCGCGCACCCATGCCCGGTAGTCGTCCGACGCCTGCTCGGTGCTGCTGCCGGGCTTCGCCTCGGCGCCCGCCGCGATGAAGGCGCAGCCGCGGTATCCGGGGGCGGCGAACGACTCCTCCAGGGCGTCGAAGACGCCGAGCAACCGGTCTCGCGGGTCCTGGTGGCGATCGACGGCGGCAAGGACGCGGCCGGCGTTGGTGGTGTGCCGGGCCCGCAGGTAGGCGTGGACCAACTCGTCCTTGCTGCCGAAGGTGTTGTAGAGGGACGCCTTGGCCACGCCGGCTCGTTCGATGATCCGGTCGATGCCGACGCTCTGCACGCCCTCGGCGTAGAAGAGCTCGTTGGCCGCGGTCAGCAGGCGTTCGCGCGCGGGCGGCCTCGTCGCCTCGATGCGCTCAGCGGGTGAGCCGGTGGTCTTGGCCGCCATCGCTGCTTCCTCCGATTCCCTGTGATCCGCGGGCCGTCGGCCCCGCGTCCACCCTAGTTCTGTACCACGGCGCCGACACCGCGCTTCTCCGTCAGCAGTCCGACCAGCGCCAGCAGGGCGAGGACGATGATCGCGGCCCCGTACTCCCGTGCCGTGGTGATCAGGCCGCCCGCGTGGACGACGAGGTATCCGGCGATGACCGCCGGCAGTCCCATGCCCAGGTAGGACACGACGTACAGCAGTGACAGCACGCCGGACCGCTCGTGCGCCTCGGTCAGCGGTATCACGCTGCGGATGCCGCCCTGGAATCCGCAGCCGAAGCCGACGCCGGCGATGGCGCTGCCGGTGAAGAAGAGCGCGGGCGAGCCGGCCTGGATGGCGACCAGCGTCAGGGCGACGCCGGCGACGAGGGTGCCGATTCCGGTGAACATGACGCCGCGCGGCGGCGCGGTGCGCAGGACCAGGGTCGCCACGGCGGCCACCCCGGCCAGCACGAAGAGGGCCAGTCCGCCGTAGACCGCGGACGTGGAGTCGGTGAGGGTCCGTACCAGGGCCGGGCCCAGCGAACCGTAGAAGCCCGCGAGCGCCCAGACGGCGATCAGGACCGGAGTGGCGTTGAGGACTCCGCGCCGCACCGTCCGGGGCAGCTTGATGTCCGGGACCAGGGTGGCCAGCGCCCCGGGCGTGGGGGTCAGCGTCTCCCGCATGAGGAACACGCCGAGGGCCTGGAGAGCGAAGACCGCGACCAGGACCAGGTACACCAGGTGCGTGGGCGCCGGCAGGTACTGGACGACGAAGGCCGAGACGAGGGAACCGCTCGCGGTGCCGAGGCCGGGGGCGAAGGAGTTGGCGACGGTGCCGCGCCGCTTGTCGACGTCCAGCATGCCGGCGCCGACGGCGCCGAGTGCGGCACCGGTGGACAGTCCCTGGATGACCCGGCCGATCATCAGCTCCGGCACACCGTGCGCGGTCGCGAACACGACCATCGCGGCTGCCTGGGCGGCGAGCGCCACCAGCAGGACCGGCCGTCGCCCGAGGTGGTCCGACAGCCGTCCGAGGGTCAGGAGCGACACCAGCACGGCGATCGCGTACACGCCGAACACCAGGGTGGTCGTGACCGGGGTGAATCCCCATTCCTGCTGGTACACGGCGTAGAGCGGCGTCGGCGCACTGGATGCGGCCAGGAACGACACGATGACCGAGGCCAGCAGGTAGAGCGCCGCCCCCTGGGGCAGCACCCCCGCGGCGGATCGGCGACGCGACGCGGAGGAGACGATGGGGGCCGTGGTACGGGCGTCCCCCGCGGTGCCGGCCTCGGCCGTCAGCGTCGCAGTCGCGCTGTGGTCGGGTGAGGTGCGCTGCTCGGGCATGCCACCGTCCTGTGAGTGAGTGGATCGGTCGTTCCCCGTATTGGGTAGACCGGTCTGTCCAACCAGGCGGGACCGGGATTCCTTCCCGATCCGCGAAAAAAGTGGAAGACAGCCTTCCGGCGGGCATCTCCGCAGGCCGTCACAGGTTATGGACCGGACGGACCACAAAGGCGTACGGTAGGGCCATGGGTAGAAAGCGAGGCTTCGACGAGGTCACCGTGCTGGACGTCGTCCGCGACAGGTTCTGGTCCACCGGATTCGAGGGGACGTCCACCTACGACCTCATGGAGGCGACCGGGCTCGGCAAGGGCAGTATCTACAAGGCCTTCGGCAACAAGCGCGACCTGTACCTGCGGGTGTTCGCCGACTACTGCCACGACCTCGTCGCGCAGGCACACGAGCAACTGAAGGGCGGCCCCGGCGCGGTCCCGGCGTCCCCGGTGGCCCGCCTGGAGACCTACCTGCTCTCGATCGCCACCGCCTTCGCCGCCGAATCGCCCCACCGCGGATGCTTCCTCACCAAGGGCACCGCGGATCTCGCGGCGGAGGACGAGAAGGTGGCACAGACAGCCCGCCGCGCTTTCGACGATCTCGCCTCCGCCTTCGCGGCCGTGATCCGCGAGGCGCAGGACGCGGGGGAGGTGTCCGACGAGGCGGACTCCACGGCGCTGGGATATCTGCTGCTGAGCGTCATCCGGGGCGTCGACTCGCTGGCCAAGGCGGACGTCGACGGTTCCACGCTGGAGCGGACCGTGCGCTGCGCCATGGCCCTGATCCCCCGGCCCGCGACCGCCGGCGCGTAGCGGACGGACCCACCCGGGAGTACCGCGCACCCCCGCCCTGCACGGGTCGCGGTACTCCCGGGATTTTTTTGTTGACCAGGTGGACCACTTCGCTTAATGTGGACCACCTGGTCAACAAAGAATCTTGGTCCCACCCGGTCCCGGCTTCGCGGTGGTGAGACCCCCAGGCGGACGGATGCGACCGTTCCCGCCGGCGCTTGCGAACCCGACGTTCCCCGCGCCCCCCGGCACCATCCGCGCCGGACGAAGCAGCCATCGAACCCGGGCCCGGCCCGAAGATCCCGACGGCCCGCGCCATGAGCAACGACTGGACGACGAGGAGCACGATCAATGCCTCTGCACGGTGAGTACGAGCCCAGCGCCACCTCGTGGGTGCGCGACCAGGTCGCGCAGTACGAGGCCACCGACGGCGCGGAAGGGGGGACCTTCCTGGACCTGCCCGTGATCATCCTGACCACCAAGGGCGTCAAGTCCGGGAAGATCCGCAAGATGCCCCTGATGCGGGTGGAGCACAACGGCTCCTACGCCGTGGCCGCGTCCAACGGGGGCGCCGACACGCATCCGTCCTGGTACCGCAATGTCGTGTCCCACCCGCTCGTGGAGGTGCAGGACCGCGCGGTCAAGCGGGACATGATCGCCCGCGAGCTCCAGGGCGAGGAGAAGGCCGAGTGGTGGAAGCACGCGGACGCCGCCTACCCGCCCTTCGTCGACTACCGGGCCGGGACCGAGCGTGAGATCCCGCTCTTCGTCCTGGAGCCGGCCACGGACGAGGACTGAGCGCGGCCATCGACCGGCCCGGGTGGGGCGCGCACGGCGGGCCGGCCGGCACCGCCCCACCCCGGCGGCACATCCCGCCGATGGCCCACTGGCGCCGCCTGGCCGCCATCGTGAGCCCGCGGACGGACTGACGGACGCACTGCGACGGCCGCCCGTGGCCGGCCCGGCCGCCGGGCAGACTGGCAGACTCCCGGGATGACCGAATCGAAGGCCAAGGCCGACCTCGCCCGCTATCTGCAATCGGCGCGCAACGCCCTCCTCTGGAAGCTCGACGGACTCTCGGAGTACGACATCCGCCGCCCGCTGACGCCGACCGGCACGAATCTGCTGGGCCTGGTGAAGCACGCCGCCGGTGTGGAGGTGGGGTACTTCGGCGACACGTTCCGGCGTCCCTTCGGTGAAGCGCTGCCGTGGCTCGCCGAGGACGCCGAACCGAACGCGGACCTGTGGGCGACCGCGGACGAGTCACGCGAGTACATCGTGGCCCTGTACCAGCGGGTGTGGCGGCACGCGGACGCCACGATCACCGAACTGGCACTGGACGCGACGGGCCACGTGCCCTGGTGGATCGAGGGCCGACAGGAAGTGACACTTCATCAGATCCTTGTGCACGTGACCACCGAGACGAGCCGGCACGCGGGACACGCCGACATCGTCCGCGAACTCCTTGACGGCGCGGTCGGGATGGCCGAGGGCAACGACAACATGCCTGCGGGCGACCGTTCCTGGTGGGAGAACCACCGGGAGCGGCTGGAGCGCACGGCCCGGGAAGCCGTCCGTCAGGGGGACACCCCTACCCCCTGACCGGCTCCCGCCCGGGCGGGCGGTGACACGTGCGTCCACCCGCCGCCACTGAACCCGACCTCGGCGCTGGCCCCTTCTGGCCACTGTCCGGTATCGGAAACCCCAGCTCTTGGTCATCGGAGGATCACCCGGCTAGAACTTGTGTGCGCCCGCACGGCGTTCACCCGCCGGGATGGCCGGCCATCCCCCGAAAAAGGAGCTTTGGTGGCACCTGCACCTCCGCCTGCTCGCCCTCCGGTGAAGCGGCGGTCCGTCGCCGCCGCCGTCGCGGTCGTCGGCCTGCTCTTCCCTCTGGCCGTTGCCCAGTCCCCAGCCGTCGCGGCCCCGCCCCCGGCTCCGTCGTCCGCCGGTACGGCGTCCGCGACCGGGCAACCGCCCGCCGGGGGGCGGTACATCGTCACCCTGCGGGAGCCCGCCGCGGCGACGTACACCGGCGGTACGGGCGGCAGGGAGCGCACCGCGCCCCGTGCCGGCGAAGGCCTCAAGTCCGACTCCGCGCCGGTCCGCGCCTACCGCGACCATCTGCGGCAGGGCCAGCGGGACGCGGCGGCCTCGGTCGGCGCGCGGGTCATCTCGTCGTACTCCGCGGCGCTCAACGGCTTCACGGCCGAGCTGAAGCCGGAGCAGGTCGAGCGGCTGCGCACCGACCCGACCGTGGTGTCGGTGGTCAAGGACGAACTGCGCAAGCCGCTGGCCGCCGTGACCTCGACGGACTACCTCGGGCTGAGCGGCGACCAGGGCGTGTGGGCCGCCAACGGCGGCGTCGGGAAGGCGGGCAAGGGCATCGTCGTCGGCGTCGTCGACACCGGCATCGCCCCCGAGAACCCGTCGTTCGCCGGCGCGGCGCTCGGCAGGGAGCCGGGTCCTGAGCCCTACCTCGACGGCACCACCATCAAGTACCAGAAGGCCGACGGCGGTACGTTCAGCGGCACGTGCACGCCCGGCGTGCAGTTCACCGCCGCGGACTGCACCACCAAGCTCGTGTCGGCGCGGTACTTCGTCGACAACTTCGGCGCCGGCCACATAGGCGGCACCGCGATCGGCGAATACCTGTCACCACGGGACGGCGAGGCGCACGGTTCGCACACGGCCAGTACGGTGGCCGGCGCGAACGGGGTCGACACCGACCTCGGCGGTGTCCCGACCGGCAAGATCTCCGGTGTCTCACCTGCCGCCAAGGTCGCCGCCTACAAGGCGTGCTGGAGCGGTCCCGACGCCACGAGCGCCGAAGACGACGGGTGCGCCACCGGTGACCTACTGGCCGCGATCGACGCGGCCGTGGCCGACAACGTCGACGTGATCAACTACTCGATCGGCTCGGCCGGCGGCGCCCAGAGCACCGACTCGGTCGTCGACGAGGCGTTCCGCAACGCCGCCTCGAGCGGCATCTTCGTCGCCACCGCCGGCGGCAACGCGGGGCCCGACGCCAGTACCGTCGACAACGCCTCGCCGTGGATCACGACGGCCGCGGCGAGCACCATCCCGACCCGCGAGGCCACGGCCGAGCTGGGCGACGGCGTGAACCTGCTCGGGGCCTCGGTCTCGGTGCCCGCGGCCGGCCGCCCCGTCACCGGCCCGCTGGTGGCGGCGTCCGCCGCCGGGACCGACATCGCCACCCAGTCCAAGCTTTGCGGCCCGCAGACCCTGGATCCCGCCAAGGTGACCGGCAAGATCGTGCTGTGCGAGCGGGGGACCGTCGACCGGCTGGCCAAGTCCGCCGAGGTGAAGCGCGCGGGCGGGATCGCGATGATCCTGGTGAACCCGTCGCCCGACTCGCTGGATCTCGACGCGCACACCGTCCCGACCCTCCACGTCGACGCGGACGGCTACGACACGCTCGTCGCGTACGCCGCCACCGAGGCGCCGACGGTCACGCTGGTGGACGGCAATCCGCACCACCTGGCGTCGGCCGCGGCCCCGCAGATCGCCGGATTCTCCTCGCGGGGACCGCTGACGGCCGACGGCGGCGACCTGATCAAGCCCGACCTCGCGGCGCCCGGCGTGGGCATTCTGGCCGACGGCGCGAACGCCGCGGGCGGACGGCCCGGGTTCACCTTCATGTCGGGAACCTCGATGGCGTCGCCGCATGTGGCCGGTCTCGCCGCGCTCTACCTCGGAGTCCATCCGCAGGCGACGCCGGCCGAGATCAAGTCCGCGCTGATGACGACCACTTCCCCGACCGTCACGACCGACGGGAAGCCGTCCGAGGACGTGTTCGCGCAGGGCAACGGCCAGGTCGACCCGAC
This sequence comes from Streptomyces sp. NPDC058691, assembly GCF_042714775.1. Lineage (NCBI taxonomy): Bacteria > Bacillati > Actinomycetota > Actinomycetes > Kitasatosporales > Streptomycetaceae > Streptomyces > Streptomyces sp. NPDC058691. The sequence goes on along the minus strand of NZ_JBHXSO010000093.1, from coordinate 2,518 downwards.
CCGGTACCTGAACCCCGGGCTGCTCTACCTCAACGGCCCGGCCGACTGGGCGCAGTACGTAGCGGCCCTCGGCGGCGACCCCGCCGCGCCCGCCCCCTCCGAGCTCAACCTGGCCTCGATCGGCGTCGGTTCGCTCGCCGGGCGGCAGACGGTGACGCGTACGGTGACCGCGACCGCGGCCGGTACCTTCACCGCCGACGCCGTGCGGATCCCCGGGGTGGAGACCACCGTCGAGCCGTCGGCCCTGACGTTCACGGCCCCGGGCCAGTCCAAGAGCTTCCGGGTGACCTTCACCCGGACGACGGCTCCGCTGGACGAGTACGCCACCGGCTACCTGACCTGGCGGAGCGGCGAGCAGAGCGTGCGCAGCGCCCTCGCGGTGCGCCCGGTGCCCCTGGCCGCGCCGGCGGCGCTCAAGGCCTCGGGCAGTTCGGGCCGGGCCACCGCGACCGTGCGCGGCGGTGACGTCCGCGACGTACCGGTGAAGGTGACCGGCCTGTCCCGGGGCCTGCGGGTCCAGGGCTCGGGGACCGTCGGCGGCCCGGCGCAGAGCCACATCGTGCAGATCCCCGCCGGGACGACGCACGCGCGGTTCACGCTCGACGCCTCCGACGACACCGCCGACCTCGACTTGTCGGTCTACCGACTGAACGACTATGGCGACAAATCGCTGTTCGCCCGGGCGGCCACCGATTCCGCCGGTGAACAGCTCGACCTCGACGACCTGCCCGCCGGCCTCTACCAGGTCGAGGTCGACTTCTTCGCCGGTACCGGACCCCTCGGATTCACCGTGACCAGCTTCGTCCTGAACGACAAGGGAGCCGAAGGCGCGTTCACGGCCCGGCCCACCACGGCGAGCCTGACGATCGGCGGCACGACCGCCGTCACCCTGTCCTGGAGCGGCCTGCGCGACGGCGGGGTCTACCTCGGCCGGGTGGCGTACGGCGACACCGGCCGGAGCACGTACGTCACGGTCACCAGCGACCCCCGCACCGGCCCGCCCCCCGGTGACCCCGGCGCCCGGCCGGTGGTCACCGTGAAGCCCGACTACGCGGTGCCGGGCCGTCCCGTGATCGTCCTGGCGACCGGTCTGACCCCGGCCGTGGACTACCAGATCCGGATCAAGGGCTCCGGGCAGGTGCTCGCGAGCGGACGCACCAGCGACGACGGCGGCGTGGCGCGTTCGGTCACCCTGCCGGCCAAGCTGTCCGCCGGGAAGCAGACCATCGAGGTCCGCTACGCGGGCAGGACCGCCGGAGACACCTTCACGGTGAGTCCGCTCGTCCTGCGCGACCTCGAGCACGTCGACCAGCAGGCCTTCGACGGGAACCCCCTGGTCGCGCTGTCGGGCGGGGTCCAGGGCAAGGGCAAGGTGAAGGTCACCATCCGGAGCGCCTCGGGCGTCTACCTGGACCGGACCGTCCCGGTCGACTCCACCGGCTGGGCCTGGCTCAGCTGGAAGTCGGACATGGTCGAGAGCAGGCCGGAGAAGCTCACGGCCACCCTCGCGGTGGTCCAGGACAACGGGCGCACCGGGCAGACCAAGTCGGTGACCTGGAAGCCGGTCGCGGGGGACGCGAGTTCGGCGTCGATCACCAGGGACTTGAGGGCGGCGCACGCCGCGAAGCTGAGCTACACCAACAGGACCGAACGCACCGCCACCCCGACACTGCGTTACAAGCTGACCAGCGGGGACGAGATCTTCACGACCGTGATGATCGACCCCGGCAACACGTTCACCCGCTCCTACGACATGACCGGCGTCGACCACCTCGACCTGGTGCTCGACGGGGTCGCCGTCGCGACCTACCGCAACGGGCAGCAGAGCAGGTTCATCGGCCGGCCGGCCATGGCGGAGCCCTTCTACGCGACGTTCCACCGCGGACAGGGGCGGCACGAGGGCGATCCCGTGGCGATGACCCTCACCAACCGCCCGGCGGCGTACAGCGCCGAGTTCATCCTCACGGCCGGTGAGGGCACCGAGGTCTACGCGGGGACCAGCTTCTTCCACAACGAGAAGATCCCGGTCCCCCGCAGCACGCAGGAAGGAGCGCCGGTCTCCCGGACCCTCTCCGTGCCCTCGGGCCGGCCGCTGTGGGCGACGGCGGGCTTCGAGGTCCACAGCCCGATCATCTCGTACGTCGCGGACCGCTATCTGCTCATGACGCCGGTGAGCGCGGCCGACCTCGAGCCGGTGCGCGTGTTGCGTCCCGGCACGCAGTTCGTGGTCGGCGTCTCGCCCCGGCAGGCGGCCGAGGGCACGACCGTGTCGGTGACGGCTGCCGGGCTGTTCGCGCACGAGGCCTACACCGTGCGGATCGGCGGCCGGGTCGTCGGATCCGGCAAGGCCACGGCGGCGGGCTTCGCCCATGCCTTCGTGCGGGTCCCGCCGGCCCATGGCCGGACCACGTCGGTCCGGGTGACGGGCGCCCGGCCGAACCGGTCCGGCGCGACCGAACTGGGGACGCGGGGATAACCCGGTCGCCGACCGCCAAGGGACCGCCGGCCGACGTCTTGT
>NZ_JBHXSO010000092.1:0-19875 GCF_042714775.1 Streptomyces sp. NPDC058691 | reverse complement strand
TTCCGGGGCCCCCCCCCCTCGTGTTTGGTGGGTTGCGTGGCCGCCGGCCGGTATTTCAACCTGGGCTAAACGGTCCCGGCCGGGGCCGGCCCGGGGGCGACTTGGGCGGGGGGGCCGGCCTCGGCCTCGTCCCCGATCCGGGACAGGGGGCGATGGCGGGGCTCAGGATTCGGTGAGCATTCCGGCACGCAGCTTGGACAGCAACCGCGAAAGCAGCCTGGAGACGTGCATCTGGGAGAGCCCGAGTTCGGCGCCGATCTGGGCCTGGGTCATCTCCTCGCCGAAGCGCATCTGCAGGAGGACGCGTTCACGTTCCTCCAGATGGTCCAGCATGGGGGCGAGTGCCCGGATGTCCTCGACCTTCTCCATCGCCGGGTCGCAGGCGCCGATCGTGTCGGCGTAGGAGCGGCCGCCCTCGTCGCTCTCGTCGCCGGCGGGCAGATCGAGGGAGCCCGCCGTGTAGCCGTTGGCGGCGACCATGCCTTCGATGACCTCTTCCTCACCGATCTCCAGGTATGCCGCCATTTCCGCCACACTGGGCGGGGCGTCCAGGACGGTGGTCAGGTGGTCACGGGCCTTGGCCAGCTCCACCCGCAACTCCTGCAGGCGTCGCGGCACATGGACGGCCCAGGAGGTGTCGCGGAAGAACCGCTTCATCTCGCCGACGATGTAGGGGACGGCGAAGGTCGTGAACTCCACCTCGCGGCTCAGGTCGAACCGGTCGATGGCCTTGATCAGGCCGATGGTGCCGACCTGCAGGATGTCCTCCTGCTCCTCGGGACCGCGGCCGCGGAAACGACGGGCGGCGAAGCTGACCAGGCACATGTTCATCTCGATCAGCGTGCTGCGCGCGTAGCTGTACTCCGCGGTGCCCTCTTCAAGGCTCTGCAACCGGTCGAAGAACAGTTTCGACAACTGGCGGGCGTCCTTCGGGGCCACCTTGCCGGCGTCCTCGATCCAGGGCAGACCCGTCTCGTGGAGGGCTCGCGTGAGCGGCAGTCCACCGGAACGTTCGACGACGCTCGTGAGCTGCTGCGTGGATTCCGTCACGTCATCACCTTAGAGTTGCCCGCCCCGTCAGTGGCCTTCTGCCCCCGAAAGCCGACCTCACGCCTGCCCGCGCCAGCCGACCTGAGAACCGGTCCGCCTCAAGCGTACGGGGGCGGGAATCAGGCGGAGGCTCGGCAGAGCTCGTCGACGTAGGTGCGCGCATCCACCTCGGGCAGTGTCCAGGGCAGGAAGACGACCCTGTAGATGATGGGGGCCACGACCCGGTCGATGACGTCGTCGCCCGTGAAGGTGCTGCCGGGACGGGAAGCGAAGCCGGCCGCCTCTGCCCGCCGGTCGCGCAGGCAGTCCGACTCGCTCTCACCGGCCGCGGCGGCCCCGCCACGCAGAAGGGCGGCGTTCACCGGCGAGCTGTAGTGGCCGAGCATCTCCTGTGCCCATGCGGTCAGATCGGCACGCAGGTACCCGGTGTCGGGGAGGCCGCGGTCCGGGTCGAGCCGGTAGGTCGCCAGGTCGTTGATCATGGTCCGCGCGTCGCCCCACCGCCGGTAGATGCCGCCTGCCGACGCCTCCCCCGCGGTCATGCCGGCCGGTCTTCCGCACCGGCCTGCGGGTTGGTGAACATGGGGTTGCCCGCCACGGTGTCCTCGGCGGCCACCTCGTCCTGCAGGACGTCCCAGTGCTCCACCACCAGGCCGTCCTCGAAGCGGAAGATGTCGATCCCGAGGAGAGGCTTGCCGGGCCCTCCGGAATACCGGCCGTGCACCATGACCAGGTCGCCCTCGGCGATGATCGCCCCCGGCTCGTAGCGGGTGGCGTCGGGCAGGTCGGCGATGAACCCGCGCAGCCCGGCCTTGGCCGGCGGTATGAACGGGTTGTGCTGCACGTAGTCCGGGTGCAGATGGCGGTCCAGCGCGTCGAAGTCCTTGGAACTGAACGCGGTCGTCAGGAACTCGAGGACGACCGCCTTGTTCCGCTCGGTCCGGGTCCGGCTCATCGGAATCCTCCACATAAATTTGTTGACCACTTAGACCACTATAAGAACATATGTGGTCCAGTCGGTCAACAATTCGCGGATCGACCTCCGGACGGACGTTTGCGCCTGGGTAGACTCGTGTGACTCGCGCCGCACCGCCGAACCCGGTCGGTGCGGCTTCGTTGCCGGGGGGTGAGGCGAGGCATGGACATCGAGCTGACCTACGACATGGCCGGGACCCGTTTGTGTGGCATCGGCGCCGCAATGATCAGCTACGACCGGCTGGGCAGCCGGCCTCGGACCATGGGCTCATGGGCTCTCGAATACGACCAGATCGGCACGCGCCTGTCCGCCGTGGGTCCCGCCCACATCACGTACAGCCGGTGGGCCAACGTGCCTCAAACCGTGGGCCAGTGGAGCTGTGAACACAGCAAGCTCGGCTACCGCCTGCAGCGCATCGGCCCCCATGAAGTGAGATACGACCAACTCGGCAACCGGGTGCGCGGCATCGGCCCGCTCGAAGTCTTCTACGACCGACTCGGCACACGGCCCCATCTCGTACGTCTGCCGGGCGAGGGTGAGTTGCTGCCGGAGGACCTCCTCCTCACGCTCTTCCTCGCACTCCACTGGCAAGAGCAGCAGCGCAAACGGGACAGCTGACGCGACTGCCGGCCAGGACGGCGCGTGAGATTCAGGAATTCATCGCGGCTCGGTCGGACTCGCTGCGAAGAACGCAGAATTCGTTGCCTTCGGGGTCGGCAAGGACTGCCCAGCCGGAGCCGTCGGGATTGCGGTGATCGGTGACGAAGGTGGCACCGATCCCCAGCAGCCGTTCCACCTCCTGCTCGCGCGAGGTCTCAGGGCGCAGACACAGATGGATCCGGTTCTTGATCGTCTTGGGTTCGGGCACCTGGTTGAAGTGCAGCACCGGCCCCTCCGCCAACAGCACCTGAGTCTCAGGGTCACCCGGCTTGCCCTCCGGATGCAGTGGGCGGCCGGTCACCTCGCTCCAGAACCGGGCCAGCTCATAGGCATCCGCACAGTCGATCGCCACGTTCTGCACTACCGAAACCATGCGCGCAGCCTTCCCGACTTCCCGTCCGGACGCCACCCCATTGCACTGTTCCGGCCGCTCGAACACGCCTACCCGGCCACCGGGTAGCCGGCACCGGCGGGGACGCCTCGGCAGCGTCGGATGTGACGGTGCCGACAGTTTTTGACCGAACGGTCCAGCAAGGGGTTCTTTACCGTACGGTCCATATGGGCCCGCGACACTCGGTTCGGGCCTGCGCAGTAGCGACAGCACCGCCGCGGGGCCGGCCGCCAGGCCGCCCGCGCCGAAGGAACGGAGCGTTGGACATGGGACAGCTCGACGGCAAGACGGCCATCGTCACTGGTGGTAACAGCGGAATCGGACTGGCCACCGCCAAACGGTTCGCGGCCGAGGGGGCGCACGTGTTCATCACCGGCCGACGCCAGGAGGCGCTCGATGCCGCACTCGCCGAGATCGGTCCGGGTGCCACTGCCGTACAGGGCGACGTGTCCGACCTTGCCGACATCGACCGCCTGTTCACAGCGGTCGCCGAGCAGGGCCGCCGCATCGACGTGCTGTTCGCCAACGCGGGCGGCGGCGAGTTCTCCACCCTGGAGCAGGTCACCGAGCAGCACTTCGACTCGACCTTCGGCATCAACGTGAAGGGGATGCTCTTCACCGTGCAGAAGGCGATTCCGCTCCTCAACGACGGCGCTTCGGTGATCCTCGCCGGGTCCACCGCCGCCACCTCCGGCGCCGAGGCCTTCGGCGTCTACGCCGCGTCCAAGGCCGCCATCCGCTCGTTCTCCCGCACCTGGGCCAATGAGCTCGCGGCCCGGCAGATTCGTGTGAACACCCTCGTCCCCGGACCCGTCGACACCCCTGGCAACTCCGGCCTGGCCCCCAACCAGGAGGAGGCCGCCAAGATGCAGGCCTTCTTCGCGAGCCGGATACCCCTGGCCCGGATGGGCCGCCCTGAGGAGGTCGCCGCCGCGGCCCTCTTCCTCGCCGGCGACCAGAGCACCTTCACCACCGGAACCGAACTCTTCGTCGACGGCGGTCTCAACCAGATCTGACGGCTCCCCGCCGGTGCCCGGGCGAAGCGACATCCCGCCCCGCACGGCATGTTTGCGATGCCCCACAGCGTTCAGGCGAAGTCACAGCACACGATGTCGAGGCCAGGGAAGGTGCACAGTATGTCCGCCAACGAGAAGGCCAAGGCGAAGACCGAGCAGGTTGTCGGCAAGGCCAAGGAGACCGCCGGAGAGGCCGTGGGCAACGAGCGGCTGACGGCAAAGGGCCGCGTCGAACAGGCCAAGGGCGACGCCCGCGAGGCCAAGGAGAAGCTCAAGGACATCGGCCGGCACTGAACCACCGGCACACACAGACAACGCGTTTGGGGCGGCTCCGCTGCGGGGCCGCCCCAAACGCGTCCGGGCAAGGACACGTCGCCCCGGCTCGACGAGGATTCGACCAGACGGGTGACCGCTGGTCGGCATGGCGGGCACAAGGGGTCGCCGGCGGCCTAGTCTGTGCCGCATTCGCCCGGCCGGGATGCGGTGGTATCGGCCACCGCTGGGCCCCCGGCCGGGCGACCTCCCCCAGGGCCGCATGTGCGTACCGCGGAGACCCCGGCTCCGTTCCTGTGAGCCCCGGCGGCTCGCACGTACGCATGGACCCTTCCGTGCGGGGCAGGCGGGTCTCGTGCGGCAGGGCGGCACCGCTGAACTTCTGTCCGTCGCTGCGCCGCGTGGCCCGGGTCGATCGCACGCGATGGGCGGCCGGTTTGCTGCCGGAGTGCTGCCGGGCGCGACACAGGAACAAGGTGAACCACTCATGGCGATACCCCTGGGCAGCGAACCTGAGCGTCTGGTGACCCTGCCGGGCGTCTACCCCCCTCAGCACGACACCCACATCATGATCCGGGCCGTCAACCGCGAGGGTCCCCTTCCGGGAATGGACGTCCTGGACATCGGCACGGGCACTGGGGCTCTGGCCGTGCGCGCTGCCCGGCTGGGTGCCCGGGTGACGGCGATCGACATCGCGCGGCGTGCCGTACTGTGCACGCGGATCAACTCCTTCCTGGCCCGGCGGCGGATCACCGTACGGCGAGGTGATCTGGGCATCGCGGCCGGAAGCAGCTTCGACATGGTGCTCAGCAACCCGCCCTACCTGCCCTGCGAGGGCGGAGCGACGGACAGCCGTGGCATGGCCAGGGCCTGGGACGGCGGTACCGACGGACGGGCGGTCGTGAACCGTGTCTGTGCCGCTGCCCCGCGGCTCCTGCGGCCCGGCGGGGTCCTGCTCATGGTGCACTCCGGTCTGTGCGGCGTGCAGGCCACCATCGACCTGCTCCGCCACAGGGGCCTGTCCGCGCGGGTCACCGATCGTGAACTGATCCCCTTCGGCCCCGTACTGCGCTTGCGGCTTCCGTGGCTGCGGCAACAGGGCCTGGTCGAGGACGGACAGGACAAGGAAGAGCTGGTGGTCATCCGTGCCGAACACTCCTGAACGCCCCCGGCGCGTCTTCGCGGAGCCCCACGGCCCGGTACTCGTGGAAGGTCCCGTGACGGTCGTCGCCGAGGACGGCACAACGCGGACGTCCGACCGCTTCATGGTCGCGATATGCACCTGCCGTCGCAGCCGCTCCTACCCCTGGTGCGACACCAGCCACCGCGTCCGTTCCCGGCCACCCCAGACCGTCGAAGAGCCCGCGAGGACCGGCGAGGGAGCGCAGGCCGGCGGAGAGACGCCATGACCGCCTTCCGCGAACCGCGCAGCACGGCCCCCGCCCTCCCGCAGGAGCGAGGCGAGGTCTCGTCAGCGGTCATCGCCTCCCTGCGCGGTGGCCGCCAGGTCCTGCCGGGGCGGCAGCGGATCTCACACTGCGAGCCGTATGGTGACGACCTGCAGCTGGCCCTGTACGTGCTCTACGAGCTCCACTACCAGGGCTTCGACGGCGTGGACGAGGAACGGGAATGGGACCCCGCCCTGCTGCAGCTACGGCAGGGCCTGGAGGAGCGTTTCCTCTGCGCGCTGCGCGCCCAGGTCCCCGGCGCGGGCCGCGCGGACGACGCGCTGGCCCGCATCCTCGTCGAACCCGCCGAAGGCGATGGAGGCAGCAGCGTCAGCCACTACCTTCGGGATCACGGATCGCTGACACACCTGCGGGAGTACGCGGCTCTCCGATCCCTCTACCACCTCAAAGAGGCCGATCCGCACGCCTGGCTCATCCCCCGCCTGCACGGCCCTGCCAAGGCGGCCATGGTGGCCGTCGAGTTCGACGAATTCGGTGCGGGCCGCTCCGAGGACATCCACGCCCGGCTGTTCGCCGATCTCATGGCGGACCTGCACTTGGACACCGCGTACGGCCGCTACCTCGACGCCGCTCCCACGGAGGCACTCGCCCCGGTCAACCTGATGTCCCTCCTCGGGTTGCACCGCGTGCTGCGGGGCGCGGCGGTCGGCCATTTCGCAGCACTGGAAGTGACCTCCTCGCCCGGCTCGCGGCGACTCGCCCAGGCCATGCGACGCCTGGGTGCCGGACGCGCCGCGGAGAGGTTCTACGACGAGCACGTGGAAGCGGACGCCGTTCACGAACAGGTCGTCCGCCACGAGGTGATCGCCCCGCTGCTGGACGCGGAACCGCACCTGACAGCCGATGTCGCCTTCGGTGTCGAGGCCACCGGCCTGCTGGAGGACCGTCTCGGCGACCTGCTGCTGCGCGCTTGGCGCGGCGACCGCACCGCGCTGCGTACCGCGCTGCCGGAACCGGCCGGCTCCGCGATGCCATGAACCAAGCGACGAGAGGGCCGAGGCGGTTGCGCGGACGGCGGGGGGACGATCCACCGTCTGCGAGGATGGGGCGTATGGATGTCCGGAGCAGGAACCATGTGTCGGTCACCGGGCGACCGGGCGGGCCGGTGGTGATGCTGGCTCACGGGTTCGGGTGTGATCAGAACATGTGGCGCCTGGTGGTTCCCGCGCTGGAGCGCGACTTCACCGTCGTCCTCTTCGATCACGTGGGCGCGGGCAACTCGGACCTGTCGGCGTGGAGCCCGGAGCGGTATTCGACGCTGGACGGGTATGCCGCCGACGTGCTGGAGCTGTGCCGGGAGCTCGAGCTCGGACCCGTGACGTTCGTCGGACATTCGGTGAGCGCGATGATGGGCGTGCTGGCCGCCCGCCGGGAGCCCGCGGCGTTCGCCGGGCTGGTGCTGCTCGCCCCCTCGCCGTGTTTCGTCGACGACGCGGACGCCGGTTACCGGGGCGGGTTCAGCGCCGCGGACATCGAAGAGCTGCTGGAGTCGCTGGACGCGAACTATCTCGGCTGGTCGGGCAGCATGGCACCGGTGATCATGGGCAACCCCGAACGGCCGGAGCTGGGCGAGGAGTTGACCAACAGTTTCTGCCGCACCGACCCGGACATCGCCCGCGTCTTCGCGCGGGTGACGTTCCTGTCCGACAACCGGGCGGATCTGGCCGGGGTGGCCGTGCCCACGCTGGTCGCCCAGTGCTCCCGTGATGCCATCGCCCCGCCGGAGGTGGGGGCGTTCGTCCACGCGCAGATCCCGGGAAGCCGGCTGGTCACGCTGAACGCGACGGGACACTGCCCCCAGCTCGCGGCCCCGGAGGAGACCGCCGCCGCGATCGCCGCATTCGCGGGCGCCGTCGGAGTCGCCGGATGATGTGCGAGACCGACGACGCGGAAGGCAAGGAGCCTCGGGAGGACCAGGGTCCGACGGACGAGCAGGCCCAGTTCTCCGCGTTGCTGGAGGACAGTGCCGAGGATCTGTACGAGCACGCGCCCTGCGGCTATCTGTCCACCCTGCTGGACGGCACGATCGCGAAGGTCAACACCACGCTGCTGGACTGGCTCGGCTACGAGCGCGGTGACCTGGTGGGCCGCAGGCACTTCTCCGACCTGCTGACGGTCGGCGGGCGGCTCTACCACGAGACCCACTTCGCCCCGCTGCTGAGGATGCAGGGCGAGATCAGCGGCATCGCCCTGGAATTCACGGCCGCCGACGGCTCGCGCCTGCCGGTCCTGGTCACATCGACGGTGAAGTCCGGAAGCGACGGGCAGCCGCTGCTGATCCGGACCACCGTCTTCGACGCCCGTGACCGCCGCGCCTACGAGGTGGAGCTGCTGCGCGCCCGCAAGGAAGCCGACCTGGAGCGTGACCGTCTTCAGCGGCTGGCCACCACGCTCCAGAAGACGCTGCTGCCGCCGGCGCTGGCGAACGTGCCGGGTCTGGACGTGTCCGCCTACTACCACATCGCCTCCGTGGACGAGGTCGGCGGCGACTTCTACGACCTCTTCCCGCTTGCCGCCGGAACCTGGGGAATGTTCCTGGGCGACGTGTGCGGCAAGGGCGCCGCGGCGGCGGCCGTCACCTCCCTGGCTCGCTACACCCTGCGCGCCGCCGCCGTCTACGACCCCGACCCCGTCGCCGTTCTCACCAACCTCAACACCGTCCTGAACCATGAGTACAACGGCACCGACCCCCGCTTCTGCACCGTCATCTTCGGCCTGCTCACACCGGACCACGAACGGGGCGGCTTCCGCGTCACGCTGGCCAGCGGCGGCCACCCTCCCGCCCTGCTGATGCGCGCGGACGGTTCAGCCGACTATCTGCCCACCCCCGACGGGCAGCTCATAGGTGTCCTGACCGACGCCCACATCGCCACCACCGCTGTGCGCCTGGCCCCCGGCGACACCCTGCTGCTGCACACCGACGGGCTGACCGAAGCCCATATCAGCGCCACCGCCGGCGGTGAAGGACGTTACGGCGACGACGCCCTCCTCGACTTCGCCCGCGCCCTGGCCCCCACGACCGCATCGGGCACCACCGACGCGATCCGCGACCTGCTCGACACCTTCGGCACCGGTGTGGACGACGACACGGCCGTCCTGGCCATCCACGTGCCCCGACCCTCCAGTGAAGAGCAGCTGTGAACGCGAATCTGATCGTCCACGTCCGCGCCACCACCGCCGGGGCGGTCATCGAACTCACCGGGGAACTGGACCACCACACCTCACCCGAGGTGCGCGCGGCACTGCCCGGACTCGGCCTGCGCCGAGGCCGGCAACTCGTCCTCGACCTCGGAGGCCTCACGTTCTGTGACTCCAGCGGGATCACCACGCTGCTCGCCGCCCGGAACCACGCCCTTGCGGCCGACGCGGGCATCGCCCTTGCCGCCGTCCCGGAGCGCGTCAGCCGGATCTTCCGCATCGTCGGCTTGGTGCAGGTCTTCCCCACCTACCCCACCGCCCAGGCCGCCGAAGCCGCTTGGGAGCCCACCGCGAGCTGACCGGCCCGGAGTGCACCTCCGCCGCGTGCGAGCGGCACCACGGTGGTGCGCCCTGCCGAGGTGGCGGACCGTAAGGTGGCGCACCGTCACCCATCGGGCCGATGACAAGGTGACACGCCGTGCGCGGACCGCGCGGGGCCCTTATGGTCGAAGAGCAGGCAGGACTGGCACTGGAACACCGCAGTAAGAATCAGCCCATCCAAGAACGGCCGCCCCTCGTCGGGGGCGGCCGTTCGTTCGCGCATGCCGTCTATCCGCGGTCCGGGCCCGGCTGGGCGGTGTCGCCCGAGGTGGTCACGGGTTTGGTGTGGAGGACTTCGCGGGCCTGTTCGGCGGCGCGGGTGATGCTTTCGCTGATGAAGTCGAGGAAGCGGGCGATGTTCTCCAGACGAGTGGCGGCGGGGGTGTGGGGGCCGAGGATGGCGACGCCTTGGCGTGCCGTTTCGACGAGCTGGTCGTTGGCCCGGGCGCTGGCGATCGTCGCCTGGAAGAAGAGCTCGTCGTCCACGACGTAGCGGTCGCGGCGGCGTTCGTCGCGTTCTCGGCGGACGAGGCTCTGGCCTTCCAGGAAGGCGATCGCCTTGGAGATGGACGCGGGGCTGACCTGGAGGCGCTGGGCGAGTTGGGACGCGGTGAGGCTGCCCTCGTCGGTGGTGAACAGGCAGGTCAGCACACGGGCCGTCATCTTGCTCAGGCCGGAGCCCATGAGGACGGTGGTGAACGTCTCCTCGTAGTCGGCCACGGCCTCGGCGTCGCGTCCGTGCGGCGGAGGGCCTGACTCCGGGCTCCGGGACGCGGCGGGCCCGCGCCGCTGGGCGCGGCGTTCGGTGGCACGGTGCGCCAGGTCCGAGCGGTAGGCGGTGGGGCCGCCGTTGCGCATCACCTCACGCGTGATCGTCGATGTCGGACGGTCCAGGCGCCGGGCGATCTCGGCGTAGGGGAGGCTGTCGGCCAACCCCAGCGCGATCTGCTGGCGTTCCTGCTGGGTGAGCCTGCCTCCCGGCATCGCGATCTCCTTGGTGGTCCTCCGTGGCGGTCCTGCTCGCGTCAGCATAGCGTTCACTTCCATCCATTGCAACGATCGAGATCACTGACGTTGCATTACCTGCATGACCGTTGCAACAGTTTAACTACTCCCACCTGCACAATTCCTGATTCTATGCAACAAAGGTGTTGTCCAGTTCTTGAAAGCAACGTAGCGTTTCCGGTGTCAGAAACAACGAGCGAGCACAGGAGAGCACGATGCAGAAGTTCGACACCTCCGCCCCGATCTCCGTCGTCCTGGACATCCCCGCCGGACGCATCCAGTTCATCGCCGCCGACCGCGCCGACACCACCGTCGAGGTCCTGCCCGCCGACCGCTCCAAGAGCCGCGACGTCAAGGCCGCCGAGCGGATCACCGTCGCCTACGCCGACGGCGTCCTGCGGATCGCGTCCCCGGCCCCCGACAACCAGTTCTTCGGCCCCTCGGGCTCCCTGGAGGTCACCGTCCAACTGCCCGCCGGCTCCCGCGTCGAGGCCCGGACCGCCGGCGCCGAGCTCCGCGGCGTCGGGCGCCTCGGCGATGTCGACTTCGAGGGCGCGTACCGCCAGATCAAGATCGACGAGGCCGCGAGCGTCCGCCTGACCGCCATCGACGGCGACGTCGAGGTCGGCCGGCTGGGCGGCCCCGCGGAGATCAGCACCACACGGGGTGACATCCGGATCGCCGAGGCCGTGCGCGGCGCCGTCGTGCTCAGCACCCAGTCCGGCGACATCTCGGTCGGCGCCGCCGCCGGCGTCTCTGCCGCCCTGGACGCCGGAACCCACCACGGCAGGGTCAGCAACGCCCTGAAGAACGACGGCACCGCCGAACTCGACATCCGGGCCACCACCTCGCACGGCGACATCAGCGCCCGCAGTCTCTGAAGCATCCGAAGAAGCAGCACCAGGACCATCCGGCAGTCGCACGACACACCCGATACGACCAGGGGGAACCCATGACGAAGAACAGCACTTCCTCGATCGGTTCGAAGTGGACCGGCATGGTGACGGTCGACGACTCGGCGCTGGCCGTCACCGACACCGGCGGCCCCGGGATCCCGGTGGTCTACCTCAACGGCCAGTTCGCCACTCAGGGTTACTGGCGGCGGGTCATCGCCGAACTGGGCACGGACTGGCGGCACATCACCTACGACGAGCGGGGCCGGGGCAGGAAGTCGGAGCGTTCGGCGGACTACTCCTTCGAGGCGGCGGTCCGGGACGTCGACGCCGTTCTCGCGGCCAGGGGTGTGGACCGGGCGCTGGTGGTCGGCTGGTCCTACGGGGCGGTCGTCGGGGCGCACTGGGCCGGCCGGAATCCGGAGCGTGCCATCGGCGCGGTCCTGGTCGACGGCGCGTTCCCCTACGACTGGCTGGACGAGGCCATGGAACTGCGGATCCGCAAGCTGTTCCGGCGCCTGAGCTGGTTCCTGCCGCTGCTGCGCCCGACCGGCCTCGCCCCGCGGTTGACCGCCGAAGAGCAGGCGGAGAGCAACATCGAGCTCGGCAGGCTCTCCCGCGAGCGCGAGCTGGGCCCCGTACTGGACGGCATCACCGTCCCGGTACGGTACGTGGTCGCCTCGGGGACGTCCTTCGGAAGCCGCGGCGACGAGCAGGAACGGATACGGGCCGGCCTCGACGCGGTGACCGACCGCAACCCGAACATCCGGATCAGTGCGAAGGTCGAAGGCAACCACGGTGCGATCCTCAAGAAGGACTACCGGGCCATCGCCGAGGCCGTAGGCGAGGTCGCCGCCCTCGACCGCGGGGAGCGCTGACGACACGACCAGCGGCCGGCCCGACCCCGTCCGGGCCCGCGCAGGGGCAACAGCCCTTCGCGCGGGACCGACGGGGTCAAGCCGTTGCGAGCGTGGGCCTCGGCGGGCGGCGGCCGGCCCGTCGGCTCGGCGGCCCGCCCGGCGACGGCACGTGCCGAGAGCGAGCCGGTCTGCCGGCACCAATTTGCATCGGAAGTTGGTGTCACGCGACCAATGCCCACGTCGCCGTCGGCTTCTAGTGTCGGAAGCGGAGATGCGATCCGGTCCCCCGCACAGCGGAAGGAACGCGGCACATGAGCGCAATGGCGGAGCCGCCGGTGCCCGGCGGACCCGAGCGGTCCGGCCACCACCTGCCGGGGGAACTCCTCACCGACGAGCGGCAGACCCTCCGGCCCTGATCCGGCACGTCGCGCGGGCACAATCCGGGCCGGCTCGACCACCGGCGCCCCCGGAAGCCGTGCCCAGAAAGGACCTCTCATGGCGAACACGCCCCTGCTGGAGGGACTGCACGTCGTCGACCTCGCCAGCTTCATCGCCGGTCCGGCCGCGGCCACGGTGCTCGGTGATTTCGGCGCGGACGTCGTCAAGGTCGAACCACCGCACGTCGGCGACAGCTACCGCGCGCTCAGCCGCGTACCTCCGAACCCCCGTGTGGAGGGGGTCAACTACCCCTGGCAGCTGGACAACCGCAACAAGCGCAGCATCGCCGTCAACCTGAAGTCCCCTGACGCCCGGCCCGTGGTCGAGCGGCTGACGGCATGGGCGGATGTGCTGGTGACCAACTTCCCGCCGCACACACGGGCCAAGCTGCGTCTGGAATACGACGATCTGGCCCCGCTCAACCCCCGGCTGATCTACGCCGACGTCACCGGCTTCGGGGAAGAAGGTCCGGAGGCGCACCTGCCCGGGTTCGACGTGACGGCCTTCTGGGCGCGTACCGGCCTGATGGACGTGACGCGCCAGCGGGGCGCACCACCGTCGATGAACGCGTTCGGATCGGGCGACCACCCCACGGCGATCACTCTGTTCGCCGGCATCATGACCGCGCTGTACCGGCGGGAGAAGACCGGGCAGGGCGCCCGGGTCACGGCGTCGCTGATCGCCGAAGGCGCCTGGTCGGCGGGCATGTGGCTGCAAGCCGTGCTGGTCGGCGGGAAGGGACCCCGCCCGGCCGACCGGTCCGACCCGCCGAACGCGCTGGCGAACGCCTACCGCACGGCGGACGACCGCTGGGTGCTGCTGGCCTTCGCCAACGAGGACAAGGAGGTCCCCTTGTTCCTCCACGCCATCGGCTGTCCCGAGGCCGCCCGGAACCCGGACTACGCCGACACACCGAGCCGCCGCCTGCACGCCGCCGAGATCGCCGCTCTGCTGGACAAGACCTTCGCGACCCGCCCCCTGGCGGAATGGCGCGAGGTGCTCGACGCGGCGGGCCTCACTTACGGAGTCGTCCAGACCTTCGAGGAATTCGCCAAGGACCCCCAGCTCCTCGCCAACAAGATCCTCGTCCCCATCGAGGACGACGGCACCGAGCAGCACCTGACCGTCGACAGCCCCGTGCGGCTGGAACAGGAGCGGAAAGTCCCGGCGCGCCCGGCCCCCGACCTGGGCGAACACACCGATTCGGTGCTCCGGGACCTCGGCTATGACGACGCCGGGATCCAGAGTCTGCGCACGGCGGAAGCGGTCGACTGAGACTTCGGCCCGCGACCGCGGCATCAGCCGAAAGTGACTTCGACGGGACAGGGGGGCGGGGGGAGAAGGGAATCACCGCAATGAGCCACACCAGCGGCACACCCACCGGCACACCCACCGTGCACACGGAGGAGCGCGACGGCATCTTCGTGATCACCATCGACCGGCCGAAGGCCCGCAACGCCATCGACGGAGCCACCGCGCACGCGCTGGCCGCGGCGGTCGACGAGCTCGACGCCCGCGACGACCTCCTCGTCGGCATCCTCACCGGCACGGGCGGCGTCTTCAGCGCCGGCATGGACCTCAAGGCCTTCGCGGCCGGCGACACACCCATCCTCCCCGGACGGGGCTTCGCGGGAATCACCCGCATCCAGATCAAGACCCCGCTCATCGCCGCCGTCGAGGGCTACGCGCTGGGCGGCGGCACCGAGATGGCGCTCGCCTGCGACATGATCGTGGCATCCCGCGACGCCACCTTCGGACAGACCGAGGTCCACTACGGCATCGTGCCCCCCGAGGGTGGCATGGTGCGCCTGCCCGAACGCATCCCCCGCAACGTCGCCCTGGAACTACTGCTCACCGGCGACCCGTTGCCCGCCGAGCGCGCCGAACGGCTCGGCCTGGTCAACCACCTCACCGAGCCGGGGGCGGCACTGACGCGTGCCCTCGAACTCGCCGGCCGGGTCGCACGCAACGCGCCCCTGGCGGTCGCGGCGGTCAAACGCGTCGTCAACGAGCGGACAGCCTTCCAGGACGAGGAGGCCCTGCGCGAGCAGGACCGGATCGTCGACCCTGTGCTGGCCTCCCAGGACGCGCATGAAGGCGCCCGCGCCTTCGCCGAGAAACGGGCACCCCAATGGCAGGGCCGCTGACGCGGCGGATCCCCCACCGCCCCGGCCCCGGCCCGAAGTCACGCTGCCGCCGGCCGAGCCCGTCCACGACTGCCTCGCGTGAAAGGAGTCACCATGAACGACACTCTGGAGGCCTACCAGCACGTCACCGTCATCGGCGGCGGCGTCATCGGTGCCTCGTGGGCCGCCCTGTTCCTCGCCAAAGGCCTGACGGTCACCGTCAACGACCCACTTCCCGATGTGGACAAGCGCGTACACGACCAGCTTCGGGAAGCAGCCCCGGCGCTGAAGGCGCTCGGCCTGCCCACCGACGGCCTCGACGCCAACCTGCGGTTCGAGGCCGACCTCGACCGGGCACTCGCGGAAGCGGACGCCGTACAGGAGAACAGCCCCGAACGGCTGGACTTCAAACAGGACCTCTTCGCCCGGGTCGAGCGGGCCGCACGCCCCGACACCCTGCTGATGAGCTCCACCTCCGGCATTCCCGCGACCGAGATGGCCCGGTCGATGAAACAGCCCGGACGCGTCGTCATCGGCCACCCCTTCAACCCGCCGCACCTGGTGCCGCTGGTGGAAGTGGTCCCCGGCAAGGACACCGACCCGGAAACCGTGCGGCGCGCCGTCGACTTCTACACGGCCCTCGGCAAGCAACCGCAGGTACTGCGAAAGGAGTGCCCCGGCTTCGTCGCCAACCGGCTGCAGGCCGCGCTCTTCCGCGAAGCGGTCAACCTCGTCGTGCAGGGCGTGGTGACCGAGCAGGAGCTCGACGGCATCGTCACCGCCTCGATCGGACTGCGCTGGGCCGTCGCCGGACCCTTCCGCAGCTTCCATCTCGGCGGCGGCCCCGGCGGCCTGCCGGCCTTCATGCAGCACTTGGCCCCCGGTCTGGAGAGTCTGTGGAAGGACCTCGGCGACCCGACGTTCGACGAGGCGACCGTGAAACTCCTCTCCGACCAGGCCGACTTCGGAGCGAGCGTCGAGGAACTGGAGACCGCACGGGACCAGGCACAGATCAAGGTGATGCGGGTCCTCGGCGAAGCGTGAGCGGCGCTCACACGGGCTTCTTCCGGAGAAGCGCCGAGCCCAGGCACTCGACGGCGAGCAACGCGATGTCCAGATCGGTGCGCCGCTCCTGCACGGTGAGCCCCATGGCCTCCTCCGCCTTCCTGATCCGGTACTGCACCGTGTTCTTGTGCAGAATCTGGCTGCTGGCCGTGGCGGTGTAACTGCAGCCGGTGGAAAGGAAGATGCGCAGCGTCTCCCGCAGGCGTGAGGAATGCTCCTCGTCGACGGCCAACGGCCCGAGGACCTCCCACACCCACGAGCGCAGGTCGTCGATGTTCGCGCACATCAAGGCGATCGGGGCGACCCGGGCGTAGGCCGTGAACCGGCCGGCGGGGCTCGCCATCGCGGCCAGCTCCTGTGCGCGCAATGCCTGCCGGTGCGTGCAGCGGAATCCCCCGACGCCCGGCTGCGCGCTTCCCGCGCAGACCCGTACGGACGGATCGGCGTCCTCGACCGCGTTCGCCAGCCGTTCCCAGTCGACGTGGCGTTGCGAGCCCAACGGAAGCCAGACCCAGGACGCCGTCTCGTCCTGCGGGACGAACAAGGGCCTGGCGGGGCAGTCGAGTTCGCCGGCGATCTCGCCTGTGAACCGGTCGAGCCGGGCCAGCGCGGTACCGGCCCGGCCGGGCGTGGGCAGCCAGGCCACCAGCCCGAGGTGGTACTGGGAGAACCGGTAGCCGAGAGACGACTCCGCCGGATCGAGGGCGCCGTCGTTGCCGGCGAGTACGTCTCCCACCCGTGCCGTCAGCCCGGCGGTCGCGTTCAGCAGCCAGCGGTCCCGCTCCCGTTGATAGACCCCGATGACGTGCTCGGTGACGCGGTCGATGTAGTCGAAGCTCACCGCCAGCATGCGCGAGGTGGTCGCGGCGGAGAGTTCCTCGTCGACGACCTGACGGTGAAGCTCCTCGAGACACCACTGCACGAAGCACCCGTGCACGATCCGGTAGGCCCTGGTCAATGCCGTGATCGGAATGTCGCGCTGCGCCAGCAGCTTGGCGTACTCCCTGGCCGCGACGGGCTCCTCGACGCTGTCCGCCGGCATGTCGTTCTCGAGTACGTCCAGCAGGGTGGCGACATTCTCCGAGACACTGGCGTACAGGAGCTTGAGGAGGTTGCCGTCGCCCCTGAGCTGCACGATGTCGGACATCAGGCGTTCCCGCATACCGCAACTGACATCGGAAAGACGCGGCCTCATGCTCGCGGCCAGGACGGAGAGCTGCTTCGCGGCCTCGGAAACGTCTCCGGCCATGTCTACGGGCCTCCCGTCACGGCCTGCTCGACTCGACCGGCGGGACGATCTCCCGTCTGAGGATCTTGCCGGTGGGCCCCTTCGGCAGCGCGTCCACGATCCACACCTTCCGCGGGTACTTGTAGGCGGCGACCTGCCGCTTGACGTACTCGCGCAGTTCGTCGGCCGTCGCGTGGGCACCCGGGGCGAGCGTGACCGCCGCGCCGACCTCCTCGCCGAGATCGGGACTGGGCAGGCCGATGACGGCCGCCTCGGCGACCGCCGGATGCTCGTAAAGCACGGCTTCGATCTCACGCGGGTACACGTTGTACCCGCCGCGAATGATCACGTCCTTCTTCCGGCCGACGATCCAGAAGTATCCGTCCTCGTCGACCCGGCCGAGGTCGCCGGTGTGGAGCCAGCCGTCCCGTATCGCCGCCGCGGTCTCCTCGGGACGCCGCCAGTACCCCTTCATCACGTTGTGACCGCGGATGACGATCTCGCCGGTCTCTCCGTGCGGCACCTCGTCGCCGCCCTCCTCGTCGACGACCCGCATCCGCACGCCCGGGACCGGGGTGCCGACGGAACCGGGCTTGCGCTTGCCCGTCGGACTGTTGAACGCGGCGACAGGCGATGTCTCGGACAGCCCGTACCCTTCGAGCACCGCACACGCGAACGCGGCCTCGAAGGCCCGCACCACCGGAGGCGGCATCGTGGCGCCGCCGGTGAAGCACAGCCGCAGCCGAGAGACGTCGTAGGTGTCCTTGCCGGGCGCTTGCAGCAGCCTGCTGAACATCGTCGGCACCCCGGCCAGGACGGTCACCCCGTGCTCCGCGAAGACGGCCAGTGCCTCTTCCGCGCGGAAGTGCGGCAGCAGCGTGACGCACGCACCCGACGCGACGCCGGCGTTGAGCGTGCAGGTCTGCCCGAACGCGTGGAACAGCGGCAGCCCTCCGAAGATCACGTCGTCGGAGGTCAGCCCCAGCCCTTCGGTGGCCACGATCTCGCAGTTGCGGGTGAGGTTGGCGTGAGTCAGTTCGGCGCCCTTGGGGTGACCGGTCGTCCCCGAGGTGTAGAGAACCACCGCGGTGTCGTCCCCGTGCCGCTCGGTCACGTCGTCGGCGGACGCGCCGGAGGCCGGCAGTCCGTGGAATCCGTCGGGGCCGACGACCATCACGTCGGCCTCGGTCCCCCGCGCACCGGCCCGCGCCTCGTCGGCGTCGGCGTGCCACGCGAAGATCAGACGGGCACCCGAGTCACCGAGGTAGTAGGCGATCTCCCGGGCCTTGAGCAGGGGGTTCATCGGAACGACGATGCCGCCGATGCGGAGTACGCCGTAGTAGACGATGGCGAACTCCGGGATATTGGGCAGCATGATCGCGACCCGGTCGCCAGGGGCGAGGCCCCGATCGCGGAGCACTCGGGCCATACGGGCGCTGCCCTGTTCGAGGACGCGGTACGACATCACGTCGTTCCCGAGGCGCAGCGCGGCACGATCCGGGTTCGCGCCGGCCGTGTCCACCAGACCGGATGCGAGGTTCATGATCCGCCCTCCCGCGTCCTGTCGGCCGGGACTCACGTATCCGAAGGCACATGCTTTCGCACCTGCACGATCACACAGCGGGGCCGCAACGACGTGCAGGCATCACACCGCCCTCACTATTGACGCTACGCCCCGATGAAGGCACCCCGCCACCCAGCCGGGTCGACGTCGGCCCGCTCCCGCGCCGGGGCCGCACCCTCCGGGCGACCGCCTCATGTCTTGCGCGCGACTCCTGCCCCTGGGTCTCACGCCGACCGTCCGCCGTGCGCAAGGAGGTTGACAACGATTCAGGTGAGGTTCAATCGTGCCTGGATTCGCACATACCTCTAGACGCTAGGTTCTTGACCGCACCGCGGTTCATCACCTTCGGCCGAGAGAGGGGCCCTCATGGCGGAGATCCAGATTCCGGGGGACGAGTTGGAGGATCTGAGCCGGCTTCTGGGCCAGGTGATGGAACTCATCGACACCAAGCCAACGGGCTTCGACGAGACGGCCGTGGGTGCGCCGCTGGCGTCCTCGGGCGGCAACTTCGAGAGCGCGTGGGACGACGGCCGTACGCAGCTCAAGCGCCAGGGCGACCAGTTGAAGGAGGCCTGCGACCAGATCGTCAAGGCGTTCACCGACTACGACAACCAGAGCGCGGACTCCCTGACCGCGAAGTAGCCGACCACAGACCGGTTCACATGGGATTGACAGAGGAGCGCGCGGCGATGGCCCTTGACGGAACCCTGGCGTTCGGCCTGCGGATACCGGACGGCTGGGTGGAGTACGACCTCTCCGGCGAGGCACTGGCCGGAATCCGGGCCGCGCTGATGAAGGAGACGCCGAACAAGGCGGAGCGGGACCGGATCAACGAGACGTTCCGCAATGTGCGGCGGATCGCGCAGGGCGCGCAGCGGCGCGGGGCGGTGTACGCGGCGGGCACGTTCACGATGTACGAGGACGGACTGCTGATGGCGAACGTGATGATCTTCAAGGTCACACCGCCGCCGGGGCGGAGCTTCTCCCTGCACGAGCTGAGCAAGGAGTTCTCGGCGGCGGGCGGCCGTCAGAGCGAGGGCACGGCCCGGACGTTCGGTACCGTGGAACTGCCGGGGATCGGGCCGGTGGGACGGGTGAAGGGGATCGAGGAGGCCGAGGTCTCCCACGGGATCAGGACCAAGCTGGCGATCATGCACACGGTGGTGCCGTTCCCGGACGAGAGCGGGCAGGTGCTGGTCATCACCTGCTCCAGCCCGAACCTGCCGCTGGCGGAGCCGTTGTACGACGTGTTCGACGCGATCACCTCGACGTTCAGTTTCGGCGTGATCACGCCGTCCTGAGTGCCGGCGGCACGGCGGGCCCGGTCCTCCCGCGGGAGGAC
>NZ_JBHXSO010000091.1:0-20085 GCF_042714775.1 Streptomyces sp. NPDC058691 | reverse complement strand
GGTCCCCGGAACCCGCGGGCTCCGGGGACCCTCTCACGCCACGAACAGGCCCGTGCCCTCGGCTTCCGCGCCGCCGCCCTCGCGGACGGCCTGCGCGGCCGCGGCGAGCCGCTCGACGGCCTCGCGGGCCACGCCGCCGCCGACGGTGAAGGGCAGCCGGATGTAGGACTCGAAGGCCCCGTCGATGCCGAAGCGCGGACCGGACGGGACGCGGACGCCCAGCCGCTCGCCCGCCACGGCGAGGCGGGAGCCGGAGACCTCGGCGGTGCGCACCCACATGGTCATCCCGCCGGAGGGCACGGCGAACTCCCACTCGGGCAGCCGGTCGCGCAGGGCGGCGACCAGGTCGTCGCGGTGGGAGCGGGCCCGCTCGCGCCGGGCGGCGACCGCGTCGTCCCAGACGTCGTTACGCAGCAGCCAGGCGACCGCGAGCTGGTCGACGACGGGCGAGCCGAGGTCGAGGTAGGCGCGGGCGCTGACCAGCCGCCGCACGACGTCCGGGGTGGCGCGGACCCAGCCGATGCGCAGGCCCGCCCAGATCGCCTTGCTGGCCGAGCCGACGGTGACGACGGTGCCGCCGCGGTCGAAGGCGGCCAGCGGGCGGGGCGCGGGTCCGCCGCCGGCGTCCAGGGTCAGCTCGGCCATCGTCTCGTCGGCGACGAGTACGGTCCCGGCCGCGCGGGCGGCCTCGACCAGGGCGCGGCGCTGTTCGTCGGGGACGAGCGTGCCGGTCGGATTGTGGAAGTCGGGCATGACGTAGGCCATGCGCGGCGCCGCGTCACGCAGCACGCGCTTCCAGTGGTCGAGGTCCCACCCGGCCAGCCCTTCGCGCAGCGCGACCGGGACCAGCCGGGAGCCGCTCTCCCGCAGCAGTTCCAGCACGTTGGCGTAGCTGGGGGACTCGACGGCCACCCGTTCGCCGGGCGCGACCAGGCGCCGGACGGCGGCGGCGATGGCCCCCATGGCACCGGTGGTGACCATGATCTGCTCGGGGAGGGTGGGGATGCCGCGCGCGGTGTAGCGCTCGGCGATGGCCTCGCGCAGGACGGGCAGCCCGGCGGGGAAGTCGCCGTGGGTGGCGGAGTAGGAGGGCAGGTCCGCCAGCGCGCCGCCGACCGCGCGGGACAGCCACGGCTCGGGCGCGGGCAGTGCGGCGCAGCCGAGGTCGATGACGGAGCCGGCGGCGTCCGGGGGCAGCGGCTCCAGACCGCGCGTGGGCAGGGCGTGCCCTTCGGGGACCGCGGTCCAGGTGCCGGCGCCGCGCCGGGAGCGCGCGAAGCCCTCGGCGCGCAGCGCCTCGTAGGCGGCGGCGACCGTGGTCCGGCTGACGGCGAGGGCGAGGGCCAGTTCGCGTTCTGCGGGGAGCCGGGCGGCCACGGGGACGCGGCCCTCCAGGACCAGCACCCGGATGCCGTCGGCCAGGCCCCGGTACGCCGGGACGCGGCGTCCCGCGGAGCGCTGCGGCCTGGGTTCGAGCAGCCGAGCGAGATGGGTGACACCCACGTTTGCGGTCCACTGCGACATGGTTACCGGTCCACCTTCCGCACATTGGCCATGGATTCTCACCACGACCATGCCACACAGTGTCCCGTACAGCGTCATAACGGCCGGAGGGGGGTCCTGTGAAGGGCCAATCACACACCAGCGCACGCACCGCCCGCAGGCTGGCGCACCTTTACGCGGGACTGACCCTGTACGGCGCGAGCGCCGCCCTCCAGGTGCGCGCCGCGCTCGGACTCGACCCCTGGGACGTGCTGCACCAGGGCATCTCGAAGCACACCGGCGTCAGCATCGGCCTGGTGTCGGTTGCCGTGGGGGCCCTCGTCCTGCTGCTGTGGTGGCCGCTGCGGCAGCGGCCGGGCCTGGGCACCGTCTCCAATGTCTTCGTCGTCGGCCTGTCGATGGACGCCGCGCTGAGCCTGCTCCCCCAGCCGCACTCCCTCGGTGTGCGCATCCCGCTCCTGGTGGCCGGCATCGTGCTGGGCGGCGTCGCGACCGGGCTGTACATCACGGCCGGGTACGGGCCGGGACCGCGCGACGGCCTGATGACCGGACTGCACCGGCGCACCGGGCGCTCGATCCGGCTGGTGCGCACCGGGATCGAGGTGACGGTGCTGGCGGTGGGCTTCGTCCTGGGCGGCAGCGTGGGCGTCGGCACCGTGCTGTACGCGCTGTCGATCGGGCCGCTGGCCCAGTTCTTCCTGCGCGTCTTCGCGTTCCCGCGGGCCGCGGCGGGGCAGGGGCCGGAAGTCGTGACCCGAGGGGGACGGCCGGTGGCGGAGCCGGCCCCGGCACAGGCGATACTGCACGAGTGACCGCGATACGCCACCCGTACCTCGACAGCCCGGCACCGCTCGCCTTCGCCCACCGAGGCGGTGACGCCGACGGCCTGGAGAACACCATGGCCGCCTTCCGGACCGCCGTCGACGGCGGCTACCGCTACCTGGAGACGGACGTCCACCTCACGTCCGACGGGGTGCTGGTGGCCTTCCACGACAGCTCGCTGGACCGTGTCACCGACACGCGCGGGCGGATCGCCCAGCTGACCTGGGACCAGGTCAGCAAGGCGCGGGTGGCGGGCAAGGAGCCGGTACCGCTCTTCGAGGACCTGCTCGACGCCTTCCCCGAGGCCCGCTGGAACGTCGACGCCAAGGTGGACGAGGCCGTGGCCCCGCTCATCGCGGCGATCCGCCGCGCGGACGCCTGGGACCGGGTGTGCGTGGGCTCCTTCTCCGAGGCACGGCTGGTCAGGGCCCGCGCGCTGGGCGGGCCGCGCATGGCCAGTTCGCTCGGCACCCGCGGGGTGGCGGAGCTTCGCCTGCTGTCGGTCGGCGGCCGGGTCGCCGAGCGCCTCCTGCTCGACAAGGTGGCCGGGCGCGGCGCGGTCTGCGTGCAGGTGCCCGAGCGGGCGAACGGCATCCGCGTGGTCGACGCCGCGTTCCTGCGGACCGCCCACCGTCTGGGCCTCCAGGTGCACGTGTGGACGGTGAACGACGAGCGCCGGGTGCACGCCCTGCTGGACCTCGGTGTGGACGCCATCATGACCGACCGGCTGGAGATGCTGCGCTCGGTGTTCACCGAACGCGGCGTCTGGAACTGACACCCGAACGCCTGACGCCCCGTCACCTCGGCTCCGTCTTCTCCTCCTTGCCGGGGGTGACGGCCGGACTCGCCGTGCCCGCCTTGTCACCCTTGTCGGCCCCGGCCGCCTTGCCGGCCTTCTCCGCTTTCTCTGCTTTCTCTGCTTTTTCGGCCTTCTCATCGGCTGCCGTCTTGGTCTTCGACATCCGGGCGAAGACCACGACGTTGCCGGAGTAGCCGCTGGCGCTGCTGTACGTGCCACCGCAGGTGATGACGCGCAGTTCGGGATCCTTCGTGTCGCCGTAGACCCGGTGGGCCGGGAAACCGGTCCTGTTGAAGACCTCGATGCCGAAGATGGTGAAGACCGCGGTGGTGCCGTCGTCCCGGGCGACCTCGATGGTCGACCCCTTCTTCAGCGCGCCGAGGCTGTAGAAGACGGCGGGGCCGCTCATGTTGTCGACGTGGCCCACGATGACCGAGGCGCCGCGCGCCCCGGGACTCACCGAGTCCTTGTACCAGGCGGCCTCGTTCTTCTCCTCCGGCGGCGGCGTCTCGATGACGCCGTCCTTGTCCAGGCCCACGTTCATGAGCGGGGCGTCCACGCCGATCGAGGGGATCCGCACGCGTGTCGGCTGGGCCGGCGGCAGCGGAGGCGGCGCCTTGATCCCGGAGGCCGCGGCACTGCCGCTGCCGGCCAGGGCGGCGGCCGCGGAGGGCTGGGGCGGCCCGCCCGAACCCAGGAAGCCGTCGAAGGTCAGCACGAGCCCGCTCACCACGACCGCGCCCACCGCCACCCCGGCGACCCGCCGCCCGCGCCGCGTCAACCGCAGCGGCGGCGGCTGCTGCTGACGGCGTACGGCGGGCCGGGCGGCGGCACCGGCCTGCGGGCGCCGGGTCCCGGTCGCGCGGGCGGTGGTGCGTGGCGGTTTTCCCTGTTCGGCGGGGGCCTTCGGCGTGACGGCGTGGGCGCTCGGGGTCGCGGGGCGGCCCTTGGCGGCCGGACGGGCCTTCGGCGCCGGCCGCGCTATGTCGTCCCGGGGGGCCTTGGCGTCCCGGGAAGCCTTGGCGGCGGGCGCGCTCGCGGCGCGCGGCTTCGGCGCGGGTTCGGACGGGCGGCCGGCCTTCGCCTTCTGCCGGGGGCGCGGCGCGGGCTCCGGCTTGCCGCGCCGGCGCGCGGCGCGGGACGGCGGCTGCGGGGCCGGACGCGGGCGCGCGGGCGGACGCGGCGCCTCGTCCTCCCAGGTGCCGGCGAGCGGCTGGCCGAACCAGGGGTCGGGTTGCCCGTACCAGGCATCGGGATGTCCGTACCACGGCACGGGAGTGGTGTGCTCCCCAGGATAGTGATGCATCACAGTCCTTCAGCTCCGGCAGCCAGGTGCGTGACGGCACATGACGGCCCGTCATACACGACCGTAGGACGGGTGGGCGCGGACCGCATTCGGAGGAGCGCGAACGGGGCAATCCGCACCTCACCCGATCGGGTAGAGCGGGTGAGGCAGCGGGTGCAATCGGGCGCCGCCGGGATGCGGAGCGGCCCCGGGGTGCCGACCGTGGCCTGATGAACACTCAGCACCCGCGCGCACAGGGTCTCGACGGTCTGCGCGCGCTGGCCGTGACAGCGGTCGTCGTGTACCACGTGCACGCTCCGTGGCTGCCGGGCGGCTTCCTCGGCGTGGACCTCTTCTTCGTCCTCTCCGGCTACCTGATCACCAGTCTGCTCGCCGCCGACCACTGGCGGGGCGGGCGTCTGCGGCTCGTCGCCTTCTGGCGGCGCCGCGCACTGCGGCTGCTGCCCGTGCTGTGGCTGGTCCTCCCGGTCACCGCGTGCGCGGCGACGCTGGTCGGCGGGGACGGGCGGCACGATCTGCGCGGCGCGGTGGCGGCCGCGCTGACCTACCGCAGCAACTGGTGGCAGCTCGGGCGGCACGACATGTACTTCGCGCAGTTCGGCGCCGAACCGCCGCTGCGGCATCTGTGGTCGCTGGCGGTGGAGGAGCAGTTCTACGTGGCGTGGCCGCTGCTGCTGTGGGCGCTGATGGCGGTCGTCCGCCGGCAGTGGGCGCAGGCGGCGATCGTCGCGGTCCCGGCCGCCGCGTCCTTCACGGCCATGGCGGTGCTCTACGTACCGGGTACCGACCCCTCCCGGGTGTACTACGGCACGGACACCCACGGCGGCGGACTGCTGCTCGGCGCCGCGGTCGCGCTCGTGCTCCCGCTGTCGCGGGCCGGGACGATGCGCCGGGCCGGATACGTGCGGGCCATCGACGGGCTGGGCGCGGCAGGGCTGGCCGTACTGGCCGCGGCGGCGTTGCTGGTGTCGGGGACCTCGGCCTTCGTGTACCGGGGCGGCCTGGTGCCGGTGTGCCTCGCGGCGGCCGCGCTCACGGTGGCGGCGGGCGGGCCGGGGAGGGTCGCCCGGGTGCTCGCGTGGCGGCCGCTGGCCTGGACCGGGCGCCGCTCGTACGGAATCTACCTGTGGCACTGGCCGGTCCTCGCCTGCCTGGTCAACGCCGCCCCGGAGGCGCTGGGTTCACCCTTCGCGCGGTGTGCCGCGCTCACGCTGCCGGTGGCCCTGGCGGCGGCGTCGTACCGCGTCCTGGAGGAACCCCTGCTGCGGCTCGGCGTGCGCGGGTACGCCGAGTTGTGCAGCACGTTCCTGCGGCGGGCATGGGGTGCCCGTCCCCGGCTGGTGCTGGGAGCGGCGGCCGCGGGTGTCGCGGCGGCGTGCGTTGCGTACGTCGGGGTGCTGAGGGCGCCGTCCGGCGGCGGCCTGCAGTCGCAGATCGCCTCGGGCGAGCGCGTGGTCGCGGCGGGCCCCGCCCCCGCGTCGCCCACGGCACGGCCCGCCGAACCGCTCCACGCACTGCGTCCGGCGCAGCGGGAGGAGTTCCCGGACGACGAACCGAGCGGCGTACCCGACGTGACCGGCGCCGACATCACGGCGGTGGGCGACTCGGTGATGCTGGCCTCGGCCGACGCGCTGCAGGAATCGCTGCCCGGGATCGCCGTCGACGCCGTGGTGGGCCGTCAGATGAGCTCCGCGCCACAGGTTTTGGAGCGGCTACGGGACGCCGGGCGGCTGCGCCGCGTGGTGGTCGTCGGGCTCGGGACGAACGGGGACGTCGACCGGGAGACCCTGGACCGGGTGGTGCGGATCGCCGGCCCCGGACGGCGGGTCGCCTTCGTGGACGTCCAGGCACCCCGCTCCTGGGAGTCCCGGGTGAACAACGCGCTGAGGGAGGGTGTGCGCGACCACCCCGGGACCGTGCTGATCCCGTGGCGGGCCGTGATCGCGCGGCACCCGCAGTTGCTGTGGGGGGACGGCATCCACCCGCGCCCCGAGGGTGCGCGGCTGTACGCGCGGACTCTCTCCATCGCGGTGGGTGCCCGTTTCTGACACCTCGTAGCAAAAGTCCATCCGCCGGCATTCCTGACGGTCCGTCGGCAGTCAGCCGGTCGGCCCCTTGACGGCCCAAGATCCTCTGACGTGAAGTCACCCGTTTGACGATCTCTTCACATTTTTCTGACGCGGCTTCGGATATGTCGCTGACCTGCGGCGACCCTGAACGGCCGACAGTCCTGATGCCCCGTCCGGAGCAACGCGGAAGGCCGTTCCAAGGTGCGGCCGTATCCCGGCGCTCGTGCCATGGGAGCAAGGACGCGGTCGCAGTTCGTGTCACGGGAAGCCAGTCCCACCTGCCCCGTCCGCAAGGAGGTTCACCTCATGCGTGCTTCACGCATCATGGCCGGGGCGGCGATGACCGTAGCCGCTGTCGTCCTGCCAACAAGCGCTATCGCGGCCCCTGGCGTCGGGCTCTCGAGCTACCGGGTCTCCCCCGGTGACCTCGTCACGGTCACGGTCGCCAACTGCGTTCGCGACACCGTCATCACCACCAGCATTCCCGAACGCCCCACCGTGGCGGTCAGCTCGACGGGCGGCGGCGCCAGCTTCACCGTCCCGGCGGCCACGCCCCCGGGCACGTACAACGTCACCGTCGACTGCACCGAGCCGACCGGCCAGGACACCGGCCCGAGCGTCGTGCAGCTGACCGTCCGCGCCGTCGACGCCGCGGCGAGCGGCACCGACACCGGCACCGGAACCAGCGCCGGAACCAGCACCGGGAGCCGCACCGGCAACGCCGACGGCCGGGGCGACGACCGCGGTGAGGGTCGCGGGGACGACCGCGGGGACGACCGCGGGGACGACCGCGGCGGCCGCGGCGACCACGGCGACGACCGCGGCCGGGAGCACGGCGACCGGGACTACGGCCACGGCGGGCACGGCGGTTACGGACACGGCCGCGGCCGTTACGGCGACAACTGCGACTCGTGGTGGGGCGGCGGCCGGGGCGGCTACGGCCGCGGCGGTGAAGGCGGCCGTGGTGGCGAAGGCGGTTACGGCGGCGGTCGCGGCGACGACGGCGGCCGTGGGGACAACGGCGGCGGCCGGGGCGACGACGGCGGTCGCGGGGACAACGGCGGCGGCCGGGGCGACAACGGCAACGGCGGCCCCGTCCTCAACGGCGGCGGCGCGGGCGCCGGCTTCAACAACACCGGCAGCCAGGGCCAGGGCTTCAACGACGGCGCGGGCACGGACCTGGCCGACGGCCGCAACATGGACGACGGCGGCTTCGGGCGTGGCGGCGAGGGCGGCCGCGGCGACGACCGCGGTGACTTCGGCGGCCGTGGTGGCGAAGGCGGCTACGGCGGCGGTCGCGGCGGCTGCTGGGGCGGCGGTCGCGGTGGCGGCATCGGTGGCGGCATCGGCGGTGGCGGTATCGGCGGCGGAGGTATCGGTGGTGGCGGCCCGATCGGCGCCCCGAACACCGGTCTCGGCGGTTCGATCGGCATGAACACCCCCGAGACCATCCTCGGTGCCTCGCTGCTGGCCACGGGTGCCGGTGCCACCTTCTGGGTGCTGCGCCGCCGCCGTGCCAACGGCGGTAAGGCCTGACCGTCGCGGACCTCCGCGATACCGGCATACCGCCCTGCCCCCGGGTCGCCACAGCGGCGCCCCGGGGGCAGTCATGTGTTCTGGCTCTCACTCGCCGCCCCGCGGATGGCATCATGCCGATCACATCGGCACGGCGCACGGACACGGAACGGCGGGCACAACTGGTGAGCACGGACGAGGCGCGGGACACGACGGCGGGCGGCGGCGCCGTGGCGGCCGCGGGCGAACGGCGGCGCGAGCAGCGCGGCTGGTACTTCTACGACTGGGCCAACTCGGTCTTCTCCACAAGCGTCATCACGGTCTTCCTGGGCCCCTACCTCACCGACATCGCCGAGGCCGCCGCGGACCCCGACGGCTACGTCCGCCCGCTCGGGATACCGGTGCGCGCCGGCGCCTACTTCGCGTACGTCATCTCCGCCTCCGTATTGCTGTCGGTGCTGGTGATGCCGCTGGCCGGGGCGATCGCGGACCGCACCGGCCGCAAGAAGGCGCTCATGGGGGTCTTCGCCTGGACCGGGGCCGCCGCGACCACCGCGATGTTCTTCGTCGGCGGAGACCGCTATCTCCTGGGCGGCGGGCTGCTGATCGTCGCCAACGTCGCCTTCGCGGCCTCGGTCGTCCTCTACAACGCGTTCCTGCCGCAGATCGCCGAGCCCCAGGAGCGCGACGCGGTGTCCTCGCGCGGCTGGGCGTTCGGCTACGCCGCCGGCGCGCTGATGCTCGTCGCCAACCTCGCGCTCTTCCTCGGCCACGACGCGGTCGGCATCACCAAGGGCACGGCCGTGCGGATCTGCCTCGCGTCGGCCGGACTGTGGTGGGCGGGCTTCACGATCGTGCCGATGCTGCGGCTGCGCGACCGGGTGAACGCGGTGGCCGCCGCACGGCCCGGGTCCGGGGCCGGTTCCGGGGCGCTGCGCCAGGGCTGGCGCCAGCTCGCCGACACCGTCCGCGACATGCGCCGCTACCCGCTCACGCTGGGCTTCCTGCTGGCGTACCTCATCTACAACGACGGCATCCAGACCGTGATCTCCCAGGCCTCCGTCTACGGTTCGGAGGAACTGGACCTGGACCAGACGACGCTGATCGGCGCGATCCTGCTCGTGCAGGTGCTGGCCGTCTTCGGCGCCCTGCTGCTCGGCCGGCTCGCCGCGCGGTACGGGACGCACCGCACCGTGCTGGGCTCGCTGGTGGCCTGGACGATCACCCTCGCGGCCGGTTTCTTCCTGCCTGCCGGCCGGCCGGTGGGCTTCTTCCTCCTGGCGGCGGCCATCGGCATGGTGCTGGGCGGCAGCCAGGCGCTGTCGCGGTCGCTCTTCTCCCACCTCGTACCGCGCGGCAAGGAGGCCGAGTACTACTCGGTGTACGAGGTGAGCGACCGCGGGACGAGCTGGCTCGGGCCCCTGCTGTTCGGGCTGACGTACCAGCTCAGCGGCAGCTACCGGGACGCGATCATCTCGCTGGTGGTCTTCTTCGTCATCGGCTTCGTGCTGCTGCTGCGGGTGCCGATGCGGCGGGCGGTGGCGGCCGCGGGCAATCCGGTCCCCGAGACGATTTAGGCCCTCGGAGTGCGACGCGGTAGTGTACGCCGTTGGTTCGACGGATGGACCGTTACTGCGCGCTAAAGATATCAGAACGCAGGGTGACATCTTTCGTGAGATGTGACAAAACGGGCGCCGATGGGTACAAACAGGGGCGGCACGACGGGCGACGCACCTCCCGATACGGGAATCTTCACCGCCGACCGGACGTTGACCGGATGACGACGACAGCGACACCTGTCCTGTGGGCGACACAGCCCGGGAGGCACGATTCATGAGTGAGCGAGCTCTCCGCGGCACGCGACTCGGGGCGACGAGCTACGAGACCGACCGCGGCATCGATCTGGCACCTCGCCAGACCGTTGAGTACGCATGCCGGAACGGCCATCGATTCGAGATGCCGTTCTCGGTGGAGGCCGAGATTCCGCCGGAGTGGGAGTGCCGGGCCTGTGGCCAGGTGGCACTTCTGGTCGACGGAGAGAGCCCGGAGGAGAAGACGAGCAAGCCCGCGCGTACGCACTGGGACATGCTCATGGAACGGCGTACGGTCGAGGAGCTGGAGGAAGTCCTTGCCGAACGGCTGGCCGTTCTGCGCTCCGGCGCGATGAACATCGCGGTTCATCCGCGAGACAACCGCAAGACCGCCTGACAGAAGGTAGCGGGCCCGTGAGGGGCGGGCCCGGTCCGACGTGCGCCCCGGGCGAACGTGGCCTCAGTGCCGCGCCCCGGGGTTTTCGTTGTCCTGGCCCGGTTCCCGGTCCACCACCTCGCCCTGGATGACCTTGCCGTCCGGGCGGTGGATGCGTATCTGCGTCTCCGCGTCACGGGCCTGCCGGAGGAGGTCGCCGAGCGACCCCTGCTCCTGGGGCCGGGCGGCGACCCGGCGCTCCAGCGCGCGCCCGCCGAGGCGGGTCAGCAGCGAGCGGGTGGGCGGGAAGAGGAAGAGGAGACCGGCCACGTCCGAGATCAGGCCGGGCACCATCAGCAGCAGCCCGCCGGTCAGCAGCGCGCCCGCGCCGCCCTTCCCCTTGCCCTTGCCCTTGCCGGCAGTGCCGTCCTTGCGGTCCCCGGTGTCCTCGGCACTCTTGGTGCCAGTGGCGGTGTCAGTGGTGCCCGTGGCGCCCGTGGTCTGCTCGGGTTGCGCCGCGCGCACCGCCTCGCTCAGTGAGCGCCAGGCGCTGCGGCCCGCGCTGCGTACCGCAAGACCGCCGAGGACCAGGCCGGCGACGAGCAGCAGCAGGACGGTGAAGCCGCCGGCCGCCCTGCCGACGAGGATCAGCAGCCAGATCTCCACCAGGGCGTAGACGGCCACGGCCAGCGGGATCAGCCGCCGGCCGCGGGAGGGCGCCTGCTGTCGCTGCTGCTGCGGTCCACCGGACCCGGCCGGCGGCGGGGTGCTGATCGTCATACGCCCCATTGTGCCTGGTCGCCGGCGGACCCCCGAGGGCCCCCGGTCAGCTTTTGCGCCGGGCCTTCGCGAACCCCCGCACGCGTGCGCCCACGCCCCAGGCGGTGACCCGCCACAGGGCCTCCACCACGATGTCCCGGCTCATCTTGCTGTCGCCGCGCTCGCGCTCGACGAAGGTGATCGGCACCTCGATGACATGGAAGCCGGCCTTCACCGCGCGCCAGGCCAGGTCGACCTGGAAGCAGTAGCCCTGCGAGGCGACCTCGTCCATGCCGAGGCCGAGCAGCGTCTCCTTGCGGAAGGCACGGTAGCCGCCGGTGACGTCGCGCAGCGGCACGTCGAGCAGGAAGCGGGAGTAGGTGCTGCCGCCGCGGGACAGATACTCGCGGGACTTGGGCCAGTTGACCACCCGGCCACCGGGGATCCAGCGCGAACCGAGCACGACGTCGGCGCCCTTGAGGGCGGTCAGCAGCCGCGGCAGTTCCTCGGGCTGATGGGAGCCGTCGGCGTCCATCTCGACCAGGACGCCGTAGCCCTGGTCGATGCCCCAGCGGAAGCCCGCGAGGTAGGCGGCGCCTAGGCCTTCCTTGCCCTTGCGGTGCAGCACGTGCACCTGGTCGTCCACGGCGGCCAGCTCGTCCGCGAGCTTGCCCGTGCCGTCGGGGCTGTTGTCGTCGGCGACGAGGACGTGCGCCTCCGGCACGGCCGCCCGGACCCGGCTCACGATCGGCTTGATGTTGTCGGCCTCGTTGTATGTCGGAATGATCACGAGAACCGTGCCGAGCGGCCCGTAGGCGCTCCCCGGGGCCGTACCGCGGGTGACCCCACCGCCAACGCTCACTGCTGCTCCTCCGTTTCCTTGCTGCCTCGCCTGCCCAGCACCAACGCCGCGGCGCAGGACAGGAGGCCCACCATAGCGAGCACCCATTCGGGAGCCTCGCCGACGCGGTCGGCCACGGTCACATCGTCCCGCAGCGGCAGCGTGGCGCTCAGCACGTCCTGCGTGAACTCCCGCGTCCGCTGCTCGATCCGGCCATCGGGGGCGACCACGGCGGTGATGCCGCTCGTGGCGGCCGTGACCACGGCGCGGCCGTGCTCCACCGCCCGCAACTGCGACATGGCCAGCTGCTGCTCGGGCTGGCCGGTACGCCCGTAGGTCGCGTTGTTGGTCTGGATGATCAGCGCGCGGGCGCCCGCGACGACGGTGTCGTGCACGATGCCGTCGTAGGCGACCTCGAAGCAGATCACGTCACCGAGCCGGGCCGGGCCGATCTGCAGCACCCCGGTGTGCTTGCCGGGGTAGAAGTCGCGCGGGATCTGGTCCAGGCGCTTGATGACCTTCGTCAGCTCCTGCCGGAACGGCACGTACTCGCCGAACGGCACGGGGTGCTGCTTGGTGTACGAGGCGCCTGGGCCGGTCACCGGGTCCCAGACGATGCCCTCGTTCTGCACGTGGGTGGCGTCCGGGCCGTCGACCAGCGCGCCGACGAGGACGGGGACGCCGACGGCCTGGACGGCCTTGGTGATCAGCGCGTAGGCCTGCGGGTCGGCGAACGGGTCCATGTCGGAGGAGTTCTCCGGCCAGATCACCAGATCGGGCTTGGGAGTGCGCCCCGCCTTGACGTCCGCGGCGAGTTTGAGCGTCGCCTCGACGTGGTTGTTGAGGATCTTCAGCGGGCGGCCGAGGAAGTGCAGGCCCGGCTGCTGGACGTTGCCCTGCACGATGGCGACGCGGACGCTGTCGTCGGCCTTCGTCGGCACCGGTACCGCCCAGCCCGCCGCGAACACGGCGACCGCCGCCACGGCCGAGCCGGCCGCGGGCAGGAAGCGGCGGGGGCCGAACACGACCGGGCCCGTGCGCAGCCGCCAGGCGGCGACGGCCACCGCGGCGAGCAGGGACCCGCACAGCGCCACGGCGAAGGTCACCAGCGGGGCCCCGCCGAGCGCTGCCAGGGGCGTGAACGGCGAGGAGGTGTTGGCGAACGCCAGCCGCCCCCACGGGAAACCGCCGAACGGCAGCCGGTCCCGGGCCAGTTCCTCGGCCACCCAGAGGCAGGCGCCCCACAGCGGCCAGGCCTTCAGCCGTGACGTCACGGCCAGGCCGGCGCCGAGCAGCGCGACGAAGGCGGCCTCGATCACCGACAGGCCGACGACGGCGTCGTAGCCGATCACCCGCAGCCACAGCAGCAGCCACAGGAAGAACGGCAGGCCGAAGGCGAACCCCAGCCACGCCCCCTGACGGCCGGTGCGGCCCCGGGTCAGCAGCGCCAGACCCGCCACCGCGGCGATCGACAGCGGCCACAGTCCGTACGGCGGGAAGGCAGCCGCGAGCCCCAGGCCGCACACCGCCGCGATCGCCGACCGCCGCGCGTGGCGGCGCACGGACCGTCGCACGCGGACCAGCCGCCCCGGGGCCGCGGCCGCCGCCGGGCGGGCCTGATCGGTCGTCGCCATCGGCTCGGCGGTCGCCGTCGCGGCATCGGAACGCGGTCGCACGTTCGCGGCCTTCCTGCAGGTGGGCACTGTGTGAAGTGACGGTACCCCGGATGACGCCCCCCGCGGACCCCGGGCAGGCAAAGCGGGCGGCAGAACGGCGCCGGTGACAGAGCGGCAGGACGCGCCGACGTGGCGGCGTCCCGGCCCCGCCGGGGGGGGCGGCGGGACGCGGGAAGGGGGAGGGGAGGGCTCGGGGCCCGGAACGCCCTTCGGGCCGACCTGGGACCCGCTGGCTGCGGATCGGCGACAAGGCCGTTGTCTACTGGGCGTCCGGGCCCCTCCCGGTCACACCTGCCGGCCGGGCGAGCCCGTTCCGTACCGCGGGCGCTGGACCTGGCTTCCGGTGGCGCGAGCCAATGCGGCACGACGCCCCGGGGCCCAGCGGCGGTCGCCGGACGCGTGGAGGCCTCCGGTCGGACGTCCGGTGGTGGACCCGGCCGAACCTACTCGCCCCCGACCGTCGCCTGTCAACAGCCGTTTGACCTGCGCGGATTGACCAAATCAGCAGGTCAAGCGCGGGCCGCGGACCGTGCCACGCCATGCTCAGGGAGAACCGTTCGGCCCCATCACGCGGGGTCGCGTCACTCGTTCGGCCGTGCGAAGACGGTCCGACCTCCGACGACCGTCCGCAGAGCGGTGGGCAGGGGCAGGTCCGGGCTGAGGTCGGGCAGGCCGGGGGTGCCGGAGCGGGGGTCGGTGGACCAGTTGGCGACGCGGTCGTCGGGGGCCTGGACGACGAGGTCACCGGCCTGCCAGACGACGTAGTCGGCGGGCGCGCCCGGGACGAGGACGCCCGCGTCGTCACGGCCGGCGGCACGCCATCCGCCACGCGTGTGGGCGTTGAAGGCGCCCCGCGCGGAGATGCGGTGGTCCAGGGTCCGGTGGAACGCGGCGGCGCGGACCGTCCCCCAGGGGTCGAGCGGCGTGACGGGGCTGTCGGAGCCGAGCGCCAGGGGCACGCCGGCGCGGGTCATCGCGGCGAAGGGGTTCAGCGTGCGGGCCCGGTCCGCGCCGAGGCGCCGGGCGTACATACCGTCCTCGCCGCCCCACGCCGCGTCGAAGGCGGGCTGCACGGAGGCGACGAGCCCCAGTTCGGCGAAGGCGGCGACGGTGTCCCCGGTCATCATCTCGGCGTGCTCGACCCGGTGGCGCAGGGCGCGCACCCGGTCGAGACCGGTACGCCGGGCGGCCTCGCGCACGCCATCGGCCACGGCGGCGACCGCCGCGTCGCCGATGGCGTGGAAGCCGGCCTGCACGCCCGCCGCGGTGCAGAGCGCGACGTGCTCCGCGACGGCGGCGGCGTCGAGGTAGCCGGTGCCGCTGGTACCGGGGGCGTCGGCGTACGGGGCGTGGAGGCACGCGGTACGCGAGCCGATGGAGCCGTCCACGAAGAGGTCGCCGCCCGCGCCGATGGCGCCGAGGTCGCGGAGGCGCTCCAGGTCCTTCGGGCCGGTGACGGCCTCGGCCCAGTAGCCGAGGACGTACGGGCCCGGCTCTTCGGCGGCCAGGCGCAGCAGCGCGGTCAGGTCGTCCTCGGAGGAGATCTCGGGCCCGGCGCACTCGTGGAGGGCGCCGATGCCGAGCGAGGCGGCGTGCGCGAGCGCGGCACGCTGGGCGGCGGCGCGCTGCCCGGGGGTGACGGCGGCGTACGCGGCGCGGCGCACCGCGTGGTGCGCGTCGCGGGTGAGCGGCCCGGCGGCGTCGTGCCCGGCCAGTGCCTCGACGCCGGGTACCTGCGCCAGGAGGGCGGTGGTCACGACCGCGGAGTGCACGTCCGCGCGGGTCAGATAGAGGGGGCGGCCGCCCGTCGCGGCGTCGAGCTCGGCGCGGGTCGGCGGGCGCCGCTCGGGCCAGCGGGACTCGTCCCAGCCGTGGCCGAGCAGGACGCGGTCGCCCGGGTGGGCCCGCGCGTGGGCGCCCACCCGGTCCAGTGCCTCGCTGAGCGTGCCCGCCGCGGCGAGATCCAGGCCGGTGAGCGCCAGGCCGGTCGCCGTGGTGTGCACATGGGCGTCGGTGAACGCCGGGGTGACCAGCGCGCCGGCGAGGTCGACCACCTCGTCGACGCCTTCCGCGAAGGAGTCCGCGGCGCCCTCGGAGCCGAGCCAGGCGACCGTGCCGCCGTCGACCACCATGGCCGTGGCGAACGGGTCGGCGGGGCTGTAGACGTTGCCGCCGCGCAGCAGCACGGTACGGGGGGTGGTCGGCTCGTTCGTGGTGTGCGGCACTGGGTTTCGCCTCGCGGGGTGGTGCGGTGTGGGAGTGCTTGGGTGGGGCGGGCTCAGACGCGTGGCGGCCGGGCCTCGTAAGGGGTGGAGAGCACGACCGTGGTCCGGGTGGAGACCCCGGCCAGGGTGCGGATCCGCGCCAGCAGGTGCTCCAGCTCGATCGGGGTGGCCACCCGGACCTTGAGGATGTAGTTCTCCTCGCCGGCCACGCTGTGGCACGCCTCGATCTCCGGGACCTCGGCGAGCCGGTCGGCGATGTCGTCCGGAGCGCTGGGATCGAAGGGCTTGACCGAGATGAAGGCGGTCAGCGACAGGCCCACCGCCTCGGGGTCGACGATCGCGGCGTACCCGCGGATCACTCCGCGCTGCTCCAGGCGGCGGACCCGCTGGTGCACGGCCGAGGTGGACAGGCCGGTGGCCTTGCCCAGGTCGGTGTAGCTCATGCGCCCGTCGGCCACGAGAAGTTCCACGATTTGCCGGTCCAGCTCCTCCACGACGCAAGAACCTACAGGGTCCATGGTCGTCCGCGACATCCGGCCCGGTTTTCCACGGTCCGTCCCCGGGCGGTCCGCATCACCGGCAATCCTCCTGAACCTCCTGTTTCCGGCATCCGCGACGGGGAAGCCGAACCGGTGCCGAATGTCTGCGGAGGTGATGACGGTGCCCAAGCGTCGTGAAAGGCCACCGGGCGCCGGCGACCGGGCCGCCGCCCGGCGGGTGCCGGAGCCGCCGGACCTGCCGGAGGACCAGGACGGCTTCCCCGGTACCGGGGAACTGGACGAGCTGCTGCGCTTTGAGGACGAGCACGCCGGCCGCCCCGCGGTGCTCCGCATGCTCCGGGCACGCCGCGAACGGCTCCGCGCCGAGCACGGGAAGGGCGGTGGGGCGGCCACGCCGTGACACGTCCGGCGCGCTGCACGTCGGTGACGGTGAGCGCCACGACGGCGCTCCGGCTCGGCCCCTCCGGCACCGCGTCCAGGACCTGGCCGGTACGACCCGCGACGTCCGCGGACGGGCCCGACGAGTTCGACGCTGCCGACCGTGACCCGGTGCAGGCCACCGCGCAGGCTCAGCGCCTCGACGGGCACGGGCTCTCGGGCCGGCCGCAGACAGGCGTAACGGAACCGGGGGGCGCGACGCCCATGCCCACCGCACCGGAGAGCGGCAGCGGCAGCGGCAGCAGCGGCAGCGGCAGCGGCAAGGACAACGGGGCCCGCTGAGGGTGACGACCCGGGCCGATATTGGTTAGGCGCATCTCCTCCGGGCAGCCGAACCACCGACGATTCCTTGAAAGGAGAAACCACATGGGCACCATCAGCGAATTCGTCGACGTCGACGTCCCGCTGCACACGGCGTACAACCAGTGGACGCAATTCGAGGAATTCCCTCAATTCATGGAGGGCGTGGAGCAGGTGACCCAGGTCGACGACCTTCACAACCACTGGGTCACGAATGTCGCCGGCTCCCGCCGGGAATTCGACACGGAGATCGTCGACCAGCTCCCCGACGAGCGCGTGGCATGGCGCACCCTCTCCGGCGACGTCAGGCAGCGCGGCGTCGTCACGTTCCAGCGACTCGACCGGACGCACACGCGCGTCAACCTCGCCATGGAGGTCGAGACCTCCGGGCTCGCCGAGAAGGCCGCCGACGCGCTCGGGGTCCTCGACCGGCGCACACGGGGCGACCTGCGGCGTTTCAAGGACTACATCGAGGAGCGCGGCAGCGAGTCGGGCGGCTGGCGCGGACGGGTGGCGCCGGGCGGATGACGGTGCGACCGTGTCGCCATGACGGACCTCGACGCGGTGGCGGATGAGCTGTACGCGCTGGCGCCGGAGGACTTCACCGCCGCCCGCGACGAGCACGTCAGGAACGCCCGCCGCTCCGGGGACCGCGCCCTGGCCGCCCGCATCGCGGGACTGCGCCGGCCCTCCCTGGCGGCGTGGGCCGGGAACCTGCTCGTCCGCGAGCACGCCGACGAGGTCGCGGCCCTGCTCGGCCTCGGCGAGGCCCTGCGGCGGGCCCATCGCGATCTCGACGGCGCGCAGTTGCGCGCGCTCGGGCGGCAGCAGCGGGCACTCGTCGAGGCCTTGGGCCAGCAGGCCGCCCGGCTCGCGGCCGACGCCGGGCGGCCGCTGCCGGACGCCGCGCTGGACGAGGTCCGCGGCACCTTGCACGCCGCCCTCGCCGACTCCGACGCCGCACGGGCCTGGGCGACCGGGCGCCTCGTGCGGCCGCTCAGCGGCACCGTCGGCTTCCAGCAGGCCGTAGGGGGCGCCGCGCCGGAGACGGAGGCCGGGGACGACACCGTCATTCCTCTGCGGCCGCGGCCGCACGACGCGGCCAAGCGCCGCCGCAGTCTGGACGAGGCCCGCCGCCACGCCGAGCGCGCCCACAACGAGGCGCTCGCCCGCGAAGCGGACCTCGCGGCTGCCCGCACGGCACTGGACGCCGCGCAGACCCGGCTCGACGAGCTCACCGAAGCCGCGCGGCGTGCGGAGGAGGGCCGTCAACTCGGCGCCGCCGACCACGACCGGGCGCTCCGCCTGGTCGTGGACGCCGAGAAGGCGGCCCAGGCCGCCGCCGGCCAGGCGGACGCCGCGTCGGCCCGGGTCGGCGAGCTGACGCGCGAGCTCACCGAACCCGGCACCGGCGGATAGCCGCACCCCCTGGTTCTCGTGGCCTTCAGGGGCGACCACCCGGTGCCGGGTTTGTCCGGGGCCGGAGGGGAAAGCCGCTCCCCAGGAGGCTCGTCGGGCGGGCGGAGCCCGCCGGGGCGACGACGACGTCCGCCTCGCGCGGACCCGGACGAGGGAGGCTCGTCATGCGCCGGGAAGTCCTCGGGATCTATCTGAACGACCATCTGGCGGGCTCGACCGCGGGCCGGAATCTCGCGCGACACCTCGCCGAGCACCACCGTTCTTCGCCGTACGGCGGCGAACTCAGCCGTGTCGCCGAGGAGATCACGGAGGACCGGCAGGCCCTCCTTGAATTGATGGACGCCCTGGGCGTGCCCGCGCGGCGTCACAAGGTGTACGCCGGATGGCTCGCGGAAAAGGGCCGCCTGCTGAAGCTCAACGGGCGGGTGACGCGCCGCTCCGGGCTGAGCACGATGATCGAACTGGAGACGCTACGGCTCGGCATCGAGGGGAAGACGCTGCTCTGGCGTACGCTGCTGTCGCTCACGCCGCACCGGGACCTGGACGAAGCGCAGCTGAAGGGCCTGCTGGAGCGGGCCCGTGAGCAGGCCGACGCGGTGGAGGCCGTACGTCGTCACGCGGCCGTCGCCGCCTTCCGCTGATCACCGAGGTGTGTGATGGCCCGACCCGGGGTGTGGTGGACGCTGCGGCATCCGCTCCGGGCGTGGCGCCGTTCGACCGGGCACCGGGTGATGCGCCAGGGCGGCGAGCTGGAACTGCTGCACCGGGCCATGGGGTTCGCGGCGCTTGGCATGGTGACGCTGGTCCCGCTGCTGATCGTGGTGGCGGCGGCCGTACCGTTCCAGCAGGCCGGGTTCGCGCAGTGGATCGTGGACGGGATGGGCCTGTCGCCGACCCCGTCGGAGGCGGTGCGGAAGATCTTCGCCGCGCCGCGCAGGGTGCTCAGCAGTACGAGCGTGCTGAGCCTTGTGCTGCTGGGGCTGTTCGGTCTGTCCTTCGCGGCCGCCGTGGAAGTGGGATACCTGCGGATCTGGGAGCTGCCGCCGGCGCCGTGGCACCAGTTGTGGCGCCGTGCGGTGTGGCTGGCGGCGTTGACCGCGTATCTGTTCGCGGAGGCGCAGAGCGGCTCGGTCCTCAAGGAGGGCCTGCCGGCCGCGTTCGTGCGGGTGGCGCTGACGCTCGTGCTGGGCGTGCTGTTCTTCTGGTGGGCGCAGCACTTCCTGCTCGCCGGGCGGGTCAGCTGGTCGGCGTTGCTGCCGGGGGCCATCCTCACCGTGGCGGGCCTGGTGGGGCTGCGGATCTTCTCGTCGCTGGTGTTCTCGCCGCTGATCGTGACGAACGCGGTGTCCTACGGCACGGTGGGCACGGTCCTGATCGTCCAGTCGTGGCTGATCGGCGTCGGGTACGTGGTTTTCGGGGCGTGTTTGCTGGGCCGGCATCTCTCCGGGACGAATGGGGGGTTTTCCTCTCAATCCGGTGGGCAGGCGAACGGCGAGGACAAAGCTGCCGACGCCTCGGAAGGAGACCCCCATGGGCGCCGAGAAGAAGGCCAAGAACACCGGTCAGAAGATAAAAGGCCAGGTCGAGGAGACCGCGGGCAAGGCCACCGGCAATGACCGGCTGAAGATGAAGGGCAAGGCCGACCAGGCCAAGGGCGACGCGAAGCAGGTGGTCGAGAAGACCAAGGACACACTCGACCCGTGACGCGACCCGGCGGGTGTACGGC
>NZ_JBHXSO010000090.1:0-20465 GCF_042714775.1 Streptomyces sp. NPDC058691 | reverse complement strand
CTCAGGCGAAAGATCCAGGAGTCGCCTCCCGGAGCCCGGGCGACCGGATTCGGCCGCCGCTTGGCCCCGGGACCGGCCATGAGCCCCAGTCGTCGGCACTGTCATATGACTTATGTGCGCCGGTCCCACCGGTATCGATACTGAGCAGGTGCCCGTGCGGTCACGCGCTCTTACCGCTCCCACCATGCGCCGAGGAGCATGATGTCGAAGATCATCCTTGTCACCGGGGCGTCCAGCGACCTCGGAGCAGCCACTGCCCAGGCCTTGGCCGAAGCCGGTCACATCGCCTACGCCGGAATGGGCGCGGCCTCAGGCCGTCGACCGATCGCCGCCGAACCGGACGGGGACGCAGGCCGTCAGCGCGCCCGGCCGCGTCCGATCGCCCTCGACGTCGCCGATCAGCGCTCGGTCAACGCCGCGGTCAACGGCATCACGGCGGAAGCCGGGCGGATCGACTGCGTGGTCCACACCATGGGACCTGTGCCCCGGGGCCCCGTCGAGTCCTTCACCCCCTACCAGTTGGCGCAGATCTACGACGCGAACGTGCTGTCCACCCAGCGGGTGAACCGTGCTGTGCTGCCGCAGATGCGCGAGCGCCAGGACGGTCTGCTGGTCTGGGTGGTGTCCATCGGCGACCCCGCCGCCGAGGCCCCCTATCTCGCCCTCCACTCCGAAAGCGTCGCCGTGATCGACCATCTCGCGGCGAGCTACGCGAAAGAGCTGGCCGGCTTCGGGGTGGAGGCCACAGTCGTCATGGCCGGCCTGATCGTGCCCGAAACCGGCCGGCGGCTGCAGCTGGTCCGCCCGGACGACCTCGGGACGGCGCAGGCCTACGAGGGCAGGCACCCCGGTCTGGTCGACCGAGTCGACGCACACCTGGCCGGTCGGACCGTCACCGCGGCACGTCTCGCCCGCACAGCCCAGGCCGTCGCAGCCGTGGTGGACAGCCCGAAGGGTGCTCGCCCGCCGCGGGTCACCGCCGGCGCGCCCGGTGACCGGCTCCCGGGGACAGGCGACGGCGGTTAGGCGGAGGCGGAAGGATGCGGTCACAGCGTGGAAGCGGAAACAGCGGAAACAGCGGAAACAGCGGAAACAGCGGAAACAGCGGAAACAGCGGAAAGGCGCTCGGCGTGGGCGCGGTTCTCATTCCTTCAGGGCCCCGAGCGCGTCGCGGAGCGCTGCGCGAGAGGTGATGCCGAGCTTGGGAAAGATCTGGTAGAGGTGCGCTCCGACCGTCCGGTGCGAGAGATAGAGCCGTTCGGCGATCTGCTTGTTGCTCAGCCCCGATGCCGCCAGGTCCGCGATCTCCCGCTCCTGCGGCGTGAGCACCTTCCCGCCCGCCTCGGTCCTCGGCGCGACCCATCCGGCGGCCCGCAGCTGCTTGGCCGCACGATCCATCCAGGGGCCGGCGCGGAGCTCGGCGAAGGCGTCGTAGGCCAGCGTCAGCT
Organism: Streptomyces sp. NPDC058691; assembly: GCF_042714775.1. Classification (NCBI taxonomy): domain Bacteria; kingdom Bacillati; phylum Actinomycetota; class Actinomycetes; order Kitasatosporales; family Streptomycetaceae; genus Streptomyces; species Streptomyces sp. NPDC058691. Next base: position 19,017 of record NZ_JBHXSO010000090.1, on the reverse strand, counting down.
GCCCTCTGGCCTCCGCGTTCGCCCTGGCTCGCCGGAGCCGTTCGCCGTGGGCCAGCCGCACCCGGGCCAGATCGAACGGCCATTGCTCGACTTCCGGCAGGGCCAACGCCTCGCCGAACAGACGGACCGACTCCTCGTCGTCCGTGGCACACAGAGCGGCCGAAGCGCCGGCGAGGAGCGCGAGCCGCGTGGAGAGCGCGGCGATGTCGTTGTCCCGGATGGCGCGCACATGTGCGGCCGCTTCCGCCGGGCGGTCGGTGCGGACCGCGGCTTCGACGAGATCCATCATCACCCACAGGGCGTGCGGCACGTGGGAGGCGAAGGTGCCCGCGGGACTGATCGCCGTCGCGTGCCGATAGGCGCTGGTGAAGTCGCCGCGTCCGAGATCGGCCACGGTGCGTATGTGCCGGGCGTAGTGCAGTGCCGTCCCGACGCCCCGCGGTGCGGCCCATTGGTTGATGCGGCCGGTGAGGAGGCCGACCGTCGCGTCCTCCCCGCGGGGGGCGGCGACGACGGCCCGGCAGTACCAGAAGTACCAGGTGAAGAACCGGTATCCGGAGTCCTCGCAGAGCTGGACTCCCTCCTCGGCCAGTTCGACGCACTCGTCCCACCTGCCGGTCAGGTAGTCGTCCAGGCACAGGTGCATCAAGGCGCCGAGGTGCCGGCGCACCGGGCCGCCGTCCCGTCCCTGGCGGACGACCTTCCACGAGGGCTCGCGGAGGGCCGACAACCGGTCGAGGTAGAGCGCCGCGGTGCCGACCCTGACGATGCGGCCGGGGTCGGTCTCTTCGGGAAGTTCGCCGAGGATGCCCTCCAGCTGGTCCAGTGCGGCCGCTCCCGAACGCGCCGGGTCGGAGAAGGTCTTGCCGGCCGCGGACAGCAGTGCGGGCGGCTCCGGGCGCAACCGCGAGAGCGCGGTGTAGAAGGGGTCCCACAGCTCCGCGCGGCCGCTGAAGAAACACAGGAGCAGCAGCAGGTGCACGGCGTCGACGACGGCGTTGTCCTCGGCGTCGTACTGGTGGGTGCCGGACTCGATGGCGCCCACCAGCAGGCGGTGAGCCGTGTCGATGTCCCCGTCGCCGTTGATGACCAGATAGACGGCGGCAGCGGCGGAGTGCAGGGACCCGGCCAGGTCCGGGTCGGCGCGTCGGGCGTCTTCGAGCAGTTCCGAGACGCCGCGCAGCTCGCCCGTCGCGTCGGCGCCGATATAGGCGGCCTCGGCCAGGCGGCGGGCCCGGTCCGACCCGTGGGGACTCAAGTCGGCCGCCCGTATCAGTGCCGCGACCGCTCCCAGGGCGTCGCCGCGCGCCGTGATGCGGTGAGCGGCCTGCTCAAGCAGGGTGGCGACCTCCTCGTCCGGTTCGACGGACGCTTCTCCGAGATGCCAGGCCCGGCGCTCGGGCTGATGTGCCAGAGCCTGGGCCAGGGCCCGATGCGCCGCCCGGCGCTCGGCGCTGGAGCAGGCGTCGACGACGGCCGAGCGGATCAGGGGGTGGCGGAAGACGAGCCGCCGGGTGCCCTCGTCGACAGTGACCAACTGGTCCTGCTCGGCCGGGGCGAGATCTTCGAGGTCGGCGCCGCTGCCGGCCTGCCGCGCCGCCGCGTGCAGGACGCCGAGATCGCCGGTCCCGTCCATCGTGGCGAGCAGCAGCAGACGGCGGGTGGCAGCCGGGAGGCCGGAGACCCGGGAGACGAACAGCGCCTGGAGCCGCTGGCTCAGCGGCAGGACCGCGGGAAGGTTCTCCAGCGCCATGCGCTGCTGCCCGCTCAGCACCGTGGGCAACTCGAGCAGAGCCAACGGGTTCCCTTCGGCCGCGGACAGCAGCCGGCGCCGCACTCGTTCGGCGAGGTTCGGGAATCGCGCATCGAGCAGGGCCCGCGACGACGTCTCGTCCAGCGGCGGCACCTCGTACTCGGGTAGTCCACCGCGGTTGAAGAAGGTCTCGCTCCCTTGGCGCACGGCACCGAGGAAGCCGACCCGGCTGCCACCGAGCCTGCGGGCGACGAAGCCGAACACGGCGGCGCTGGCGCGGTCCACCCACTGCAGGTCGTCGATGATGAGCAGCAGGGAGTCGGGCGCGGCCAGCCGGCGAAGGAGCATGAGGGTCGCGCTGGACACGACGAGTCGGTTCGGCGACGCTCCGCTGCCGAAGCCCAGCGCGACACGCAGGGCCTCCTGATGGGTGTCGTCCAGATCACCGAAGGTCTCGGAGAGGGGGAAGAGGAGTTGGTTCAGGCCGGAGTAGCTCACGTCGGCTTCGAACTCGACGCCGGCCGCACGCAGGACCCGCGTCCCGGTCGCGGACGCCGCCTCCGCCACGGCGTTGAGCAGAACCGTCTTGCCCACCCCCGCCTGCCCCGACAGCAGGAGCGCCCCGCCGCGGTCGGCGGCGCCGAGGAAGGCGCGTATGCGATCCAGTTCCTTGGCACGCCCCACCAGAGCGCCACCGGCTCCGTCATCAAAGGGGTCGCCGTAGCCCACCCGTCCACGCTCCCGTCAGCCGTCCACGTCCGCCCGTGTTCCACTCGTGCGGATATTCCTTGAATTCATTGGCAAGCGGAGGTTCATGCTACCGCGCGAACCTCCGGCATCGCCTTGCCGAGCCGCATTTCCGCTTAACCCTTCGACACGCTTGGAAAACTCGGGAGAGAATTCTTTCACTGAGTGAAAGTTGGAATCCCGTGAGCGTCTGTGGGGGGTAGTGTGCCGTCCGGACCCGGGTTCCTTCGACGGAACCCCCTCCTCGCCGTGAGGGTACCTGCGCAGGTGGTCGGCTGTGAGGTGCCCGTCCGGCGGCAGGGGCGGCAATGCGCGAAATACCGGAACGCGCGCGCCGCGGGGAGCGGAAAGGCGCCGCGTCTACCCGTGAACGTCGCGCATTCATTTCGGCGGGCTAAGGCCATTCGTTCCCCAGGATCATTTTCGGTCCGTGTATTGTCCTTACGCTCTTTGGATGCCGGTTCGCGCATCCACCTGCACCGTTCCGACGGGAATATCGGACGGCACTCGGGGACATACGAGCGGCCCCTCGACGAGCCTCGTCGCGTCGTCCCGGCGACGTTGCGGCCTGGGCGCCGCTGTCGCCCTGGCCCAGATTGTGGAAGGAACGTTCTATATAATCGATCCATGACGGAGACGAAGAGCGGGCCTGCCACGACCGGCCGCAAGTCGGCGGCGCGGGAGCGCCTGCTGACCACGGCGAGCAGGCTCTTCTACACCGAAGGGATTCGCGCTGTCGGCGTCGACCGGGTGATGGCGGAGGCCGACATCGCGCGCGGCACCTTCTACCGGCACTTCGAGGGTAAGGACGACCTGGTGCGCGGCTACCTGGACGCCACCGATCACGAGATCCGGGCCCGGGTGGCCGTGGCGGCCGAGAAGACGGGGGGAGGTGCGGCGTTCCTCGATGTCGTCGCACACAGCATCGGCGAGGAGATCTGCGGTCCGGGGTTTCGGGGCTGCCCCTTCATCAACGCGGCCGCGGAGTACCCGGATCGGAAGTGTCCGATCCACCAAGTCGTACTGAGGCACCGCGAGTGGTTCCGCCAGGTGCTGGAGGACACCCTCGCGACCATGGGCGTCGCGGACCCCCGGCGGTCCGCCGACTTGGTGGTCGCCCTGCGTGACGGAGCGATGGTCGCGGGCTACCTCAGCGACTCCACGTCCGCGGCGCGCACCCTGGTCCAGGGCGTCGGCCTGGTCGTCGCGTCGGGCTGAGGGAAGGGCGGGCCGGCGTCAGGAGACGCCGGCCTCTGAGCCCGGCCGATGCCTGGCGACGGCTACCGCGCCGAGGGTGCCCGTGGGGGCGGGGAGCAGGTGGACGATGCGCTGCATGCCCGGCCACCTCGCCTACAACAACTGCGAACCTGCCGACTGGCAACTGTCTGTGAGGGCCCCGGGCTGCAAGCCTTCCGTACGTACGACGGCCGGCCTTCAGCGCATCCGGAAGACCGGGCCGCGCGCCGTGAACGGCAGTACTGCCCCCTGCGGTACCAGGAAGGCGTGCTCGCGGCGTACGCGCAGGACGTCGCAGTCGCCGTCGGTGATCAACAGGATCGGCGCCGTGGGCGGGAAGTCCCCGGCCCGCTGGAGAAGGTCGACGGCCGGTTGCAGCAGGGTGCCGCCGCGGCCCCGGACGCGCACCCGGTGCGCGATCTCGGCTACGGGCAGATAGCCCGCGTCGAAGGGCGCGGCGTCGCAGAAGACCACGCGCGCCGCCGTCACGTCCCGGGCGGCGGCGTAGGAGGCGATCGCGCCGAGCGCCTTGCCCAGCAGCGTCCTGCTCATCGACAGCGAGGTGTCCAGCACCACTCCGAAGGTGCAGCGTGCCACTTCCTCCGGCGGGAAGCTCCGGCCCGCCCGGGGGATGTCCGGCGTGGAGGCCTGACGGCGTGCGGGACGGGCGTAGCTGCGCACGGCTTCGGGCCGCGGCACGTACTCGTCGAACCAGCGCGCGAGTCTGGCGTCCCAAGGGAGCGGCGGATGGGAGAGCGCCTGGATCTCCTCGACGAGTCCGGCCGGCAGGAAGCCGCGTTCGCGCCGGTGCAGATCGAAGCCCTGGCGCAGTCCGCGCCGGTAGAACTCGTCCAGGTCCACCCACGTCGGGGCGGCCTCCCCGGCGCGCGGCAGCGGTTCGCCCAGGATGTCCCCGAGCCCCTTGCCGCGCAGCGTGGCGAAGCGGCGCAGCCTGCGCTGGTCCCGGGCGATGCGGTCGTAGACCTCTTCGGTGGACAGTCCCGCCAGCGCGGGGTCGTGGAGCAGCCCGTCCGGCAACTGCCCGACGCCCATCTCGACCAGCCATCCGTTGATCACGTAGTCGGCGGCGACGTTGAACAGATACGGGTCGCGCCCGCCGAGGCGCTCGCCGTGCCGGAGTGCGGCGTGCAGCATCTCGTGGGCGAGGATGAACCGCCATTCCTCGTCGGTGTACCGGCACAGGGGGTTGAGGTAGATCTCGCCCGCCTGCGCGTGGACGGCCGCCACCGAGATCCCCTGGGCGCGCGCCAGTTCGGCGTCGGCCACCAGCGTCATCCCCGCGGCGATGCCGCCCAGCAACGGGTACGAGGAGACGAACCAGCTCAACGCCCTTTCCCAGGGCCGCTGGGGCCGGCGCGCGCCGGTGAGCTCCTCCCTGCGGCCACCGGCGACGTCCATCGCCGCCGACATCGTCCGCGTGAGAGCGCTCGCGAAGGCGGCGGTCCAGTCCTCGGGCGCATGCCAGGGGCGGTGCCAGGGACGCAGCAGCTGGTCCGGCTGTGAACCGGCCGCGCCGCACGCGGCGTACTCCGGCGGGATGCCGTCGCGACGCCAGCGCGCGGCCAGCTCGTCCTCGTCGCCGCCCGGGAACCCCTCCGGGAGCGCCATGGGCGCACGGCCCACGAGGAAGGTGGCCAGGAAGCGGTTGACGACCGTGCAGCGGGCGGCCAGGTCGAACCGGTCGGGCTGCTCCCGCGCGCCATGGGCCGCCGGTACATGGCCGAAGCCCAGGTGCAGCAGGCAGTGGGCGAGCACCCAGGCCCACTCCTCCGGCTCCCCACGGCGCATCGGGTCGACGTGCACGACTCCATTGGAGGTCACCGCGGCCCATCCGCCGTCCCGGGGGTGCTCCGTGCACTCCTTGCTGCGGCACAACGTGCCGTTGACGGCGGACAGGGCGGCCAGCGCCGTGTTGCGGCGCAGCAGGTCCACCCCGGCGGCGAACGCCTTGGCGGCCGGGTCTTCCTTCGCCTCGGATCGGGCCCGCGAGGTGGAGCCGCGCCCCCTGCTCACCGGCGCGCCTCGACCAGCCGCGGCATGTCGCGGGCGGCCTCGAGGAGGAACCAGGAGGGCAGCACCGGGTTGTCGTCGTCGCCGTCCGCGATCACGGTCTGGGCGACCTCCACGGAGATCTCGGCCAGCTGGACGAGCAACGATTTCGCGCGGTAGGCGGTCTGGCGAACGGCCGCGGAAGCGTGTTCCTTGTTCGCGGGCAGCTCCTTGATGAGGCGGCCCCGGAAGGAGTCGGCGAGGTAATAGAGCAGGTCGCGGTCCTCGACACGGTGCGGCCAGGACGCGTCGCCCTTGAGGATGGCCTCCAGACCGTAGGAGTGACGCACGATCTTGACGTAGCCGCAGAAGGCCACGGCGTGCGCGGGGGTGAGCATGCCGTGGGCCAGGATCTTGAGCGTCTCCTCGTCCACGGCGGGTCCGAACGAGTGCAGCGCGTCCGAGAGCATGTGCCAGGACCGCGGGGTGGAGAACGGTTCCTCGGTCTTGGGCGGAGAAGACCACAGGTGGTCCGGCCGGTCGGTGAGGTGATCGGTGATCCACGGATGAATGCCGGCGGCCGACGCCCAGACCAGCCAGTCCGGGGCGGAAGCCCTGAGGTGGACGTGGGCGAGCCGGTTGACCAGGGCGGAGGCCATGGGCCGCGCCAGGGCGTTGTCGGTGGCCCGGTTGCCCGCACCGATCACGATGCTGCCGGGCGGCAACTCGTAGGATCCGATCCGGCGGTCGAGGATCAGCGAGTAGAAGGCCTTCTGCACATCGGGGGTGGCGGCGTTCAGCTCGTCCAGGAACAGGCAGTAGGGCTCGTCACGGGCGATCGCCTCGGGAGGGCAGAACCGCGAGCGGCCGTCGATGATCTGCGGGACGCCGATGAGGTCCTCGGGAGCCAGCTGGGTCCCGATGAGGCTCACGCAGTCCAGTCCCAGCGAGTCGGCGAACTCCCTGACCAGAGACGATTTCCCGATGCCGGGCGCGCCCCATAGGAAGACCGGGCGGACGGTGGCGAGATTGAGCAGCAGTTCGGGCACCTGGGAAGGCGAAACCGTGACAACGCCCTGCAAACGTTGACTCCTTGACCGGCGGGGGAGGGGATGACGATGACGGGAGACCGCGCGCGGCGCGCGGGACGGCGCTCAGTGTCACCCTCGACGGTGCCCGGGCGCATCTGCTTTTCACGGTACGAAGACCACGCGGGGGGCCGGTTCGCATCGATCGGCCTCTTTGCCGGACATCCCGCTGTGTCAGGCGGAGAATCCCAGATGTGCCGACAGTCTTCTCACCCCTCGTTGGTGAACCCGTCGCTCTGCGGGTGAAGCCGGTTCTGGAGAGCTGGGATGCGGCCGGGCACCCCAGCCGACTTCGGCTGCGCGCCTATCTCGACTCGGTCGTGGAACTGGTGGGTCCGGTTGCCGACGGGCAGGACGGTTCCCTCGCCCTGTCGCTGGACGTCGGGCTCGACGATCACGTCGCGCTGACCAGCGGGGGCCACGACCTCGACAACTACCTGTTCCCCGTGATCCGCACACTCGGCGCGGACCGCTTCGACGCCGCCTTCGCCCGCAAAGCCCATGCCGGGTCATCGACGATTGCCCTCGGGCCGGCCACACCGGCCGCACCCGACACCGATGACTGGGGCGGCCCACAACTGTCGGTCCGCACCAGCGTGTCCGCTTCGTCCACCGCGTGGAAGCAGGGGATCCATCGGGCATGTCAGGCGGCTCGGCCCGAGGTGTTGCCCGGTACCCCGATCGGCCTTCGGCTCTGCTTCCAGGTCTCGGCCGCCCGTAACTGGTCCACGCTGTGGAAACCCGCGATCGACGCCCTGGGACCGCTGCTCGGAGTCCCCGATCCCGCCCGTCCCTACCGGCCGAACGACGACCGGATCGTGGAACTCTCGCTCCACCGCAACATCGTCGCCGCGCTCGGCCACGACATCGTGATCACCGCCTGGTGGCGATCCCTCTCACCGGCCACGGCGTCGGGAAGCTGACCGGGTCTGTCCGGCGTTTCCCGTTCACGATCGCCCAGCCAGGCGAGCTGATCCTGAGTCTCGGTTGCGAGGAGCGCCGTCCGGGTGCGGAGGTGCACGTCGCCGGGATCGTCCATAGCGACAGGATCCCGGTCCGGTCAAGATCGGCCGGTCCGGTCTCCCCGCCGTCGCCTGGCGGTCATGATGGCGGCACGGCAGCCGGCCCGCGGTGCCCGCTCTCCGGGACCGCAGACGACTCCGGCGCGTACGCCGAGGATCTCGCGCTGTACCGGGAGAAGTTCCTGCGGCGTCTGCCGGCCTCGCTGGACGAGTTCTGCGGCCCTGCCCGCGGGATCGTGGGTCTGCCGTTGCATGTCGCCTGGTCGGGGATGACTTCGTACGACCTGGAAAAGCCCCGCCAGCGCATGGGCCTGTACCGCACCGTCCTGCACGAGGGACTCCACGACGACTTGCCCCGCTACCTCAACAAGGATCTGCTCGTTCAGATGTGGCCGGTCCTGCGTGGCCTGGTCGGACGCACCGTGCGCACCGTGTGGGAGGACGCGTTCCCCCAGATCGCCGCCCGTGCCCGCGCCGCCGCATGACGGACATGCCGGAGCTGCACGCGCGGCTCCTTGCCGCCGGGCAGGACCGTACCGGCATCCGTCTCCGGCCCGTGAGGGGTGGCAAGGGGGACAGCAGGCTACGGAGACGTGCGCGGGCGCAGTCGAGGCGCGCGCAGGTGCCGCTGATTGCGGAGGGACCTGCTGCCGGAGGGCAGTCCGGCAGAGTTCTTGTTCCATGTGGGTGGCGTGGGCGGAGCCGGGAAAACCCATGCTGCGGCAACGGCGGGAGACGGCCCAGCGGGCACGTGCGATGACCTGACCAATGCTACGAAGCTCCGGAACCGACCCCGGCAGGCTACAGAGACGATCGGACGGCCGCCCATGGAGAAGGGCGGCCGTGCCTCAGTGGATAGCCAGTCCAGCCTGCCCTTCGACCATAACCAGATCCGTTGAGGTACGCACGGCGTGTCAGCTTGCAATCGGCTTGACGGGTGACGCAGTGCCAGGTCTGCCCGGCTCTGACGTGCTGCTCTGCGCGACCACCCCCGTCTGCGTCTCCAGATCCCGAACTGCCTTCCCTCCTAGCAGGCTCCCCGCAGGCACGATGGGAGAACCCGGGTCGCGTGCCGCGACTGCGCCGAGGTCGAGGCCCGCGTGTCGCCCCTGTACGCATTCCGCGAGATGGCCCGCGTCCTGAGCGCCCCGCCGGGCCTGTTCACGAAGAGGCCCGTGCTGACGCGGCCGGATCGGCCCGATTTGTTCTCCGCGTCAACCCGCTGAGGATCCGCTGAGCAGGCACTTCGCCGAACTCGCCCCGTAGTTGCGGAGCGTCGCCGCACACTGGCCGTGGTGGCTCCGTCGTTTCTCCCCCGTCGCGACGGGGCCACCGTCGTGCGCCGACAGCGAGGAGTCCTGGGGTATGCGGGTGGATGAGTGGCACCTCACCGAAGACGTCGACGGCTTCCTCACCGGGGCCGGGGACTTCCTGCACTCGCGTCCCGCCCTCCACACCTTGCTGCTGACGGTGACGGAGGTCCTGCGCGCGCGTGGGGCGAGCGCGAAGGGCGCCGACGCTCCCGTCTTCGGGCGACTGGAAGAAGCGGGTGATGTGTCCGCTGCCTTCTTCCGCACGCCACCCCGCCGGCTGAACCTCACCGAGCTCACCGTCGACCAGGCCGACGCGCTCGCCGGCCGTCTGTCCCACCTCGGCCACCGGCTGCCGGGAGTCACCGCGGTCCACCACACGGCCGTCGCGTTCGCTGAGGCCTGGGGGCGGCACACTGGCGCGGTGCCGGTACTCGGCCAGCGGCGACGCCTGTACCGCCTCGGCACGCTCACCCCGCCCGAGCCCGCACCGGAGGGCCGCAGCCGCGTCGCGGGCGGCCAGGACCAGGAGCGCTTGGCCGAGTGGAACGACGACTTCGCCGCCGCCATCGGGGACGCGGACGCCACTCGCTCAGCCGGGAAGCACGCCGGCTACAGGCGCTTCACGTTCTGGGAGACCCCGGACGGCACCCCTGTGTCGATGGCGGCCGTGACACCGATGGTCGCGGGCCAGGTCCGCGTGGGCTCCGTGTACACCCCGGCCGAGCTGCGTGGTCGCGGCTACGCGAGCGCGGTGACGACGGAGGTGAGCCGCGCCGCCCTGGCCGGAGGCGCGGCGGAGGTCGTGCTCTTCACGGACCTGGCGAACCCCACGAGCAACGCGGTCTACCAGCGCATCGGGTACCGCCCGGTCGCTGACTTCGCCTCGTTCGACTTCGCGTGAGCCGGGCCGGATTCGACCGGGCCACCGAGTACGCCCCTCTTGTTGTCCCAGCGGTAGTAGGCCTGGGGGCGTCAACATCAACACGACGGCCTCCGCTACGAGGTAGCGGAGGCCGGTCGTCGTACCTCCGGAGCCGGCCGAAGGCACCGTTCTGAGTGTCGACGTCAGAACGGAGATCCGGCTCCGCCGTCAGCGGGCGCTCGTGGTGGCGATGTCCGCGATGTGGTTGTACCGCTCCATCAGCACGAAGAGCTTGATCTTCTGCGTGGTCTCTCCGCTTCCGAAGGTCAGGGTGACGATGGCCTCGTGGCTGTTACCTACGGTGCCGTTGTCGGTCACCGTCCACCGCGCCGGGACGTTCTGGGCTCGCAGGACGCCGTCCGCTCCGTTCTCCGTCTCCCAGGCCGCCAGCCGCTTGGCGAAGGCGGGCGTCAGGTAGTGCTTGCGGAGCGCCGTGGCCAGCGTGGAGTCCGGGTCCGCGTAGTCGCCCTTCGCGTCGATGTACGCGCCGTAGAAGTCGGCGACCCGGGTCACCACTTGGCCGGGCGTGCCGCTGACCGACCGCGGTGCGGCGGCGGATGCCTTCGCGGGGGCAGGGACGGACGCCTGCGCCGTCAGCTGTGTCGACACTCCGAGTCCGACGGCCAGGACAAGGCCGGCGGCGACGGCTGCGCGGCGGCCCGGACGACGGTGCGTGGGGTACTTCCTGTTCATGTGCGTCTTCCTTTTCTGATCCGTATGTGGTTGCTCTCGGCCGGTTCCGGCTCTTCGTGCCGATGACGCCCGCCGATGTGTCGCCACCTCGTCCGCGTCGGATTCGAGGACTGGACGCTGCCCGACTGCCCGGCTGCCGACTGGAGTCGGGCCGGCGTCAGATGTGGTCGGTGCGACACCAAGAGCATCGGCGGTCACCGAAATCGGGCGCAACAGCTGCCGCGTTCTTGGCCACGGTGGAACCATCCCAGCCCATCTGACGTGCAGGGATATGAGTGCCTGGGATACGGATCGCGGGCGGATGACGGGGGAACGGTGTTGATTCGGGACGATGTTGCGGAGTTCGCGGCGCTGCTTCGCCGGCTGAAGGACCGTACGGACCGGAGCTACGGTTCTCTGGCCCGCCGCATCCACATGAACACTTCCACGCTGCACAGGTACTGCGCGGGCGAGGCGGTGCCGCAGGACTTCGCACCTGTGGAGCGGCTTGCGGCCTTCTGCGGGGCGACACCGGAGGAGCGGCTCGAGCTGCACCGGCTGTGGTTGTCGGCGGTGGCGGCCCGACAGCGGGTGCGTACGGCCGGTTCAGCGGAGGCGGCGGTTCCGTTAATGGAGCCGGACGAGGGCGGAGCACTCGTCGAGGAGAGCAGCTCCGCGGAGCAGCCCCGGGACGACGACCCCGACCCTGATGGGCCCGCCCCAACTCCCGCTCCACGCTCCTGGTTCGGCCGCCGACAGGTCCTTACGTCCACCGCCGTCGCCTGCGCGCTGCTCGCCACTTTGGGTATCACGACCGCCCTGTCGGACGACCACTCCTCCAAGACGGACGCCACCCGCTCCGAGGGTCGGCCCACGACCGCCGCCGGCGCACCGCACCGCTCGGCTGAACCGTCGGCCACTACCTCCCGCTCTCCTGACCAGGGCTCCGCGTCGCCCGGCTCCCGGCCGCCGTCCACTGCCCCGTCCGCCACCGGCAGCGATCCCACCTCGACTGCGAAATCGACCACCGGGTTGCCCCTCGCCTGGAACACCGACTCCCTGGTTTGGGACAAGGGATGCGACCACGAATACGTCATCGACAAGCCGCCCGCCCAGGTGCCTCCGCCTCCGGTGGAGCAGGACGCCGGGGCGTGGGCGGCAAGGCAGGGCGCGGTGCACGGGGGGCAGACGAAGGTGCAGATCTCGGTGCAGGGGCGGTCGTCCACGGCCGTGGTCCTGGAGGCGCTCCGTGTCCGCATCGTCAGCCGCGGCAACCCGGCCGCAGGGAACGCGTACGACATGAGCCAGGGCTGCGGCGGCGAGGTCATGCCGCGCCGCTTCACCGTGAACCTCGACGTCGACCGCCCCATCGCCCGCCCGAAGGACGGATCCGAAAGCCAGCACACCATTCCGGCTGCGCACCTCCCGCTCCGCGTCTCCGCCGAGGACCCGGAGGTCCTGCTCGTCGACGCGACGACACAGACCTACGACACCCGCTGGTACCTGGAACTCGACTGGTCCTCCCAGGGCCGCACCGGAACGATCCGCATCGACGACCACGGCCGTCCGTTCCACACCACCAGCATCAAGGGAAGGCCGCACTACTGGTACGGCACGAACGACGCGGGCGGACGTGCCTGGGTCGTCCCGTATGGCGGCTGACTTCCGTCGCGTTGCACCGATCGGAGTGCGCTGAGCCTGGACCTGCCGTGGGCGGGGGCGTAGTTGTGGCGGTCCACCGTGGCGGCTGAGCTGGGGCCGTCGAATGAAGTCAGGACTTGTGGATCGAGTCAGGTCCGTGCTGATCCGCATGTTGCAGCCGGCGGCTCGCCGCGTTCCGAACGCGGCGGGTTCGTCCCCGTTCGGCGAGCAGGCTGAGGGCCTCAGGTGAGGTGACAGCGGGTACGACCGAGGCCGTGCGCTGGAACCAGTCGGATGCGGTGGTGAGGTCCTCGGCGGTCCATGGCTCATCCAGCGCGATGGCCCTGAGCAGGGCCCACTCGCGCAGCCGGCGGGCGAGGAAGGGACGGTCCCCGATTACCGTGGCCAAGGTCTGGGCCCAAGCGGTGAACGCCGGGTCGGTCAGCAGGCGGGTTGCCTGACGCTCAAGGTGACGGTTGACCGCGGCCTCCGCCATCGACACGTCCGGATCCTCCAGGACGGTCGCCACCAAGGCGGCCTCATCCGCCTCCGAGACATCTTCCAGTTCCCACAGGTACCTGCGGTAGCGGAGGTGCTCGGGGGGTTCCTCGCCGAAGGGCTGGTCGGTCATACGGCGAGCCTCTCCGGTCGCTCCAGCTGTGTAACGGCTGACTTCCGCCTCCAACGCAAGGCCGATTCGCCGCCCTTCTCCTTGCCCGGTCCCGTGTCAGCCGCCCTTGGCCGAGCCGAAGCCGTACCGGCGTTCGCGGACAGCCGCCACGACCTTGGCGACCCGGGCGTCGAAGGCGTCAAGTTCTGCCGCCTCGGCCGCGTTGGGGACGAACGCACGTCGGTCACAGAGGACGCCTGCCCGCCAAATCCGCTCGATGGCCCGGGTCGCGGTGATGTCGGTCAACGGGTCGCCGGATACGAGCAGGAGGTCCGCGCGCTGACCGGGTGCGGCGTGCCCGCGGTCGGGGAGGTTGAACGCTCGCGCCGGAGCGGCGGTCGCGGCGTTCAGCGCCTGAGCGGGCGTGATGCCGCAGCGGCCGAGCAGCTCCAGTTCCCGGTGCAGACTTGCCCCGAACACGGTTCCCGGGTTGGGGGCGTCGGTGCCGGCCAGGATCGTGACGCCCGCGTCGACCAGGCGGCCGACATTCTCCTCGGCCCGGGAATAGGGCGGCATTCTCCGCCCATGCCCCCCTGATGCGCCAGAGGTCAGCCGCCGCGCCTGTGCGTCCCCGAGCTTTCCGGCGAGTCGCGGGTCTGCGGCCACAGTGGCACCGCCCGGCTCACCCAAGACGTTCTCGAGGGTTGCCAGCGTCGGGCCGACCGCGATTCCCGCCTGGGCGATCCGCTCGGCCAGGGCTCTGTCCAGTTCGCCGTCCACGGGCACATGCGCGATGACGTCGACGCCCGCGGACACGACCTCGCGCACCCCGGCCAAGGAGTTGATGTGCCCGACGACCACGAGTCCGCGACGATGAGCTGCCTTCGTCAACGCGGTGATCGTGTCCAGGTCCAAGGACGGCGTCGCCCACGGACCCGCTGCGCCCGAGGGGCCGAAGATCTTCACGTAGTCCGAGCCTTCGGCGACCCGGTCCGCGACGAACTGCTCGGCCTGCTCGGGCCCCGTCAAGGTCGGGAACGGGTCGTACATCATCCAGGGATGCCCGCCCGGCGCGGTGGCTCCAATCCCCGCGGAGCGCACGTCTGCCACGTCCGTGCGAGCGCCGGCTTGCTGCTTGGCCGCTGCCATCACGTCGGCCGGGCTGAACATGTCCAGTGCGGTGGTCACACCGAAGGTGAGCCCCTGCTCCAGAGCGCCGGGCACCAGGTGGATGTGCGAGTCGATCAGCCCCGGCAGGAGGGTGCCGCCCTCCGCGTCGATCACCTCGTCGCCGTCCTGGGCAGTGGAGCCGGTGGCGCAGTCGGTGATGATGCCGTCGGCGAACCGGACTGACGTCCAGTCCCGCAGCCGGGTGCCGTCGAAGACCCTCGCGTTGACGATCGCCGTTGCTTTGGTCACGAGGCTCCTCCCGGACGGATGCGCTTGTTGGTTGTTGGTTGTTGGTTGTTGGTCAGGGGCGGGACGGTACCAGGTGCTGCTGGAGGCCGACGTAGGGTGACTGGTCCATGTCGGGTGCTGGCCTGCAGCCATCCGTCAGCAAATGGGGGAGCTGTACGTGCCGTCGAGTCGGCGGATCTCCTCCAGCGGGTATGGGGTCTGCCTGCTCTGGCGCTGGAACTTTCGGTTGAAGTCGGACATCACTGCGGCGATCGGCGCGTGCCGTGCGAGGATCGCCGCGGCCGCCTCTGGGATTCCTGTGGGACGCTCGCCCTCCGCGTAGGCGCGCACCAGCGCGTAGCGGCCGTCCCGGTCCTCCCTCTGATATCCGTACAGAGCGGTGACCAGCCAGTTCACCAGGTACGTGGCGGTGTAACAGCGGTCGTAGGTCTGATGGCGGTCGAAGAAGTCGGCCTCGTCCTGCGACAGCTCGAACCCGGAGGCAATGGCGAGGCCGTAGTCGGCGAAGTAGAGGCGCCGTCCGTCCGTCAGGATGTTCTCGAAGTGCGCGTCGAAGTGCAGGAGTCCGCGGCTGTTCATGTACGAGGTGCCGGCTGCCAGTTCGCTCTCCACCATGGCGCAGGCCCGGTTGACGGCCTGGTCTCCTGCTTGCACCTGGGTTTCCAGCCACCGGTGCAGGTTCTGCGGGATGTACTCCAGGAACAGCGCGACGCTCGCCGAGGACTGCTGGAGAGCCTCGATCCGGCGGCGCACCTGCGATCCGCCGCCCCAGTAGGCGACGGCTCGTTCGATGTCGGCCAGTTCTTCGGGAAGGGGCGTCGAGTCCGGCAGCACCCGCCAGTGGTACATGAGGGGAAAGCCCTCGTATTCCGCCGCGAGCACCCAGTTCGTCGTCATGGTGTGCACGGCGAGCTCTCGCCAGGCCCCGAAGCCCGGCCCGCCGATGGTGCCGACGCCGTACTGGAAGAAAGTGGGCAGCTCGAACAGATTCGCCGTGGACCGGATGTGCTCAGGTTGTCTCTCCAGGTCGGTGAGGGGCACCCGCTTCACGAAGACCGGGGTTCCGGCGACCTCCAGCAGGGCCGACTTCCCGCCGATGCCGGATCCGATCGGCACGGCCGCGTCCACGAGCTCGCGCAGCGCGCGATCACTGCGCATGGCCAGGGATGTGGAGACGGCACTATGGGCGGTCAGACGGGCACCACGCGACATGTCGGGGGACTTCACTGCGGCCTCCACCTTGGTGCCGACCTCGATTCTGCAAGGGCTACGCGGTACCGCCGAGCGCGACGACGCGAGGCTCAGAGCTGACGGCGGCTGCCGGGCCGCCTGCCTCGGAATCTAGGTCACATGGCCGAAGCCAGGCGAAAGCGCTCCTCGTAGTGTCCAAGGCGTTCCACATCGATCAAGCCGAACTCCTGACGGCGCAGCTGATCAAGTGGCGCCCGCCGACCCCCGGCCGCACCGGGGGCGACAGGCGCCGAGCTTCCCGAAGGCCCTCCGGCTCGCACCGGTGGGCCGGAAGATCTGCAAGGCCGTCGCGCTCGCGTGGCGGCTCAGCGGCGGGCTCTCCGTCAGATTCATTCCCTATTGACCCCAATGTGTGAGGAGCCCCCATGGGTACGGAAGTTTCCCGCCGTCAGGTGCTGGCCGCCGGAGCGGCGCTGGCCGGGACGGCGGCGCTGATGGCCGGCTCAGAAGGAACGGCCGCCGCCGCGGCCCCGACCCGTACCGATAAGGAGAAGCCGAAGGTGACGCCCACGATTGTGCTGGTGCACGGCGGCTACGCCGATTCGTCCTGCTGGAACGCCACCATCCAGGAGTTGCAGCACAAGGGCTACACCACGGTCTGTGGGTCGAACCCGCTGCGCGGTATTCCGACCGACGCCCCCTACATCGGGAGTCTGCTGGACTCCATCAGCGGACCCGTCGTGCTGGTCGCGCACTCCATGGGTGGAACGGTCATCACGAATGCCGCTGCCGGGAAGGCCAACGTCAAGGCGCTGGTCTACATCGCGGCGTTCGTGCCCGACGTCGGTGAGACGCAGGGGGAGCTCATCACCAAGTTCCCCGGCAGCGAGGTCGAGCCGGTGAGCGTGCCGGTCCCGTACACGAAGGCCGACGGCACGACCGGAATCGATCTGTACCTGAGCAAGGACGGCCAGGCGGCCTTCGCCGCCGACATATCCACCGCTGACTTCGGGGTCCTGCAGGCCACGCAGCGGCCGTTCGATGCCGATTCCTTCATCTACCCGACCACGGCCGCAGCCTGGAAGACGATTCCGACGTGGGGGCTGGTGGCCGGCCGGGACAAGGCGATCCCGCCGGCGTGCGAGCGCTGGATGTACAGCCGTGCGAACGCGCGGAAGGTCGTCGAAGTGCCGCGTTCCTCGCACGTCGTGATGATCAGTCACCCCAGGATCGTCGCCGATCTCATCGAGGACGCCGCCGAGGCGATCAGCTGACGCTTGGAACAAAGTGCCCCGGTCCATCACCCCGGACCGGGGCGCTCTCGCCACTGAGCCGACTTCCCGAGCCGCCGAGTCCCCCCCGCCTCCGGGCCGGCGCAGGAAGTCGCGTCCTGGGCGTCCGTGTCCTGGCCGAGGCCCCGCGTACGGGCTCCGCGTTCCACGCGAACGAGGCGATCGCCGCGAGGACAGTGCCGACCGGTTTCCGCGGACCCGAAACGGCAGGGTCGCCGTCCGGCACATTCGCCGCCGGGCGGACTTCGGCTGCCGTAGACCGTGCTCGCTTCCGTCGCCCCGCACACTCAGCGGTCAGAACGTGAGGTATCTCATAAAGCCGATATAGCGGACATCGGGCCGGTCGTGACCCGCGCAGGAGGTAGCCCGACACATGAAAGCCCCGATGTCGGCCTGGCTTGAGCCGCGTGACAACCGGGCCGACATGCGGCCCCCGGCGGGTTGCCCACGTCGTGCGGGCCGCGCTCAGCGCGGACATAGAGTCTTTAGTCACATTAATCGGTGACAAGTCACACAGGGGCAATCGCTTGCCTCGCGGCTGGCCTCGGAGTGAGATCGCGGTCAATGGTCGAGTGCGGTCTAGTCCACTACGAGGAGCATCTATGCGCAGGATTCATGCGCGGCGGCGCACTGCGGTCGCCACAGCCTGGATCACCAGCCTCACCGGTATCGCGGCGATATCAACGCTTCTGTCAGGCTCTGCCGCCGTTGCTGCTCCCATGCAGCCGACGCAAGCAATCAAGGCCGTGCCGGCGGCCGCGCCGCAATCGGGGAGCGCGGCCGGCAGCCTGCTGACCACGGAGCAGTGCCGGGCGAAGTGGCGGATCGCCTGCTACTCCGCGATCCAGTACCGCCAGGCGTACGACCTGAACCCGCTGTACCGGGCAGGAGTCACCGGCAAGGGGCGCACGATCGTGATCGTCGATCCGTTCGGCTCGCCGACCATCCAGAAGGACCTGGATGTCTACAGCGCCCGGTTCGGTATGAAGAGCACGCATGTCGACGTGGTCAAGTGGGGCAAGGTCCCGCGCTTTGACCCCACCGATGAGGACCAGGTCGCCTGGGCCGGGGAGGCCACCCTTGACGTGGAGATGGCCCATGCCGTCGCCCCGGGCGCGCGCATCGTCCTGGCGGAGACCGGCGTCGGCCGGATCGGGGACGGTACCAGCGGCCTGCGGGAGGTCATGGACGCCGAGAAGTCGCTCGTCGACCGCGGCGTGGGCGATGTGATCAGCCAGAGCTGGGGCGTGGCGGAGAACAGCTTCCCCGGCTTCCGCAAGGGTGACTTCTCCAGCATCGAGAACCTGCGGTACGCCTTCAAGGACGCGGCCAAGCACGGTGTGACCCTCGTCGCCGCTTCCGGCGACAGCGGCGCCACCGACACCACCACGGACGGCAAGTCCCACTACCCGTACCGGGTCAACGCCTGGCCGACCGCCGACCCGCTGGTGGTCTCGGTCGGCGGCACCCAGCTGCACCTGGACTCCAAGGGCGACCGCATCGCGCCGGACAGCGTCTACAACGACGCAGGCGCGGGCGGCGGCGGCCTGTCCCACGTCTTCTCCCGTCCTTCGTATCAGAACGCGGCGGAACAGGTGGTCGGCGACCACCGCGGCACCCCGGACCTCTCCATGTCCGCCTCGCTGAAGGGCGGCGCATGGGTGTACTCCAGCTACGACCCGAAGCATGTCGGCTGGGACGTCTACGTCGGCACCAGCGAGGCCAGCCCGCTCTTCGCGGGCATCGTGGCCCTGGCCGACCAGGCTGCCGGGCACCGGCTGGGTGACATCCACCAGGCGCTGTACTCGCTGTACGCGCAGTCCTCGTGGAACCCGTCCACCGGGATCGTGGACGTGAAGGACGGCACGAACAACAGCTACGCGGGAGTGACCGGCTACACCGCGGTGAAGGGCTACGACATGGCGACCGGTGTCGGAACGATCGACGCCGCCCGCTTTGTCCCGGCCCTCGCCAAGCAGGGTTGACCGCACCCCGTCCCGAGGCGCGGGGCCCGGCACAACGTTGCCGGGCCCCCCCCCCCCCCGGGCGGTGGCCGGGTTGGGGGCCCCAGAAAGCGGGGGGCCGCGGCGGGCGCGGGGCT
>NZ_JBHXSO010000089.1:0-20615 GCF_042714775.1 Streptomyces sp. NPDC058691 | reverse complement strand
CGGCGGGTCAGCGACGGCCGCGTCGGCGCGCGCCACGGATCAGCTGCTGGGCCGCGAGGTGTCCCGAGCCGCCGCCGAGGCCGGGTCCGGGGTGGGTGGAGGAGCCGATGTGCCACAGCCCCGGCACGGGCGTGGCGTGCCGGGGCGCGCTGGGCAGCGGGCGCCACAGCAGGCTCTGGTCGAGTTCGGCCGAGCCTCCGTAGGGGTCGCCGGCCACCGCGTTGGGGTTGTACGCGGCCAGGTCGGAGGGAGTGAGGGCGTCCCAGCCGAGCACCTTGCCGGGCAGATCGGCGGCGTGCCGGGCGACGCGGGCCAGCACGCGGTCCACGTAGCCCTCGGTCAGCGCCTTCGTCCAGCCGCCGGTGACGTCGAGTTCGCCCGCCGCGTCGCCGGCCGGCGCGTAGGGCACCTCCTGGAGCTGGATCCACAGGGCCGCGGTTCCCCGCGGCACCCGCGACGGGTCCAGGACGTACTGCTGGCCGACGACCACCGTGGGCCTGCGCGGCAGCAGGCCGGCCTCGGCCTCCGCGCACGCGATCCCGGTGCTCGCTGACCCGTCGCTCAGGTGCAGCAGCGGCACCCCGGCAAGACGGTCGTCGTGCCAGCCGGGCGGGGCGGAGAGCGCGACGTGGATCTGCATCGCGGCGCGGCCGTACCGGTAGCGCCGCGCCTGGCCGCGGACCGCGGGCGGGAGGGGGACGTCCTGCGGCAGCAGCTCCCCGTACAGCGCGGTGGGGGTCACCGAGGCGAGGACGGCGCGGCGCGCGTGGATGGTCTCGCCGCCGCTGATCACGCCGGTGACCCGGCCGCCGGTGACGAGCAGCCGCTCCACCGGCTGCCCGGTGCGGACGTCCACGCCCATGTCGCCGAGCAGCGCCTCGAAGGCCCGGACGAAGTTGCGGGCACCGCCCGCCACGACGGGCACGCCGAAACCGTGCAGCGAGGCGGCCAGCACGGGCACGAGCAGGCCGCCGCCGGCATGGTCGGGGGACAGCCCCGCGTGCAGCAGCCACGGCACCCACAGCAGGTCCGCCTCGTCGCCGCGAAAGGTGCTGTGGCAGTACGAACGGCCGCTGGTGAGCGCGGCGCGCAGCCAGGCCTCGGTGCCGGTGAACCGCTCCCGCCGCAGCAGCTTCGCGATGGACCGCAGCACCCGCGGCGAGCGGGGGTCACCGCCCAGCACGCCGCCGATGGCGTCGGCGTTGTCGAGGAACCGCCGCAGCATGGCGAGGTAGGCGGCCCTGTCCTCGGCGTGGCCGAACGCCTCCACCGTGATGCCGGCGTCACGGTGGACGAGGACGGCGCGGCCGTCGTCGGTGACCGTGCCGGTGACGAAGCCGTCGGTGTTGCGGTACTCCAGGCCGTGCCGGTGCAGGTCCTCGCCGAGGGCGGCGTAGGCCGCTCCGGACACGAACAGCGGGTGCCACGACGCATAGGTGTCGTGCAGGAAGCCGGGCACGGTCCGCTCCTCGGTGGCGAGGAAACCGCCCAGCCGGTCGTTCCGTTCGACCAGGGCCACCGACCAGCCCTCCTTGGCCAGTTCGGCTGCGGCGACGAGGCCGTTCACTCCGGAACCGACGACGACGGCGTCGACCGTGCGTGGCATCAGTGCTCCTCGACCTCGTCGCTCGGGGATGCCGCCCGGCGTGTCCGGCCGGGGCGAGGTCCCGAGGCACCCGTCCCGTCTCCCGCCCTCCAGCGTGCACGCCGCGCGGAGGAGCCGCACCCGGAGGGCGGGCCGGGACCGCCGCCGGCCCAGGGGGTCCGTGGCGTCGGTGGACGGAGCGGGGCGCGCGACGCCCCGCCAGGGGACCTCAGCTGAGCCGCGCCTTGCCCTGGGGCGCGGCGTCGGCGGCATCCGGGTCGGCCGGGACCGCGGCGGCCACCACGGTGCTCGTCCCCCGCTTCTTCGCGGTCTGCGCGACGAAGGCGCCCGCGAGGACGAGGACGCCGCCGAGGATCTGCGGCACGCCCAGGTGCTCGTCGAGCAGGATCCAGGCGAGGATCGTGCCGACGACCGCTTCCAGGCAGGCGACGACGCCGGCGACCTGCGGCGACAGCCGCCGTACGGCGAGCACGCCGGTGAGGTAGGCGACGACGGTGGCCACCAGCACGATCCAGCCGACGAGCAGCAGTGCGGGCACGGACACCTCGCCCATGTCGGCGCGGTGGGTGAGCACGGTCCAGTCCATCTCCCAGGGGCGGGAGGTGACGGTCAGTACGAGGGCGCCGATGAGCAGTCCGTACGCGATGACGGCGACGGGGTCGGGCGCGTCCTCGCCGTCGCTGCCGTGGTCGGCCAGTACGAAGTAGCTGACCTGGCAGCAGGCGGCCCCGAAGGCCAGCGCGAGGCCCAGCGGGTCGAAGGCGAGCCCCGACCACACCTCGACCACGGCCGCCATGCCGCCGACGGCGAGCACCACGCCGACGGCCGCGGCCCTGCTGACCGCCTTGCGCTGCACGAAGCGCACCCAGCCGAGCAGCAGCGCGGGGCCGAGGAACTCCACGAGGATCGCGACGCCTACAGGGATGCGGGATATGGCCGCGAAGTAGAAGGCCTGCACGCCGGCGACGCCGAGCAGCCCGAAGCCGGCCAGCACCGCGGGGCGGCGCAACAGCAGGGTGCGGTGCCGCAGGACGACGGGCAGCATGATGAGCGCGGCGCCGGCCACGCGCAGCCAGACCACGTGCAGCGGGTCCAGCCCCGCCTCGATCAGCGGCTTGGCCGCGACCCCCGAACCACCGAACGCGAACGCGGAGATCAGCGCGAGTCCGAGCCCGGTGTTCCTCCCCTGAGACACATGCATCGGGCCATGATGTCAGCTCGCGACAGGACCGTCACCCCAGTAGCGGCTGTCGTCCGTGCCGCGCAGGGCCGGCGGGCGCACCAACAGCCGGGCCGGGTCCACCCCGGCGGCCCGCAGTACCTCCACGGCCCGGCACGCCGGGTCGGCCAGGAGCGCCTCCAGCAGGTCGCCGCCGTCGGCCTGCGCCGTGCCCCGCTCCTGCGCACGGGCGACGGCGGCGCCGATCGCCGTCGCGGCGGCCGGGCTCCAGCCGGGCGCGCCGAGGGAGCTGAGCGAGGTGAGCGAGGCGAGCGCGGACGGTGCCAGGGCCAGGGCCCCGGAGTCCTCGACCGCTCCGCGCCACCGCATGCCGTAGCCGATGCTGCGCTGCACCAAGTACCCCAGGACGCGGGCCACTTGCCCACCGCCCGCGCCGCCGTCCGTGCCACCCCCCGCGCCGCCGTCCACGGCCTCGCGGACCCGCGGGTCGCTCTCCAGCAGGGAGTGGAGCAGATGCGCGGTGTCGACGCGGTCGTCGCCGTCCCGCACCGCGCGGCGCCGCGCCCCGGCGGTCACCGAGCGCAGCTCCACGGTGAGCCGCAAGTCGTCCCTGTGCACGGTGTCCACCCCATCAGTTCCGCCGCCGCGGGGCATCGGCACACGGATTCATTCGTCGCTACTCCTCCGGATGGGCACGTGCGTGGGAGCGGTCCTCCTGAAGGAT
Source organism: Streptomyces sp. NPDC058691 (assembly GCF_042714775.1). Lineage (NCBI taxonomy): Bacteria > Bacillati > Actinomycetota > Actinomycetes > Kitasatosporales > Streptomycetaceae > Streptomyces > Streptomyces sp. NPDC058691. The sequence goes on along the minus strand of NZ_JBHXSO010000089.1, from coordinate 17,105 downwards.
GACGGCGGACGGGGGCATCTCAGGGCCAGAGCAGACCGCGCGTCCAGCCTTCCGGCGCCGCCGGGTCGCGCAGATAGCGGAGCCGGACGTGGCCGCCTGCCGGGTCGGCCTGCCAGAACTCGGCCTCGTCGGCGACGAGCCGGTAGACGGTGTGGCCCTCCGGGACGTCCTCCGGGGCGGCGGCGACATGCCCGGCGGCGCGCCGCCGGGCATGTTCGTACGCTGCCCGGCCGTCGAGCGGTGCGCTCATGAGGCCGGTGAAGCCGGCGGCCCGGGAGGCCTCACGGCGGCCGAGGAAGTCACGCCGGGCGGTGTCGCGGTCCAGGGTCCGCACCGCCCCGGCCATCCTCACCTGCCGGCCGTGCGCGGGCCAGTACCAGCTGAGACAGGCGTACGGGCGCTCCGCCAGGTCGCGCCCCTTGCGGCTGGCCGCCTCGGAGGCGAAGTCGAAGGCGCAGCCCTCGATGTCGACGCCGCGCAGCATGAGCACCCGGGCCGACGGGCGGCCGTCGGCACCTGCCGTGGCGAGGGTCATGACGTGCGGCTCCGGTACCCCGTCGTCGAGGGCCCGGGCCAGCCAGCGGGCGAACACCGGCCCGGGCGCCGGTCCGGCGGTGGCCGGGTCGAAGCCGGGGAGCGGGCCGGCCAGCACGGGGGCGGAACGCATCCGCTCGCGGAGGGAGTCGGCGGTCACGGGGTCCTGGCCGGCCGCGCCGGGCTTCCCGGCCGGGCCGGGCTTGTCGTCGTCGGTCACGTCCCGATCCTCACACGCCGCCGCCCGGCGCACACGTGGTGCACCGGGCGGCGGCGGGCCTGGCCCCCTGTCAGGCCGGGAGGTGGAACTGCTGGTTGGTGCCGCCGGCGCAGGTCCAGATCTGCAGCCGGGCCGCGTTGGCCGTGGACTTGTCGGTGACATCGAGGCACTTGCCGGACGCGGGGTTCACCAGGGTGTCGCCGGTGGCGCGCTGCCAGACCTGGGCGCCGGTGCCGTTGCAGTCGTACAGCTGCACCTTGGTGCCGTTGGCGGTACCGGCGGCGGTGAGGTCCATGCACTTGCCGAGGGCGCGGATGGTGCCGTCGGTGCCCACGGTCCACTGCTGGGCGGTGGTGCCGTTGCAGTCGTACATCTGGACGGCGGTGCCGTTGGCGCTGCTCGCCGCGGCGACGTCGACGCACTTGCCGCCGAGGCCGGTGATCTGCCCGGTGGAGCCGGTGGGCGGCGGGGTGGTGCCGCCGGTCACGGTGTTGAAGATGCTGGAGAACTGCCAGGCGCTCTGCGGGGTGCCGCTGCAGGTGTCCGAGAGCTGGCCGTTGGTGGCGCAGGCCTTGTCGCGGCCGACCGCCCAGAAGGCGAGTTCCTGGATGCCCTTGGACTTGGCGAAGTTGGCGAGCGTGGTGGCGTTGCCGGTGGTGAAGGTCTCGGCGGTGGTGTCGTTGACCCCGATCATCGGGGTGTTGCCCTCCATCGCCCACAGCTGCGCGTCGGTCTTGGTGGTCCAGATGGCACCGAGCTGGTTGCGCAGCGCGGTGGCGGCGTCGGTGGCGGCCTTGCCCATGTCCATGGCCGGTCCGTAGTCCATCGTCATGATGTTGACGAGGTTGACGTTCAGCCCGTTGTTCTTGGCGTTGTTCAGCAGGCTGATCGAGTTGGACTCCAGGCCGGTCGGGTTGACCGGGAGGGTGTACTGCACGTCGAGCTTCCGCCCGGCGGCCGCGTACTCCTGCTGGAGCTGGGCCAGCGCCTTGTTCCGACGGTCGTTGGCGGTGGTGTTGTCGAGCTGGCCGCCCTCGATGTCGAGGTCGATGCGGGTGAGGTTCAGGGCGTCGACGACCTTCTTGTACTGGGCCTTCAGCGAGGCCACGCTCGTACAGGAGACGCCGATCTCGGTGCCCGCGGCACCGCCGAAGGAGGCGATGACGTCGCCGCCCGCGGCCCGCAGGGAGTTGATCGCGGAGGTCCAGCCGGCGTCGGTGACGGGCGTGTCGCCGTTGAACGTGGCGTTGCAGCCGCCGGCGTCGATGACGAAGGCGAGCGTGAAGTACTTCAGGCCGGTCGCGTTGCGCGCGTTGGCCATGGCCGAGGGGGAGTTCCAGGTCTCGACGTAGGGCGCGGCGTACTGGGCGGGGAAGCCGGGGCCGGGGTTGGCCGCGGCGCTCGCGGAGCCGCCGGTGGCGACGACGGCGGTGGCGGCCATCGCGAGGACGGCGGGGACGGCTGCAAGGGTTCTGACGGCGGATTTCAGCACAGGACGACTCCTGTCGTGGGCGCGGTGAGGTGCGCGCTGTGGGGGGTGGTGCGCCGTGGAGACGGCGTGGGGGGCCTTGCCGGCTGTTCATGTAGGTGAACAACACCCCACTACATGAACAGCCGATGGCCGATGACGGTATGGACTAGACCAGCTCTGCGTCAACCCCCTGCGCCCACGGGAATCCACGGACCGTCAGGGCACCGCCGGGTGGACGCGGGCACACCGGGGAGCGGGGCCGCCGCCGCCGTGCGAACGGCGGCCCCGCCTCGGCCGAGTCCCTCCTGGCTAGGGACCCGAGACCAGGTTGGCCACGTTGTTGGAGGAGTTGGACGGTCCTCCGATGTTGTTGATCACGTGGCTGATGGTGCCGGTGCCGCCGAGCGAGACGGTCACCATGTCGTGGAAGCGGACCCCGGCGACGGCCGGCGCCTCGAAGGCACGGTCGGCGACCACGGACGGGTTGACGTTGAAGTAGCAGTAGCTGCCCAGGCCCCAGGCCTCATGGCTGGTGACCGACGGGCTGACCTTGTACGCGTCGTAGCCGCGCGTCGAACCGTTCATCCAGGAGGCCTGGTTGGGCGGGTCGTAAGGCATCTCGTTCTGGAAGAAGTACGTGCGGCCGCCGTTGCCGTTCCAGATCACCTGATGCTGCTGGTAGTGCTCCACGAACAGGCCGTACATCGTCACGTTGGTGCCGTTGACGATCAGGCCGTTGGCGGCCGTGTTGCTGTTCCAGCCGACACCGCTGCCGTGGTCGGCGCGCCACAGCCACATGTGGTCGCCGATGACGTCCGAGCTGTTGACGACCAGGCTCTGCGTGGCCTTGCCGACGCCCGCGCCGCCGATGCGGAAGAAGACGTCGTGCAGCGAGGTCGGATCGGCGGTGTGCCGCGCGGACGAGCCGGCCGGGCCGACCTGCATCAGCGTCTGCGAGTTGGTCGTGCCGGCGTCGATCAGCAGACCGGCGAGCTTGACACCGTCCACGTCGGCCACGTTGACCGCCGTGATGCCGTTGTCCGGGATGATGGTCGCCAGGCCCAGGCCCAGTACCACGGTGTCGGCGCGGTTGATGTTGAGCGTCTGGTTGAGGTGGTAGACGCCCGGCGTGAACAGCAGGTTCTTGCCCTGGGCGAGCGCGCCGTTGATGTCGGTCGCGGTGGCACCGGGCTTGACGATGAAGAACTGGTCGATCGGCAGTGAGCTGCCGGCCGGGCTTCCGCCCGCCCAGCTCGTGCCCTGGGAGTTGGTGCGCAGCGCCGGGACGAAGACCTTGTAGGCACCGGCCGCGTCCACGTACAGGAACGGCTTCTCACGCGTCACCGGGGTCTGCGCGACCGTGGTGTACGGCGGGTTCGGGAAGGTGTTGGCGGGAGCGTTCACGTCACCGACGAAGACCATGTTCCAGTTGGAGCCGGTCCAGCTGCCCCACTGGCTGTTGCGCGACAGCCACTGCTGCTGGGAGCCGGAGCGGACCTGGCCGTCGATCTTGGAGTCGGCGAGGAGACCGCCGCTGGACCAGCCGCCGTCGTCCAGCTGCAGGTTGCCGCGGACGTGCATGCGCCGGTACGGGGCCGCCTGCGAGACCGCCCAGCGGTCGGTACCGCTCGACGGGTTGACGGAGAGGTTCTCGGCGGAGCGCCAGAAGTTCTGGGTGGCGTTGCCCTGGAACCAGTCGGCCTCGGCGTGCACCGCGCCGTTGATCGTCACGTCGTCCGGCGACAGGCCGAGGCCCGCCACCTGGGTGTAGAAGCCGACGTTGGCGTCGACGTTGTAGCTGCCGGGCTTGAAGAGCAGGGCGTAGCGCTGCGAGCCGAACTGGTTGGACTCCTGCTGGCCGAAGACCTGGCTGAGCCGGCTCTGGATGGACGCCGAGGACATCGACGGGTCGAAGACGGAGACGTTCGGCCCGAGGTCGGGGGTGCCCGGCGGGTTCTGCGGCCCGTCGGTGGAGCCCAGGCTGAAGGACTGGGCCGAGGTGCCGTTGCAGGTGTACTGCTGGATGCGGGCGGCGTCGGCGGTCGAGGCCGAGGGCACGTCGAGGCACTTGCCGCTGTTGCGGTTGACGAAGTGGTAGGTGCCGCCGGCCTCCTCGACCGGCAGCCACTGCTGGTTCGCGCCGCTGGAGTACGACCAGAGCTGCACCGGGGCGCCGTCGGCGGTGGAGACGTCGGTGACGTCCCACGACTTGGTGGCGTCGTTGCGGTTGTTGACCCGCACGTATCCGTCACTCGTCGCCTGGAACTGCCACTGCTGCGCGGTGGTCCCGTTGCAGGCGTACTGCTGCACCGCCGTGCCGTTGGCGGTGGCCGCGGCGGCGGCGTCGACGCACTTGCCGCTGTGCTTGGCGGCGACCGTCACCCAGCCGGTGGGCACGGCGGCCTGCGCCTGAGGGGCGAGCACGACGGCGGACAGGCCCGAGGCGAACAGCGCGCCCAGGGCGAGCGGTATGACGCGGCGCCGGGTCCGGCCGCGGCCGGGGGCGCCCGGAGACGGTGCTCCGAGGATTCTCATGGAAGCTCCTGTGCCGCGCGGGGCGCGGCGCCGTGGGGGGCGGGCATGCCGAAGCGAGCGTCGGCACGGGGAGTGTGAAGGGTGGTACGGGCTTCACCGGGCAGCGAACACCCGGCTGCGACAGCGGCTCAAAGGTCTGGACAACCTTTCTTCACGGCGTGAAGTTAGGCTCATGGAAGGGACACGTCAAGAGGTGGCGCTACGGATTCCGAACTCCCGCCGATCCGTGGTAAACACTCAACCCGCCCTGCGCTTACGGTGTTTGAGCAGCTCAAACACCGGGCATCCGGGCGGCCCCGCGGCTCCTGCCGACGAGGTGCGCCGGTCAACACTTGAACGCGGACCCCCGCGCCGGCGCCTTGCGCCGCTCCGGCCCCCACAGCCGGAACACCGCCGACTGGTCTGTACCAAAGCCTTGACGGCGACCTTCCTTCACTCCTTAAATCACAACGTTGACAAAGGTCTCCGCACCGCCTCCCCCAGCGCCTCCCCACCATCTCCCCGAGCGCTCGACGCCGTTCACCGCCCTTCACCCTCACCGGCGCCCCACCCACGCACGCCGACACGGGAAGGACCACTCCCCCCATGACCGCTCTCACCACCGCCGCCCGGCGCGCCGCCGGCCGCCTGTTACTGCTGTTCGCCGTCCTCCTCGGCATCAGCGTCGCCCCCGCCGTCGCCGGCCCCGGCGCCGCGGCCGCCACGCCCTTCAAGGTCATCGCCTTCTACAACGGCACCTTCGACGCCGCCCACATCAACTTCGTCGGCGAAGCCAACCGGTGGTTCCCGCAGCAGGCCGCGGCCAACGGCTTCACGTACACCTCGACGAACAACTGGAACCTGCTGGCCGACAGCGCCGCGCTGAAGCAGTACCAGGTCGTCCTCTTCCTCGACGACGCCCCGCAGACCGCCGCCCAGCGCTCCGGCTTCGAGGCCTATATGCGCGGCGGCGGCGCCTGGCTGGGCTTCCACGTCTCGGCCTTCACGACGAGCGCGCAGAGCTGGCCCTGGTACTACAACCAGTTCCTGGGCAGCGGCAACTTCCGCTCCAACACCTGGGGCCCCACCACCGCCGTGCTGCGCGTCGAGGACCGCACGCACCCCTCCACCAGCCGCCTGCCCGCGACGTTCACCTCGGCGGTGAGCGAGTGGTACAGCTGGAGCAACGACCTGCGCACCAACCCGGACATCGACATCCTGGCGTCCGTCGACCCGGTGAGCTTCCCCCTGGGCACCGACCCCAACCAGTCCTGGTACAGCGGCTACTACCCGATCCTGTGGACCAACACCAAGTACCGCATGCTGTACGCCAACTTCGGCCACAACGCGATGAACTACGACACGAACACCGGCCTGTCGTCGACCTTCGCGAGCGCCACCCAGAACACCTTCCTGCTCGACGGCCTCAAGTGGCTCGGCACCGGCTCCACCGGAGACCCCACCCCGCCGACCGGGCCCGTGCCCAGCGGCTGGGTGACGGTCGCCGCCAAGCACAGTGGCAAGTGCGTCGACGCCGCCGCCGCGGCCACCGCCAACGGCACCGCGGTGCAGCAGTACACCTGCAACAGCACCACCGCGCAGGACTGGCAGTTCCAGCCCACCAGTGACGGCTACTACCGCGTCAACAACCGCAACGACGCGACCAAGTCGTGGGACGTCACGGGTGTCTCCACCGCCGATGCCGCCAAGATCCAGCTCTGGTCGTACTCGGGCGGCGCGAACCAGCAGTGGCTCCCGGTCGCGGAGACCGGCGGCACCTACCACTTCGTCAACCGCAACAGCGGCAAGTGCCTCGACGTGCCCTCGGCGTCCACCGCCGACGCCGCCCGCATCCAGCAGTACACCTGCAACGGCACCGCCGCCCAGTCCTTCCAGCTCACCGTCCGCCCCTGACCCGCTGACCCGCTGACCCCGGACTGCCACGTCAGGCCGTCCGTACCCCGTAACCGGGTACGGACGGCCTGACGCGTTTGCGGCATCCGGTCGCGGCATCCCGGTGCGGCTCAGCGGAAGGCGGCGGCGTTGCGCGCCGCCCAGGCGGCGAACGGCTGCGCGGGGCGGCCGAGCAGCCCCTCGGCGTCCGGGCCGACACGCCGCTCCTCGGCGAGCGGCTCCCCCAGGATGTCCAGGGTGCCGTCCGCGACGGCCTCCGGCATGAAGCGCAGCATGCCCGACCGGGCTTCGTCCCGGCTCAGTTCGACGAAGTGCAGCGGCGTGCCCAGCGCCTCGCCGATCGCGGCCGCCTGCTCACGCGGCGAGACGGGAGCGGGGCCCGTCAGCTCGTAGGTGCGTCCCGCGTGGACGCGGAGGTCGTCGCGCAGGACGACCGCGGCGGCACCGGCGATGTCGGCGGGGTCGACGACGGGAAGCGCCACGTCCGCGAAAGGCGCGGCCACCGTGTGCGCCGTGCGCACGGACTCCGCCCAGGCGAAGGCGTTGGAGGCGAAACCCCCGCACCGCAGTACCGTCCAGTCGACGCCGGACTCGCGCACCGCGGCCTCGAAGACCCGCAGCGGCTCGTGGGAGACCGCGTGCGGGCGGGTGCCCGCGGCCTGCGAGGAGAGCAGCACGATGCGCCGCACCCCGGCCGCCTTGGCCGCGTCCACCAGGTCGTACGGCCGGCCGCCGGGCGCCAGGAGGTCCCCGGCCGGCAGCAGGAACAGCGCCTCGGCGCCGTCCAGTGCCACGCGCAATTCCTCCGGGGCCGTCAGGTCGACCCTCATATGCCGTACGCCGGTGGGGAGTTCGCCCTGCGCCGGGGCCCGGCGGGAGAGTGCCCTCACCGGTTCCCCTGCCGCGGCGAGCGCCCGGACGAGCGGCTGTCCGACGTTCCCGGTGGCACCTGTCACTGCGATCATCTTCGGCTCCGTTTCGGCCCGTTGGCTGGGACTGACTGCGACCGGACGAAGCTAACAGCGTGGGTATAGTAGGTACCTAGAAGATAGTGACTATGCCGACCTTGCCGAACCTTGCCGGATCACACGGAAGGCGCCCCGATGAGCAGCCCGTCCGCCCGCACCGCCCCTTCCCCGGCCGCCGCCCCCGCACTGGCCTGCCCGATCAGCCCGGTCGTCGACCTGGTCTTCAGCCGCTGGACCACGCCGATCCTGTGGACGCTGCACACCCACGGCCGGCAGCGTTTCGTGGAACTGCAGCGCCGGATCGGCACGGTCACCCCGAAGGTCCTGACGCAGCGTCTGCGCCAGCTGGAGCGCGACGGCCTGGTGATCCGCACCTACCACCCCGAAGTCCCGCCGCGCGTCGAGTACGAGATCAGCGAGCTGGGCGGCAGCCTGGCACCGCTGTTCGCGTCGCTCGCGCACTGGTCGCAGGAGCACATGGGCGAGGTGGACCGGGCGCGATCGCGGTACGACGAGGCGAACTGACGCCGGGGACCACGGGCCGGCGGGCCCGTGGTCCCCGGCGCGCCGCGCCTAACGCAGCACCACGTCGGCGCTCTTGTCCCCCGCGGTGAAGGTGTACGTGCCCCGCTCGACGCGCGGCGTTCCCGAGCCGTCGATGTCGCCGGGCGTCACCGCGAGCGCGCTCTTGGCGAAGTCCAGCCGGACGGTCTTGTGCTCGCCCGCCTTGAGGTGGACCTTCGTGAACGCCACCAGCTTGCGCGGCGGTGCCAGCACGTCGCTGACCGGCCGCGACGCGTAGACCGGGACCACCAGGTCACCGTCCCTGGCACCGGTGTTGGAGACCGTCACCTTGACGCCCTTGGAGTCGGCGGTGAGGGCGTCGAAGCTGTACGTCGTGTACGACAGGCCCGCGCCGAAGGCGTACAGCGGGTCGTACGACGACTCCGGACCGCCGTTGGTGCCCGGCAGCTGCTGGTAGTACATCGGCTCGTTGCCGATGTTCTTCGGCCACGAGACCGGCATCCGGCCGCTCGGGTTCACCTTGCCGAAGAGCACGTCGGCGACCGCGTGGCCGCCCTCGGTGCCCGGCAGCCAGGACATCAGCAGGCCCTGCGTGCCCTCGGCGTCGCCCAGCACCAGCGGGCGCCCGGCCACGACGACGGTGACGACCGGCTTGCCGCTCGCCTTCAGGGACTTCACCAGCGCCTGCTGATCGGCCGTCAGCTCAGGGCGCGGACTGTCCGCCGCGCCCTCGGCGGCGGCCTTCTCGCCGACCACGACGACCGTCAGGTCCGCGTTCTTCGCCTGGGCCACGGCATCGTCCGCGGTCTTGGCCTGCACGACCTCGGTGCCGGCGGGCGCCGCCTCGCGGATGCCCTCCAGGATGGTCGTACCGGGGAGGGTCACCCCGTCCGGGACGCCCTGCCAGCCGATGGTCCAGCCGCCCGCCTGGTCGTTGATGTCGTCCGCGTAGGAGCCCGCGACGACGATCCGCTTGGCGGAGGCGCTCACCGGCAGCACGCCGCCCTCGTTGCGCAGCAGCACCTGGGACTCCGCCGCGGCGGTGCGCGCCAGGCCGGTGTCTGCGCCGTTCACCGCGGCGTCGGCCTTGGCGGGGTCGACGTACGGGTGCTCGAAGAGGCCGAGTTCGAACTTCATCCGCAGGATGCGGCTGACGGCCTCGTCGATCCGCTTCTGCGAGACCAGGTGCCGGTCCACGGCGGTCTTCAGGCCCTGGCTCCACTCCTTGGCGAAGTACGGCTCCATCGCCATGTCGAGGCCCGCGTTGACGGCCAGCGCGATCGCCTCGGGGTAGTCGGCGGCGATCTTGTAACGGGTCTGCAGGGCGCGGACGTCCTCCCAGTCGCTGACGGTCACGCCCTTGAAGCCCCACTGCTGCCGCAGCACCTTGGTCAGCAGGTAGGTCGAGGCGGTGGCCGGGACGCCGTTGACGGCACCGGAGTTGACCATGACCGACTTCGCGCCGGACTGCACGGCCTGCTTGTACGAGGGCAGGATGGTGTCCTGCAGATAGCGGATCGAGACGTCGGCGGGCACGCGGTCGTGGCCGTTGGCCGGCTCGGAGTAGCCGCCGAAGTGCTTCACGGTGGCGGCCACCCGCTTGGCGCCCTTGGCGTGCTCGGCGCCGTCGACCGCGGCGGCGGCCAGGGTGCCGGCGAGCAGCGGGTCCTCGCCGTACGTCTCGTAGTAGCGGCCCCACCGCTGGTCGCGGGCGAGGTCGGCGACGGGCGCGAAGTTCCAGTCGATGCCGGTGGCGGCGACGGCGCGGGCCGTGGCGGCGGAGGAGTCGTGCACGGTCCCCGGGTCCCAGGTGGCGCCCAGGCCGATCTGGTGCGGGAAGATCGTGGCGCCGAGCACGTTGTTGTGCCCGTGGACCCCGTCCACGCCGTACACGATCGGAATGTGCAGCCGCGAGTTGGTGATGGCGTACTTCTGCACGGCGTTGACCATCTTGGCCCAGTCCTGCGGGGTGTTCTTGGCGGGGGCCATGCCGCCGCCGGAGATCACCGAGCCGACCGGGTAGTCGGCGAGGACGGTCTTCATGCAGCTCTCGTTGAGCTCGCCGCCGCTCCATTCGCAGTCGCCCTGGATCCGGGCGACGGCGATCTGGTCCATCTGGCCGATCTTCTCGTCCAGCGTCATGCGCTTGAGGAGGTCCTTCACGCGCAGGTCCACCGGCGCTCCGGCCCTTGTGTACAAGGGGCCGTCGGCTTGAGCGGGCACCGCCGCGACGGCGGCGGCGCAGGCGGCCGCGGTCGCGAGGACGACGAGGTTTCTCAGGCGTGAGCGAGTGAGGCGTGTGCGCGGTTCGTTCGCAGGCATCGCAGGCATCCCGTTCCTGTCCGGCCCCGAAGGGGGCGCTGGCCGTAAACGTTTCCGGCTGCTGTCGCCCCAAGAGCCTGACGCTGACATGACATATCGTCAAGACTGTGAGCGTGACGCGAACCCCCGGAGACCAGACCCCCGTCCCCCCGCCCCAGGGCCCCACCGCCGTCACCCTGCGCGAACTGGCCCGGCGCAGCGGAGTGTCCACCGCGACGGTCTCGCGCGCCCTCAACAACCGGGCCGACGTCAGCGAGGCCACCCGCGAACGCATCCGCCGGCTCGCCGGCGAACTGGGGTACGCCCCCAACGAGCCCGCCCGCACCCTGGTCCGCCGCCGCTCGGACACCATCGGCCTGCTGTGGGACACCTGGCACGAGTCGCACGGACTGCACCACCCCTTCCTGCAGGGCCTGCTGAGCTCGGTGCGCACCGCGCTGTCCGAGGCCGGCTACCACCTGATGCTGCTGACGACGGCAGGCCCCGGCGACCCGGACAGCGTGTACGTCCAGGCGGTGCGCCGGCACAGCCTGGAGGGTGTCATCGTCATGGGCCGCCCGGCCGACGACCGCGCCCTGCGCGTGCTCGCCGCCTCCGGGACCCCCTGCGCGGGACTCGACGTCACGCTCGACGGCCCGCGCACGGCGAGCGTCGCCTCCGACAACGCCTCCGGGGCCGAGACGGCGGTGGCCCATCTGCACGCCCTCGGCCACCGCAGGATCGCCACGGTCACCGGCCCGCCCGAACTCCCGCCCGCCGCCGAGCGGCTGGCGGGCTTCCGCTCCGCGTGCGCCCGCCTCGGGCTCCCCGCGCCACAGGAGTACGTGGTCACGGGCGACTTCTTCCTCGAGAGCGGCCACCGTGCCGTGCACCGGCTGCTCGCCCTGCCCGAGCCCCCCACCGCGCTGTTCGCGGCGGGCGACCTCATGGCCATCGGGGCCCTGCGCGCCGCCGCCGAGGCCGGCCGGTCCGTGCCGGGCGACCTGGCCGTGGTCGGCTTCGACGACATCGACGCCGCGACACTGGTCAGCCCCGCCCTCACCACCGTCGCGCAGGACCGCCGCGCCCTCGGCGCCGCCGCCGTCGCCGCCCTGCGCGAACTGCTGGGCCCGGGCCCGGTGGGGCGCCCGGCCCCCTCGGTGGTGCCGACCCGGCTGGTGGTCCGCGACACCTGCGGGGCCCGGTCGGCCGCCGCAAGGTGACGTCCGGTCCACCGGCCTGACCGGACGTCACCTTGGGGTGGGGTTGCGGCGGGGTTGCGGCATTCACGCGGTGTGTCCGGGTACGTATCCGGTTATGAGCATGACCCGCCTCGCCGCCCGCGTCCTGGCCGCATCCCTCGCCCTTGTCGCCGCGACCGCCCTCGCCGCATGCGACCCGGCGGACGGCGGCACCAGCGACCGGCCCTCCGGCAGCAGCACCACGACCCCTGCCACGGTCGCCGACCTGCCCGACTTCCACGGCATGGGACTGCAGGCCGCCCAGGACCGGGCCCAGTCGCTCGGCTTCCACCGGCTCGACTCGCACGACTCCCTCGGCCGGGGGCGCGAGCAGATCTGGGACCGCGACTGGAAGGTCTGCTTCCAGAGCCCCGCACCGGGCCACCGGCCCACCGGGGCCACGGTCGGCTTCGGAACGGTCAAGCTCGCCGAGTCCTGCCCCGCGAGCGACGCGACCGCGCCCCCGACGGCCGGCACCACCATGCCGGACCTGAAGGGCACGTCCCTGAAGGTGGCGCGTCAGGCCCTTCCGTCCGCCACGAGCATCACCGCGGAGGACGCCACCGACAAGGAGCGCTACATCCTCCTGGAGAGCAATTGGCGGGTGTGCTCACAGAGCCCCGCGCCGGGCGAAGCACTGCACGGGCAGCCCGTCTCCTTCAAGGCCGTCAAGTTCGGGGAAACCTGCCCCTGACGCGGACGGCCGTGCCCTGACCGGCCGGAACGCCGTGCGCCGCGTCTCCCACGTCACCCATCACCGCCTTGACAGGTTATTCATCTCCGTGCGAGGCTCATCACCCTTCCAATAGGTGATGCGCAAGGAGAGGCCTCATGAGCCATGGCTGACCGACCCGGCCGGCCGGCAGACGGCACGCCGGTGGCGCGACGGACGATGCTCGCCATGCTCGGCCTGGGAGCCGCCGGCGTCGCCACCGCCCCCTGGGCACAGCGCGGATGGGAGAAGTTCCTCGGCGCCGCCTCCCAGGCCGACCCCACCGGGATCACCGGGATCCTCCCCAACCCGGGGGGCTTCCGCTACTACAGCGTCGTGGGGTCCGTGCCACGCAAGGACGCGACGAACTACCGGCTGAAGATCGGCGGTCTCGTCGACCGCCCGAGGACGTACAGCCTCGACGACCTGCGCGCTCTGCCGCAGACCCGGATCGTCCACGACGTGCAGTGCACGGACGGCTGGCGGGTGGCCGACACCCCGTTCACCGGAGTGCGGCTCTCCGACCTCCTGGACGCGGCCGGCGTGCGACCGGACGGCAGGGCGGTCCAGTTCACCTGCTTCGACGGCGTCTACACCGAGAGCCTCACCCTCGACCAGGCCCGCCGCTCGGACGTCATGGTGGCGCTGTCCATGCAGGACAAGCCGATCAGCCACGAGCACGGCGGCCCCGTCCGGCTCTACGTGGCCCCGATGTACTTCTACAAATCGGCCAAGTGGCTGTCCGGGATCTCCGTGACCGACCAGGTCATACCCGGCTACTGGGAGGAGTACGGCTATGCCGTCGACGGCTGGCTCGACGGAGCCGACAAGCGCGGCGGCGCCGCCGCGGCCTGAACGCCCTGGCCTGATCGCCCGGTTCACCCGTGCCGAACGCCTGGTCCACCGGGCCACCGGCTGGCTGATGCTGCTCTGCGTGACGACCGCTGCCTGCCTCTACCTGGCCCCGCTGGCCCAGCTGGTGGGCCGCCGCCACCTGCTCGTCACGGTCCACGAGTGGTCCGGGATCCTGCTGCCGCTGCCCTTTCTGCTCGGCCTGGCCTCACCCGCCTTCCGCGCCGACCTGCGCAGGCTGAACCGCTTCGCCGGCTACGACAGGCAGTGGCTGCGGGCGGTCCGAAGGCGCCTGACCTCACCGGACGCCCGGCCGGCCGGCAAGTTCAACGCGGGGCAGAAGATCTACGCGGGCTGGATCGCCGGGGCCGTCCTGACCATGATGGCCACCGGCCTCCTGATGTGGTTCACGGGTGTGCTGCCGTCGATCTCCCGCACCAGCGCGATCTTCGTCCACGACATCCTGGCCTGGGCCGTCGTCGCCGTGCTGTTCGGCCACATCCGGATGGCGTTTCGCGACCCGCAGGCCCGGCTCGGCATGCGCACGGGGTACGTGGAGCGGCAGTGGGCACGACGGCTGCATCCCCGGTGGCACGACGACGAGCGTTAGGGCGAACTCGCTTCATGCCCGCACGATGTCCCACTGGGCCTGGACCGATTGGGCCAGACGGTAGTGGAGCTCCTCCAGGAAGGCGCCCAGGTTCGGGGCAGCCACGGTGTAGCCGTCCTCGTCCAGGTCGTAGGTCGTACCGACGAGGGAGCCGAGGGTCAGGTGGTAGACGCATCCGATGGCGTGGCTGACCGCGTACATGCCTCCGCCGCCATCCGTGGCGAACACCGTCACCCGGTCATCGACCGCTCCGGCCAGAAGCCGGGGGTAGTTACCTGCCTCGGCCTGCTCCAGAAGCGATGCGGCCTCGTCGATCCAGATCCCGTTGCCGAAGTCCGGCAGCTCGGCCGACCGCAGCACCGAGTACAGGGCGACCAGGGATCCGGGAACACCGGCACGGGCGAGCATCCCGGCGGAAGCGACGCCCTCCTCGGCGGAGGCCCGAAGGACCGCGTGCTCCCCGGGGGCAAATCCCTGGACCGCCTCGAAGACGGCGGCGAACTCGCTGGCCAGGCTGCCTACTTCGGAGACCCACCCCTGCACCATTCGCGCGATCCGCACATCCGTTTCGACCATTGCTTCACCCTAGGGCGGCGTGCCGACCGGTTGTCACAGGCGCAGGCGCCCGCGCGGGTCCCGGGTGCACGCTTCCAGGGCTTGCGCGGTCGCGAACCGGCCGCGAGGCCGGCGGTCGGGAACACCGGCCTGGATAGTGGGAGGAAAGCCAGGCGTACACTGACAAACGCACCGTGACGCGATCCCCGCGCGCGGGCGGGCATCACGCAGGAGGTGCGCAGTGCCGTCCGGAAGGCAGGTGTCGGGCCCCACGGAGGACGAGCCGAGCTGCTCCATCGAGCGGAGCCTGCAGATCCTCGGCGAGCGCTGGTCACTGCTGGTGCTGCGCGACATCTTCGCCGGCCGCCACCGCTTCGCCGAGATCCAGTCCTCGCTCGGCGTGGCACCCAACCTGCTCAGCACCCGGCTCAAGCTCCTCCTCGACTCCGGCGTGCTGTGTACGCGCACGTACCAGGAGCCCGGCAGCCGGCCCCGGCAGAGCTACCACCTCACGGAAGCCGGGCAGGACCTGCAACTGGTCCTGGCCGCGCTCCAGCAGTGGGGCGACCATCACCGCCCGCGCCCTTCGGGCCCCTCGGCGAACCGGCGGACGCGTTCCACCGACCGCCCGGTCCGCGTCGGCTTCCTCGACGAGGACGGCCACGAAGTCCCCGGCACCGAGGTGACCCTGCTCAGCGACAAGAGCGCCGGAGCCTGACGCAGGCCCCCGTCACCCCCGTCACTCCCGTCACCCCCGATCGGGCGCCCCTCGGGGCGAGACCGGCCGGGCGGGCCCTAACCGCCTTTTCGCCACGCGTGACGATCCGCACACCCCCGGACCGACGCCGCCCCGAGCCCACGTCCCCCGGGGCGCCGTGAGGCCGCGCACGCGCCGCCGACCTGCGTATTCGCCGCACGACACACCACTTCCGCTGCACCTCTGAAGACTCTTTGACAGTTGTCGACCGGTCGCCTACCTTCGAATAGGCGACCGGTCGGCTAGTTGTCCGGTTGACCTCCCCCTCAACCCCGCACACAAAAACGGAGCACCCCTGTGACCACCCCCGTGAAGCTCGCGATCGTCTACTACTCCTCCACCGGCACCATCACCGGGATCGCCAGGGAGTTGCACGACGCGGCCCTGAAGACCGGCGCCGAGGTCCGCCTCGTCAAGGCCGCCGAACTGGCCCCGCAAGCCGCCATCGAAAGCAATCCCGCCTGGGCCGCCAACCACGCGGCCACCGCGGACGTCCCCCACGCCACGCCCGAGGACGTCGACTGGGCCGACGCCGTGATCTTCGGCACCCCGACCCGCTTCGGCAACGTCTCCTCGCAGCTCAAGCAGTTCATCGACACCCTCGGGGGCCTGTGGGCCCAGGGCAAGCTGGCCGACAAGGTCTACAGCGGCTTCGCCTCCAGCGCGACCGCCCACGCCGGCCAGGAATCGACGCTGCTGGCGCTCTACAACTCCATCCACCACTTCGGCGGCGTCACGGTCACCCCCGGCTTCACCGACCCGACCAAGTTCGTCGACGGCAACCCCTACGGCACGTCCCACGTGGACGGTCAGGGCACCAACCCCATCGACGACATCACCCGCACCGCCGCACGTGTCCAGGCCGAGCGCGTCGTGCGGCTGGCCGCGCGCATCAAGGCCGCCTGACGCCTTCCCCGCACCACCGGGCCGTGGGCTCACGTCGGCCGGCGCCACCTCCAGCGGCGGCGCCGGCTGACGGCGATCGGGCATCTGACTTGCATAACTAAAGTCAGATGTTAGCCTGAGACGACCAGGTGCGTTCGCGCCTGCGATCGAGCCCATCGGGACCGCCCGAACGGATTCGATGCCTCCTCGGCCGCACCCCAGGGGCGCGCCGCCGGCCGTCCCACGTGCGGTCGTCCGGCGCTCCCCGGGCGCCCGTCGCAAAGGAAGTCCTATGAACATCGAAGGTTCGGTCGCACTGGTGACCGGCGCCAATCGTGGAATCGGCCGCGCATTCGCCCGCGCGCTGCTCGACCGCGGCGCGGCCAAGGTCTATGCCGGTGTCCGCGACCCGGAGAGCGTCATCGATCAGGACTTCGTGCCCCTGCGCCTCGACGTCACCGACCCCGGCCAGGTCGCGGCGGCAGCCGCCGTCGCCGGTGACGTCAGCATCCTGGTCAACAACGCGGGGATCGGCGGCGCGAGTTCGGGCCTGCTCGAAGGCCCGCTGGACGGCGCGCGCCAGGCGATGGAGGTCAACTACTTCGGCACCTGGTCCGTCTCCCGGGCGTTCGCCCCGATCCTCGCCCGCAACGGCGGAGGGGCCGTGGTGAACATGCTCTCGCTGGCCTCCTGGGTCGGGCAGCCGGCGTTCCCGGGTTACGCGGCCTCCAAGGCGGCGCAGTGGTCGTTGACGGACGCCCTGCGGCAGGGGCTGGCGGCGCAGGGAACCCTGGTCGTGGGCGTGCACTCGGGATTCGTCGACACCGACCTCAGCGCCTGGACGGACGCCCCGAAGATCAGTCCCGCCACCGTGGCCGAACTGACCATGGACGCCCTGGCCGCGGACCTGCCCGAGGTCCTCGCCGACGAGGCGACCCGGCAGGTCAAGGCCACCCTCTCGCAGCCCGTGGCCAACGCCGCCCGCGTCAACTGACGCGGCACGCGCGGCCTCGTCGCGGAGCGGCCCGGGCACGGCATGCCTGCCG